>CAMPKJ010000080.1 GCA_946887105.1 uncultured Acidobacteriota bacterium | reverse complement strand
CTTTAGTGTGCCCGATGCCCATCCGCTGCAAGGATAGCGATGCCGAGTTGCCGATGGCCACGATCTGTTCGAACGCGAAGAGTCCCATCAGCCGGCCGATGAAGCGCTCGCCGATCAGCAGCTCGGCGGCGGTCGGCGCGCGGTTCGAGTCTTCGCTGTCCGGTCCGAATGGATGAAACGGAAAGGCGTTCCAGAGCAGCGGCAGCGGATGCACGTCGCGGATCGTGCCCCACACCATCGTGGCGCTGGCCTCGGTGGACAGCTTCGGACCGTAGGTCGCTTTCCGGTAGCCGCAATCCGCACCGAGGATCCGGCCGCTGGCGGTGTCGACGCCGCCGAGCATCACGCTCTCGCTGACGAACGCGATGCCGGTCAGCCGTCCGCCGCGATAGCTCACCGCCTCGCCGATCAGCAGCATGCGCGGTCCGATCGCGTCCATCTCGCAGAGGTACAGGCGGAGGTTGCGGCGGCGGATGGCGTTCGCCTGCAGATCGCCGGTCGTGTGCGAGAACTGGTTGTTTGCGCGCTCGGAGACCGCGACATTTCCGAGGTCGCTCACCAGACGGTCGAAGCGGCGTGACACTCCCCTTACTTTCGCACGGCGCGGCGCTTTCCCGATAGCGCACGTGTGTCGACGATGCGGTAGATCACTCCGTTCGAATGTCCGCCGACGTACAACTCGCCGGCCGCGTCTTCGCCGAACGTGCTGATGTTGAACGTCGCATCGACGAGCACGCGCGAGGAAACGGTGCCGTTCGCGTTGCGGGTGCCCGCCCAGATCCGTCCGCTGCAGTAGTCGCCGTAGATGTACTGGCCGATCAGCCGCGCGTTGCGCGTGCCGCGGTAGACGTAGCCGCCGGTCACCGAGCAGCCGACGCCATGGTCGTACTCGATCACCGGCAGCACGAGCGTACCGGTGTTGCAGTTCGTGCTCGGATTGAAGCAGTGCGTGCCTTCCATCCGCCGCCAGCCGTAGTTCTCGCCGCCGATGCTGGAGGCGGGCTGGAAATTGATCTCCTCCCACTGGCCCTGTCCAACGTCCGCGATCCACAGATCGCCGGTGGTGCGATCGAACGAGAAACGCCACGGGTTGCGCAGTCCGATCGCCCAGATCTCCCCTCGGCCGGGGTCGACATCCGCGTACGGATTCGACGGCGGAATCCCATACGGCGATTCGCTGTCGACGTCGATGCGCAACATTTTTCCGAGCAGGTCGATGATGTTCTGCGCGCGATTGCCGGGATCGCCGCCCGAGCCGCCGTCGCCCATGCCGATGTAGAGATAGCCATCGGGGCCGAACTGCAACTGGCCGCCGTTGTGATTCGCGAAGGGCTGGTCGACGGTCAGGATCGTCACCGCGGAGTTGGGATTGGCGCGGTTCGGATTCTGCGGCTGCACGGAGTACCGGGCGACCACGGTGTCGCCCTGGAGGTTCGTGTAGTTGACGTAGAACAGGCCGTTCTCCGCGTATCGCGGATGGAAGGCGATGCTCAGCAGTCCGCGCTCGCCGCCGTTCAGCACGAGACCGCGGATGTCGAGGAACGGCTCCGGCAGGATGCGCGTGCCGTCGTAGATCACCACCATTCCATCCTGCAGCGTGATGAAGAGCCGGTCGTCGCCCGCGTGCGTGATCGACACCGGACTGTCCAGTCCCTGTGCCACCGGTTCGAGCGTGATGGACGGTTCGGCCTGGGCAACCACTGCAGCAAGGATCAGCGCGAGGAAGGTCATGACATTTCGCGATATGCAAATGCCGAGGCATTGCGTTATCGATCATGCACCGCCAGAGCCTGCTATCCGCGTTCGTTTTCCTCTTTGCAACAGCCGCGGCCGCACAAAGCGCCTGTCTCACTCCGCGCGCAATGCCGTCATCGGATCGACGCGCGCCGCGCGGAGCGCCGGCCGCAGGCATCCCGCGAGCACGGTCAGGAAACAGAGTGCGGACGCGACCGCGAACGTCACCGGATCCATCGGCCGGATCCCGGCCAGCAGCGCGCCCATGCTGCGCGCCGCGAGATAGGCGAGAAACATCCCGGCGGCGATGCCGATCGCGGCGAGCACGAGTCCGTCGCGCAACACCAGCCGCACGATTCCATCGGTCTGCGCGCCGAGGGCGAGCCGCACGCCGAGCTCGCGCCAGCGCAGCGAAACGGTGTAGGCGAGCAGACCGTGAATGCCGATCGCGGCGATGAGCAGCGCGATTGCGGCCATCGCGGAAAGGAGGCGTACCTGCGTCACGCGCGTCGCCGTTTCTTCCTGGAGGATCGTCTCGAGCGTGCGCGCATTCGAGACCGGCTGCTCGGGATCGGCGCGGCGCACGATCTCGCGAACGGGCGCGATGAGCGCGTCCGGATGCGCCGTCGAACGCACCACCAGCTCTTTCGGCACGTACCCGATCAGGCCATTGTCGGGAACCTGCTTGTACGACAGGTACACCTGCGGCTCGCTGGTCTGCTCGAGACCGCGCACGCGCACGTCGCCGGCCACACCGATCACCGTGCGCTCGAAAAATGCGAGCTTGAATCGCTTGCCGAGCGGATCCTGCCCCGGCCAGTGCCGCTGCGCGAACGATTCACTCACGACGGCCACGTACGGACGATCGGCGGCGTCTGTGGTGGCCACGTCGCGGCCGCGCAGCAGCGGAATGCCCAGCGTGCTGAAGAACTGTGGCGTCACGAATCGCATGCTGACGTTCGCGGAACCGTCGCGTATCTCCTCTTCACCCGGCATGGCCACAGGCCAGATTCCGCCGCGCATCTCCATCGGCAAGCCGGTGATGTACGCCGCGCTCTGCACGCCCGGCAGCGCGCGCACGTCATCGAGCACGCGCTCGTAGAAGCGCGCCCGGAACGAGACGTTCTCGTATTTCGGCAGCGGCAAGGCGGTGCGCAGCGCGAGCACGTTGTCGGTGCGGAAGCCCGGCCTGGTCTGCTGGATGTTCCAGACCGCGCGAATCAGGAGTCCCGACGAGATGAGCAACACCACCGACGCGACGATCTCGATGATCACCAGCGCGGAGCGCAGACGTTGCGTGCGCCCGCCACCGCTGCGCGCATCGGCGCGCAACGCGTCGAGCATCTGTCCTCCGCCCGCGCGCACCGCGGGAAGAACGCCGAAGGCGAGCCCGGTCAGCACCATGAACAGCGCGGCTACGCCGAGCACGCGCACATCGATGGATGGATATTCGGCGATCGGCAGCGCTGGCGGCACGAGACGCGTGAGCAGTGGAACGGTCGCGGTTGCGAGCCCGACGCCGGCGATGCCGCCGAGGATGGCGATGACGAAGCTTTCGGTCACGAGCTGGCGGACCAGCCGCTCGCGTCCGGCGCCGAGTGCCGAGCGCACGGCCAGCTCGCGCGCGCGGCTCGCGCCTCGCACCAGGAACAGGCTGGCCAGGTTCGCGCACGACAGCAGCAGGATGCAGAGCGCGGCGCCGCACAATGCCAGCACGAGCATCCGTGCGCTCGCCCCGACCTCATCGCGCAGACGCCAGACGTGCACGCCGAGGTCCTTGTTTTCCTCCGGATATTGCCGTTCCAGGCGCGACGCGATCAGCTCGAGCTCCTCACGCGCCTGCTCGACCGTCACTCCCTTGCGAAGACGGCCGATCACTTCGAGAAACGTGTCGGTGCGATCCTCGCGGCTTTCTTCGTTCAGGAGCAGCGGCGACCACGCGTCGATCCCGCGGCGTGGGAACTGAAACGCCGGCGGCATCACACCGACGATCGTGTGCGGTGCTCCATCGAGCCGCACGACGCGGCCGATGACGTCCGGCACGCCGCCGAACTGCGATTGCCACAGCGCGTAACTGAGCATCAGCGGCGCACTGTTTGCGGCTTCCGCGGCGGTGAAGTGGCGGCCGAGCAGCGGAGCGACACCGACGGCCGGCAGGACTTCCGGCGTAGCGCGGACCAGCTCCAGCTGACGCGGATCGCCCATCCCGACGAGATTTGCCGGGCGCACTGTGTATGCAGCCATCGCCTCGAACGAGCGCGATTGCTCTTTCCAGTCGAGGAAGTTCGCAGGCGACACGACGTTGCGCCCGGATTGATACTTCTCCCACAGCTTCAGCAGGCGATCGGGCTCGGGGAATGGCAACGGACGCACGAGCACGAAGTCGGCGAGCGAGAACGCGGTGGTGTTCGCGCCGATGCCGAGGGCGGCGACGAGGATGGCCGTGATGGCAAAGCCGGGTGCGCGGAAGAGGGAGCGCACGGCGTAGCGCAGATCCTGCGCGAGCAGGTCGGCGTGCACGGCGAACGCGTTTGGGACGACGTCCGCGATCGCGGCGAGCGGCTTCCGCGGCGCCGGCATGTGTCGCGTGCGCTCCTCGAAAACGGTGGTCAGCTCGTCGCCGTACGCGCCACGAAACGAGGAGGGATAGAGCCGCAGCAACAGGCGATAGAAGCGCATCACGCACTCTCCGGAGTCAGGCCGCTGGCGCGGGCGATCTTCACGAGCTGGGTCAGGCGGCGCATCTCCGCGCGCGCGACAGAGGTGCCGAACGGAGTGACCCGGTAATAGCGCCGGCGCGGATCGTCCTGCTTCGACGCACGGCGTGTGACCTCGGCGATCAGTCCCTGTTCCACCATGCGCGCGATGGAGCGGTACAGCGTGCCCGCGCTCAGCCGCAGCTCGCCGTCGGTACGCGCCTCCACTTCCTGGATGATCGCGTAGCCATGGCGCTCGCCATCGCTGAGCGCGAGCAGGATGTGAAACGTGGCCGGTGGGAGAGGGAGGAAGCCGTCGACGTCGGACATGCGCTGAGTATAGCCATAGTGGATATATCGTCAATGGCTATAGCCACCATGGGACTCCCGCTATCATCCTCGGGATGCCGGCGTTCGAAGAACATCCGGGACGCGAGACCGCACTCGGCGAGCTGACCATCTGGAGAGCGCTTCCGGCGCGCGGCCGGCGGCTGATCGGGCCGTGGTGCTTTCTCGATCGCTATGGGCCGCTGTCGTTCAGCGACGGAAAGCCGATGGACGTCGCGCCGCATCCGCACATCGGATTGCAGACCGTCTCCTGGCTGCTGGAGGGAGAGGTCGTGCATCACGACAGCATCGGCGGCGAAGGCACCGCGCGTCCGGGCGGCGTGAACGTGATGACCGCGGGAAGCGGGATCGCGCATGCCGAGGAGACGCCGCGGTCGAATCGCGGCCGGCTGAACGGATTGCAGTTGTGGATCGCGTTGCCGGACGCGCATCGCAACATTGCGCCGTCGTTCCAGCCGTTGCATGAAGTGCCGCGACTGGAGTGGCGCGGCGGCGCGGCGCAGGTGTTCATGGGCGCGATCGAAGATGCGGTCTCGCCCGCCGATTCGTATTCGGACGGCATCGGCGCCGACATC
Organism: uncultured Acidobacteriota bacterium; assembly: GCA_946887105.1. The sequence continues at coordinate 12,013 of CAMPKJ010000080.1, read as the reverse complement.
ACGGTGCATCGCGGCGAGACGCTGCTGCTGCCCGCGCGCACGGATCGCGAGCACGGCGTGATGCTTCTCGACGGCGATGCGGAGCTCGACGGCCATCCGCTCACACGCAACACGATGGTCTACCTCGGCACGGACCGCTCCGACCTCGCGCTCCGCAGCGCTTCCGGCGCGCGCGTGCTCCTCCTCGGCGGCGAGCCGTTCCGGGAGCCGGTGCTGATGTGGTGGAACTTCGTCGCGCGCACGCCGGAGGAGATCGCCGCCGCGCGCGCGGAGTGGGAGGAAGGGAGCCGCTTCGGCACCGTTCCGTACAACGGCCCGCGTCTGCACGCACCGTCGCTGACGAAACTCGCGCCTCCGAACCCGGCCAGTTAGTCAGTCCACGTTCGGCTGACCGCCTAGCGCAATTGCTAAATCGATGGACCGCGCTGCAGCCGACGCAGCGCCGGGCAACGACAGCGCAAGCACTCTCTTTCGTACCGTCGGCGCTGCGCAGCTGAGCGCGGATTTGGAAGAAGGAACCGAGGCGGGTGGCGGCGCGGGATGCCGCCGGCGTCAGCCGGCCGGCGGGCGGCGTACCAACGCCGGATCCCAATGGCCCGTTTTCGCCGCGGCGTCGTAGGTCGAGTGGCAGAAATCGAGCAGCGCCCGCTCCGGATTCTCCAGGCGGCGCATGTCGTCGTAGTGCAGGTAAAACCCGTTCAGCGGCTCGTTGTAGTACGTCGCGGCGGGAGAGACGGCGCTGGTGCGGAAGCCCTCCGGCTCGGGCGCGGCGTAGCTGTAGAACGAGGCCTGCGGCAGGCGGCTGTCGCCCGGCCACCAGCCCACGCTGCTCACTTCGTGCGAATACCCTTCGCGAGTGATCGCATCCGCATCGGGACGGGGCGGCGCGGGACGGCCCGAGAAACGCGTCACCGCGAGATCGAAGCCGCCCCAGAAGAAATGCACCGGGCTGCACTTGCCGATGAACTCCGCGCGGAAATCGGTGAAGACCGCGTGCGAGAGCGCGAGGATGCGCCAGAAGCGCTCGACGTATTCGCGGTCGTACGAGGCGTGATGCTCATCGCGATCGAGCGGGATCGGATTTTCGATCTCGACCGGAACCGTCCAGATGCGGCAGGAGATGTCGAGTGCATTCAGGACGCGGAAGACCTCGTCGTGCAGGTCGGCCACGCTGCGCGCGCCGAGCGGGATGTCGTGCTCGCCGCCGTCATTCGTGCGCACGCGCAGCACGTGCGCGATGAAGTCGAACTCCATGTCGAACCAGCGGTCGCCGTACGGGATCTCGGACGTGGTCAGTCCGCGCGCGGTGACGTACAGCGGCACGTTCCACCAGTGATTGATGAGCGGCGTGAGCCTCATGCGGATCTTCCCCACCACCTGCGTCCAGCGGTGGAGCGTTTCCTTCGTGTCGCGCCAGGCTTCGAGGGGCAGTTCCGGCCAGTTCTGCATGACTAAATCTCGCGCAGCGCGCGCGTGATCGGCAGCCGCGCCGCGCTGATCGCGGGCAGCAGTCCTCCGATCACACCGGCCACGATCGCCAGGACCACCGCGAACACAGCCACATTCGTGGAGATGTTGAAGTTGAACGCCACCTCGGAGAAGGTCACGAAGTTCGCGGTGCCGGTGGCGATGCCGTTCACCGGCAGCGCCAGAAGCACGCCCATGACGCCGGCGATGCCGCTGACGACGATGGCCTCGACCACGACGGACAGCAGCACGTCGCGGCGCTTGAAGCCGAGGGCGCGCATCGTGGCCAGCTCGCGTTTGCGCGACGCCACCGCGGAGAACATGGTGTTCATCGCGCCGAGCGTCGCGCCGAGCACCATGAAGAACGTCACGATCGTCACCAGGATCCTGATCCCGAGCAGGCCGCTGGTCTGGTCCTCGTAATACTTGAACTCCGTCTTCGACTGCAGCTTCAGACGCGTGTCCGTCGAGATCGCGTCCTGAATGGCGCGGAACGACGCGGCGTCATCCGGCTTCAGCAGCACCGACGAGTACTCGGGACGCTTCTGCGCGAGGCCGAGCTGTTCGACGTCCGCCCAGATCTCGGAGTCGAAACTCGTTCCTTTCGCGTCGAAGATGCCCACCACGCTCCAGGTGTGCGTGCCGGACTTGAACGTGTCGCCGATGTCGAGATCGAGGAAGCGTTGCTGCATCCTGCGCGAGACGATCACCTCGTTCACGCCGGAGCGGAACATCCGTCCTTCCTCGAGCTTGATGTACGGCCGGATCTCGAGCGCCTTCTGCGTCACGCCGCGCACGTTGATGTTGGAGCCGGTCGGGTTATCGCGGCGCGGGAGCTTGAAGATGATCACCAGCTCGGGCGAGACCAGCGGCTCGCCGTCCGACGCTCTGGCGATGCCTTCCAGCGAGCGGATGATGCGGAACTTGTCGCGCGTCACCCAGCTCGTGGCCTCGGTCTGCGCGCCTTCGCGCAGCACGATCAGGTTGTCCTTCGATCCCGACGAGACCAGCGCCTGCTGCACGCCGTTGTAGAGCGCCATCATCGCCACCATCACCGCGATGACGATGCCGATGCCGAGCACGGTCATGAGCGTCGAGACCTTGCGGCTCATGAGATTGCCGATGTTGTACTTGATTGGAATGGCCATCACTCACCACACCTTTCGCAGGCCGTCGACCACCGAGAGTCGCGCCGACCGCAGCGCCGGAAGTCCTCCGGCCAGGAAGCCGACGATGACCGCGGCAGTGAGGCAGGTGACGACGGTCTTCGCATTCACGCCGAACGCCACCAGGAATCCCTGCGTCACCTCGGTCATGTTGACCGCGCCATAGAGAAGCTTCGCGCCGAATGTGCCGAGTGCGCCGCCGATCAGGCCGAGCGTCACGAACTCGATCAGCATCAGCGTGAGGATCGTGCCGCTGGTGAAGCCGATCGCCTTCAGCACCGCCACTTCCGTGACGCGCTCGCGCGCGGCCATGCTCATGGTGATCGCCGCCAGCAGGATGACCATGAAGATCGAACAGATGGCCACCACGCTGAACAGCAGCTTGATGTTGCCGATCATGGCCATGAACTGCTGCTGGAACTCCTTCTCCGTGAACGTCTCGGTCGGATACTCGGAGTTCTTGAACATGTCGTCGATCTGCTGGCTGATCCTGGCCATGTCGTTCGGATCTTTCACGCGCACCCAGAACGTGCCGGCCGTCGAGCCGGTGATGTCCTTGGTGGCCTCGTGGAAGTAGTCGAAGTGCAGGAACAGCGACGACGTGTCGAACTTGTGCTTGTAGATCCCGCGGATGGTCAGCTCCGGATTCCACGGAAAGATCTGGCCGGTGAGCACGACCCGGTCGCCGATCTTCCAGCCCCAGCGTTTGGCGAGCTCGGGGCCGACGATGGCGCCGCGGCGATCGGCCTTGAACGCGTCCATCTGATCCTTCGGCGTGGCGTAGTCGTCCCAGACCACTTCCATCTTGTCGTGATCGACGGCGAAGTTCGCGAAGAAGTTCTTCGGCTCCTTGTAGTACGCGCCGAGCCATTGCAGCTTGGCGATCTCCACGATTCCGGGGATGGTGGCGATCTTCGCCTCGTGCGACAGCGGAAGCGGATTGGCGAGCGAGATCGCCGACTGCACGCCGAGGCGATTCTGCCCTTCGCCGGAATTCGAGGCGGACTCGAAATTCTCCAGGATGGAGAGCAGCGTGGCCACGAAGAAGAAGATCGCGCCCATCAGCACCAGCGTCAGGAAGCTGCGCAGCTTGTTGCGGAACAGGTTGCGGATGATGAGCTTCGAGAACTTCATGCCTGCACCACGCGGGATTCCTGCCCCTGTTCGACCAGAACGCCTTTGTCCAGGTGCAGCGTGTGACGGGCGCGATCCGCGGCCTTCGGATCGTGCGTGACCATGATGATGGTCTTCTGATACTCGGCGTTGAGCTGCTGCAGCAGATCGAGGATCTCGTGCGCGCTCTTCGCGTCGAGGTCACCGGTCGGCTCGTCGGCGACGAGGATGGTCGGATCGGTGGCGATGGCGCGCGCGATGGCCACGCGCTGCTCCTGGCCGCCGGACAGCTGCCGCGGATAGTGCGTCATGCGGTCAGGCAGGCCAACGATCTTCAACGCCGCCTCGACGTGCTCGCGCCGCTCGCGTTTGTTGAGATGCGTGAGCAGCAACGGCAGCTCGACGTTCTCGAACGCATTGAGCACCGGAATCAGGTTGTACATCTGGAAGATGAACCCGACGTGCTGCGCGCGCCACGTGGCGAGCCTGGTCTCGTTGTACGCGGAGATTTCCTTGCCGTCGACCACCACCTGTCCGCGCGTGGGGCGGTCGATGCCGGCGATCAGGTTGAGGAGCGTGGTCTTGCCCGATCCGGAGGGACCCATCAGCGCGAGGAAATCACCGCGCGGAACGTCGACGGAGACGCCGTTCAGAACGGGCACGTCGAACGAGTCGCGCTTGTAGACCTTGTGAACGTCGCGGATTTCTACGAGTGAGCTCATGACGGGGGATTGTAGTGCGGGGAGTGTTTGCGCGCAGAGCGCGCTGGCGTCAGGAGCCGCGGCGCCGGAGCGCCGCGGGGGTGTCTGGGAGATCTCGCGATGAGGCCAATCTTGCGAAACCTGGCTTTATCGCGATTTCCCAGACGCCCCCGCGCGCGCCTGCAGGGCGCGCATGGCTCCTGACTACTTCGCTTCCATCGTGTGTAGAACGTGCTCGGTCATGCCGAGGGCCAGCTCGTGCTCGCCCATGAAGATCCGCCCGATGTTCTCGTTGCGCAAGAGTTCCGCTTCTTCATCGCTGTGCGTGCGCACCACCACTTCGATCTGCGGCCGAAGCATGCGCGCGGTTTCGACCATCTTGCGCACGCCGAAGGTATCCGGCGTGGCGATCACGAGCATGCTCGCGCGCTGCACGTGCGCCTGGATCAGCACGGCCGGATCGGAGGCGTCGCCCGAGACGGCGGGGATGTTGCGCGAGCGAAGCAGCTCGACCAGCTCGCGGTTCTGCTCGGCCACGACGAACGGGATGTTGTTCTCGGTGAGTGCGTTTGCGATACGCCGTCCGACGCGTCCGTAGCCGACCAGCACGACGTGCGCGGTCAGGCGGTCCTGGTCGACGGTCATCGGCAGCGTGGCCAGAGGATCCATGCTGCGGTCGAGCTTCCGCGCCAGGTCGGAGCGTTCGCGGATCCAGCGCTGTACCGGCTCGATGGCGGTGAAGAGCAGCGGATTCAACGCGATGGAGACGATCGCGCCGGCGAGGATGAGGCTCTGTCCCTCGACCGGCAGCAATCCGAGGCTGACGCCCAACCCGGCCAGGATGAACGAGAACTCGCCGATCTGCGCGAGTCCGGCGCCGACGGTCAGCGCGGTCGTCAGCGGGTAGCGGAAGAGCAGCACGATCCCGACCGCGGCGAGGGTCTTGCCGATCATGACGATGGCCACGACGATGATGATCTGCAGCGGCTGCCGCACCATCACCATCGGATCGAACAGCATCCCCACCGAAACGAAAAACAGCACCGCGAACGCATCCTGCAACGGCAACGACTCCTCGGCTGCCCGATGGCTGAGCGCCGATTCGCGCATCATCATGCCGGCGAAAAACGCGCCCAGAGCGAACGAGACGCCGAACAGCTCCGCGGCGCCATACGCGATGCCCACAGCGGCGGCGATGACGCATAACGTGAAGAGTTCGCGCGAACCGGTCTTTGCCACCACCCACAGCACGCGCGGAAACACCCGGCGGCCGACCACGAGCATCAGCACGATGAACGCGCCCACTTTCGCGAACGTGATCAGCAGCGTCATCCCCACGCCGCGGCCCGCATCGCCGTCCGCATGTCCGCCGAGCACGGCCGCCAGCGGCGGCAGAATGACCAGCACCAGCACCGTCACCAGATCCTCGACGATCAGCCAGCCGACGGCGATGCGGCCATTCAACGATTCGAATTGGCCGCGCGCTTCGAGTGCGCGCAACAACACCACCGTGCTGGCGACCGACAACGACAGTCCGAACACGAGACCGCCGCCGAAGCTCCAGCCCCAGAGCATCGCCGTGATGGCCGCGAGCGTGGTGGCCACGGCGATCTGTACGACCGCGCCGGGGAGGGCGATGCGCCGCACGGCCGCGAGATCCTCGAGCGAGAAGTGCAGGCCGACGCCGAACATCAGCAACATCACGCCGATCTCGGCGAGCTGACCGGCCAGCTCGACGTCCGCCGTGAACCCGCGCGTGTGCGGTCCCACCAGCACGCCCGCCACGAGATACCCGACCAGCGGCGGCAGCTTCAGCCGCGCCGCGACGAACCCGAGGACCAGCGCCATGCCGAACGCGGTGGCGAGGGTGGTGATGAGGGTCAGCTCATGAGGCACCGCCGCAGTTTATGCGACGGAAGGATTCGAGGCTGGCGTTGGGCGTCGGGAGCCGCGGCGCCAGAGCGCCGCCGGCGCATCCGGCCCGTCTCGCGATGCAGCCCAGGTTGCACACGAGCGATCTTTCGCGAGACCGCCCAGACGCCCCCGCGCGCCCTGCAGGCGCGCGGCACCTGACGCCCAACGCCAGCCCGCAGGCGCGCGGCTCCTGACCCCCAACGCCAGCCAGCGTGTCTAACGCGCCCGCGCCTCGTCCAACGTCTCCACGATCTCGAACGACTTTCCCGACCGCGCGATCGCATTGCGCGGCTGTTCGCGAATCTCGGTGAGGACCAGCAACGTTCCCTGCGCGCGGCACTTCTTCGCCATCTGGTCGAGCGCGTGCAGTCCGGTCGCGTCGACGGCCGGCACGTGGCGCATGCGCACGATGAAAACCCTGGGTGGCTTGGCGATCTCCGACATCACGTCCTTGAGCTTGTCGGCCACGCCGAAGAAAAACGGGCCATTCACCTCGTACACCTCGACGCCGGCCGGGATCTCGCGTCCGCCGAGAATGTTCTTGCGGCGCCGCACCTGGCTGATTTCCCCGACGTCATCGTCCGCGGGATCCGCGGCAGTGACGCCCTCGATCTGCGTGATGTCGGCCATGCGCTTCATGAAGAGCAGCGAGGCCGCGACGATGCCGATCTGCACCGCTATCGTGAGGTCGACGAACACGGTCAGCGCAAAGGTGATCAGCAGTACCGCGATGTCGCTCTTCGGCGCGCGCAGCAGTCCGGCGAACGATCGCCACTCGCTCATGTGATACGCGACCACCACCAGGATCGCCGCCAGCGCGCAGAGCGGAATCATGGCCGCCCACTTTCCGAGCAGCAGCAGGATGAGCATCAGCGTGACGGCGTGCACGATGCCCGCGAGCGGCGTACGCCCGCCCGTGCGTACGTTCGTGGCGGTGCGTGCGATCGCGCCGGTCGCCGGGATGCCGCCGAAGATCGGCGAGGCGATGTTGGCGACGCCCTGCGCGACGAGCTCCATGTTTGATTTGTGGCGCGTGCCGATCATGCCGTCGGCCACGACCGCGGAGAGAAGCGATTCGATCGCGGCCAGCAGGGCGATCGTCAGCGACGGCGAAACGAGCGCGCGGATGTGCGTCCACGGGATGTCCGGCCAGTGCGGGCGCGGCAGCGATGAAGGGACGCCGCCGAAGCGCGAGCCGATGGTCTCAACCGGCAGATCGAAGAGCTGCACGACCAGCGTGGCCAGGATCATCGCAACGAACGGTCCCGGAATGACGCGCGAGATCCGCGGCCAGATCAGGAGCACGGCCAGAGTGCCGACCGCGAGGAACGCGGTGGCCGGATCGATCGAGCCGAAGTTGCCGGCGTACGCGACCCACTTCTCCATGAAGTCCGCCGGAACGGCGCCCATCTTCAGGCCGAAGAAGTCTTTCATCTGCGACGAGAAGATGATCACCGCGATGCCGGCGGTGAAGCCGGTGATGACGGGATAAGGGATGTATTTGATGAGCGCGCCCATGCGCGCCAGGCCGAGGACGACCAGGATCGCGCCGGCCAGGACGGTGCAGATCACCAGTCCCTCGTAGCCGAACTGCTGCACGATGCCGTAGACGATGACCACGAATGCGCCGGTCGGTCCGCCGATCTGCACGCGGCTCCCGCCCAGAGCGGAGATCAGGAAGCCGGCGATGATGGCGGTGTAGAGGCCGCGCTCGGGAGGTACGCCCGAGGCGATGGCGAACGCCAGTGCCAGTGGAAGTGCAACGATCCCCACCACGACGCCGGCGATGACATCGCGCAGCACGGTCTCGCGTGTATACCCTTCACGTAAACAGATGATCGACTTCGGGACGAACAAAGCTGGCGCGCATTATAAGCGCGCGGTCACTCGACGCGCCTGCTGTTGTCGAAGCGATTGCGATCGATGCGCGTGATGTACGGATCGACTGCCGCGCGCAGCGCCTCCTTCGCGACCACGACGCGGATTTCCTGCGCGCCATCGCGCAGCTCGTGTCGCGCGAGATGGAGCGGCTCTCCCGCCGCGTCGAATACGCCGACGTCGATCGCCTCGCGCATCGCGACGGCTTGGTCGCGCGATTCCTTCGTCGCGACGATCCGCATCGCGATCTCGTACGTGCCGTCCGGCATCCGCCGTGACGCCGCCGAGTCGAGCTGGAAGTCATAGAGCACGACGCCGTTCAGCCACTCGTCGATGAGCGGGTGATGCTCCGCCGGAGCGACGGCGCGAATGTGACGGATCACATCCGCTGCCGCCGGCTTCTTCCTCGGCCCGCCCTGCTCCCGGATCAGATTGCGCAGCGCCGTATTGAGGGTCTCCTCGCCGAGGAGGTCCCTCAGCGCGTACAGCACCAGCGCGCCCTTGCGATAGTAGAGGTAGGACTGATTGTCGACGCGCGACAGCGGCGGCTCGGCCTCCGATTCGCTGGTGCGTCCCGAAAGATAGAGATCGAGCTCGTACGTCAGCGCCTGGCGCACCTGTTCGCGGCCATACGCCTTCTCGAGCAGCATCAGCTCGCAATACTTCGTCAGCGACTCGGTGATCATCGAGCCGCCCGGTCCATTGGCCGGCACGATGGTGTGGCCGAACCATTGATGCGCGACTTCGTGCGCGGTCCTGCGATAGAGGAGGTCGATCCGCCGCGGATCGCGCGCGTCGATCAGAAATCCGCGGTTCTCGCTGAGGAACACCACGCCCGGCTGCGCAAACCCCGCGAACCCGCGAAAGACAGCCGGAACTTCGGCCAATCGCAAGGTGTCGTGCGGATACGGTCCGAAGTTCTCGCCGAGATAGCGCAGCGAGTCCGCGGCCGCACGCATCATGCGCGCGACGTTGTAGGTGTGCTGCGGGTGGTGGTAGATCTCGATCGGAACGCCGTGGTGCGTTTCTCTCGTGACCGCATAGCGCGCCGAGGAGATGATGAAGTGGTTGGGGATCGGATGATCGGGACGGAACTGCACGGAGTGCCGCCCGCCGTGTTCCCACGCCCGCACGATGCGCCCCGGTGCCACCACGCGCTGATCGGCCGGGGTCGAGACGGTGACGTCGAAACGCACCCAATCGGCCGCCACGATCGCGTCGTGTTGCATGAAATCACGCGCCGCGCCGTCGGCGGCCGAGGAGACCGGCAACCCGCGCCTGCGCCGTTCGCGCGGATCGTCGATCTCGTAGCTCACGCGATACCCGATGGTCGGGAAGGAGCGGTGGGTCATGATGAACGACCCGTTCGCGATGATGGTCTGTTCGCGGTCGCCGGCGACGAATCCCGGATTTGTGTAAGTGATGTCGAAGCCGACCGTCGTGCGCGCCTGCGGCTGCAGTGGCGCGTCGAGCTTGAAGAGGTGTTGACCGAAGCGCGCATTGTGCATTTCACGCGCTGCCGGAACGGTCACGGCGGCGCGATCGGCGTCGCCGCGAACGGCGATCAGTATGGTGTCGATCGGGTGCGTCGACTCATTGACGACGACATATTCGCCGTGCACGCGATACCGCCGCTCCTCGGGATGAAGGTCGACATCCGCCCGGACCTCCGCGATGCGCGGTTGCGAAAGCGCGGCGAACGCTTTGTAGGTGCGTTCGTAATCCGCCTTCCAGTCCAGCACCTCCGCCCGCGTTTCGTTCGCATTGAGAATGTCGGTGTTGTAGAAGATGAACGCGCCGCTGGTGATGAAGATCGCGGTCAGGACCATCGTCGCGAGCCGCGGCACTCTGCGTAATGCGCCGGCGCGATTGCGCCACGCCGCGGTCGCGAACAGGAGCAGCAGTCCGGCCAGTGCGGCCCAATAGACGACGAACCAGTGGAATCGCGCCGCGGGGCCGAAGCCATCCATGTCGGAGTACAGGAGCGGCGGCACGGAGCCGTAGCGCAGCAGGCGCTGTTCGAGTCCGAACATGTCGCCCTGCAGGCTGATCACCGCGAGCAGTACGACCATCAGCATCCCGAGGTACTTGTGCGAGCTGAGCGTCTGAATGAAGACCGCCGCACAGGCGAACAACACCAGCGGCGCGGCCATGAGGTAGCCGAACGCGAGCAGCAGGGCAGGATCGGGCGCCCACCCTTTCGCGAGCTGCACCGCTGCCGCGGTGAGGACCGCCGTCGTCGTCAATGCGACGATCATTACGGTGAGAGCGGTGCATTTCGCCGCGACGAAGACGGCGTTGGAGGCGGGCGTGGCATGGAGGATTCCGGAAATGCGCAGCGCGCGCTCGCGCCAGATCATCTCGGCCGAGGTGTAGATCAGGAGAATCGTGCCGAGGATCGTCAACGGCGTGCCCAGGGTCTCGAAGAGCATTCCCGCCGCGGGATACGAGGCCGAGCCGTATTCACCGCCGTTGATGTCGCTGATGATCTCGAAGCCGGCCAGCGCCGCCCATAAGAGCAGCATGACCAGAAACGGCAGCGTGGCCAGGAACGTGCGGAGCTCGATGTTCGTCGCGGCGAGATAAGACGCCCATTGTGAGGGCTCTGTGGAAACCGGCTTGTAGGTCCTCACCGGTGCGGTGTCGATTTCGGGAGTGTCGTTGACGCGCTTGCGGGCCACGGACACGACGCGGAACGAGAACAGGTAATAGACGGCGCCGAGAATCGCGATCGAGGCCGTGATCCACACCAGGCGATTGAGCAGGAAATTGCCGGTCAGCGACAGCAGGCGCGTATTGCGCTCCGCCGGAATCCAGTTCCGGGTCTGTTCGAAAAATGCGGAGAGCGCAAACGGATCGAGCAGCGCCGCGAGCGCCGCGCTTTCATTGACGCCGGGAACCGACGACGCCATCAGCGGTGAATTCGTCATCGCCGCGGTCACGAAATAGAGGACGTACAGCAGCACCGAGCCGGCATAGCTCGCCAGTACGCTGCGCGTGACCGTCGACAGCGCGAACAGCACCACGCCGGCAAAGAGCATGTTCGGCAATGCGATGACCAGCAGCGCCCACAGGTAATGAGCCGGGTGCACGGTGCCGAGGCGGTCCGGATCGAGCCACGGCATGAAGCGCGCGGTGAGCATTCCCAATGCGCACGTGCTGAACGCGGTGAATGCCGCCAGAAACGAGCCGGTGAAGCGGCCGATGAGGAACGGCAGTTTGGTGACGGAGGTCGTGAAAACGATCTCCTCCATCTGCGTCTCGCGATCGCGCACCACAGCATTCGCGCAGAACACCGCCAGGATGAACACGGCCGCCAGCGACAGCAGCCCGATCGACTGCGCGATGCTGTACGGCGAATTGATGTTGACGTTGTCGGGGCCGAATCCGGTGGCCGTCAGCGCAAACCCGAACACGAAAAACAGCGCCGCCGCGGCGATGAACGAGACCTGGCGCGTGTGGTAGCGCCACTCGAAACGGACGATGTCCGTCAGCATCGCAACACCGAGAAGTAGACATCCTCGAGGTTCGTCGACACGCGCTCGAAGCCCGGCTCCGGTCTGTCGTCCGCGAGAACGTGAATGCGCGTGTCACCCGCGAACAGCCGCGTCGAGAGCACCGCAAACAATTCTTTGTAGCGCGGCACCGCATCCTTGCGGACGGTCTTGCGCCACACCCTTCCCTCGAGCCGGTGCATGCCTTCCAGCCGCACGCGCCCTCCGGCCAGGACGGCCATGCGCGAGCAGAGATCGCTCACGTCGTCGACGATGTGCG
>CAMPKJ010000079.1 GCA_946887105.1 uncultured Acidobacteriota bacterium | reverse complement strand
CATGGCGCATCCCGCTTCCGCCGCTTCGAGCACCTTCGTGGCCTGCCCGCTGCCGTAGCGAACCGGCATGACCGCCACGCGCACCGAGCGCGCCAGCGCGGACATGTTTTCGACGGGCGAGATCAGCTCGATGCCGGGTTGCCGGCGCGCTTCGCGCACGAGCGCGCGCGGCGCATCCGCTCCGGCGAGGACCATCGTCGCGGACGGAAGCCGCTGGCGGATGGGCGACCAGATCTCGCGCATCAACCATCGCGCCGCATCGGCATTCGCGAAATAGGCGAGGCGTCCCCAGAACCCGAAGTCGTATGGCCGCGGCCCCGCGGTGTCGAGCGGCAGCACGGGCACGCTGTTCGGGATCGCCACCGCATCGGAGCTGAAGTCCGCGCGCTCGTCGCGGTTGACCACGACGATGCGGTCGTACGCGTGCGCCACGTCGCGTTGCGCATTTTTCAGCCGCCGTGCTTCCTCGCGCCACAACCAGCGCATCGGCATCGACGACGCTTTCTCTCGCTCCTCCGCGTTGCGTTGCAGCGAATCGACTGCATCGAGAATCCTCACGCCGCCATCGAGAGAGCCGCGCACCCATGGATCGGCGCGGGAGAGCACGACCACCATCGCATCGAATCCGCCTGATGCGCGATGCGCCGCGGCGATCGCCTCGCCCCACGCATACGGCGCCGTGATCAGGCTCTGCAACGGCAGGTCCTGGCGGATGACCGTGAACGCCGCCCGCGCTGCGTGCGAAAACGATCGCGCGGCGGGAAAGAACGCGAACGGCGGAGCATCGGCAGGAATCTCGCCCGCCGGTGCGATCAGCGCAACGCGTGCATGCCGCGCCAGCGCCGCCAGCCACGTCGCCGTACGCATGCGATCGCCGGTGTACGACGGCCACGGAAACCGCGAGGCGATCACGGCGACGCGCATGAACGGCGGAGCTTAGCAGCTCCGATCCGATCTATTCGCTCCGTTTGAATCGCAACTGCGACGGTCCCTGGAAGAGCACGAGCGCGCCTTCGCGGAACTCGATCAGGATGCCCGACGGCGGATGCGAGAACATCGCTTCGGCGATCGGATCGAGCGCGAACGGCTCCTGTCCGCTGGCCTGTGCACTGAGCTGCGTTCCGCTCTGCCGCACGGTGATGGTCATGCCGATCTCGGGGAATGCGTAGACGCCTTCGTACCGCGCCAGTGTCTGTGGCGGAAGCTCGACCGGCGTAAATGACGGTACGGCCACGTCGCGTCCGGCCAGCCCGTCGACGATCGCGTAGAACACCTTTCCCATCGGGTAGTTCTGGCCGTTGAAGACGATTGCGATGGCGGCGTTCTGATCGGGAAGGAAGGTCAGGCTGGACTGGAACGCGTCGATTCCGCCGAGGTGCTGATAGGCGGTGCGGCTGCGATCGTTGAGACGGAACACGACCACGCCCTTTTCCGATCCGGGAAGCGATGGCGAGAACGGCACGAGCATCTCCGCCACCGCGCCGCCAGACATCAGCCGGCGGTTGAAGAGCGCGCTCATGAACGTGGCCAGCTCCGTGGCCGTGGAGACGATCGCGCCTGCTCCTGCGGCGACGCTGGCGTGCTGTTCGGGACGAACGTGCCATTTCCCCTCGTCGTACGCGAAGGACTGTGCGTCGTTCTTCGCGGCGTCGATCGCGCCGCCGAAACGCGTTCGCTTCGCGCGCAGCTTGCGCGTGATGCGCCGCTCGAGTTGCGCGGCGTAAGTCGACTTCGTCACCGCCTCGACGATGTAGCCGAGGAGTGCGAAGTTCGTGTTGCTGTAGGTCGACCGCTCGCCGGGAGCGTGATCGGGTTGCAGCGACGCGAAGCGCGCCAGCATTGCGCTCTTCGATTGCGGGTGAAACGGCCACGCCGTGGGATCGTTCGCTGCGTCGGGAGGCGGGTAGTTGCCGATGCCGGAACTGTGCGACAGCAGGTGTGCGATGGTGATCCGCTCCGCGTTCGCAATGGCCGGGAGGAACTCGCTCAGCCGCGTATCGAGCGACAGCGTTCCTTCGTCGATCAGTTGATAGGTCATGACCGCCGTGTACAGCTTCGTGATCGAGCCGGCGCGGTAGGCGGTCTGCGCGTTCGCGGCCAGCGGCGAGCCAGCGGCGCCCGCACGCATCCCGATCGCGCGCCCGTAGACGAGCTTTCCCTCGCGAACGATGGCGACCGAGCCGTGCATGCGTCCGTTGCGCTCGAGCGCGTCGAAATAGGGATCGAGCGCGCGTGCGAGCTTCGCGCCGGCGGCGCCGGCATCCAAGGCGATCGGCAGGATTGCGAAGACGACGGCAGCCAGGTGCACGCGCATGGTCAGCGAGTCTGCACGAAGGTCTTCGTAGTAGTCAACGAAAAACTTCGTACTCGGTTGCCGGAAATGCCCCGCCGCTGCGCGCGGCGGGGCAGGATCGGTACAGCGTCAGTGGTGGGAGTACGGCGTCTGCAGCGGTGCGACCTCCACCACGGTCATCATGCCGCGGTCCTCGTGCGCGAGGATGTGGCAGTGCAGCACGTAGTAGCCCGCGTAATCGACGAAGTTGCTGCGCATGCGGAAGTGGCCGGGCACCGGCGTCCACGCCTTCGTCGTAGCGTTGTAGAAGTTGTTTCCGGATGGGATGGCGAAGACGTCCCACCAGATCCGATTCTCCGGCGGGACGGGGTTCTTGCACGGCTTGGGATCGTTCGGATCGATCACGCACTGGCCGGCCAGCGCATTCGCCGCATCGATCGTGTAAAGCGGTACGGCGATCTGATACGTCGATGCCGCCACGACGCTCTTGTTCGTATCGATGGTCAGGTGCTGATCGTCCTCGATCGACTGCACGATGCCCGGAGGCGCGGGCGGCGGACCGGTGGACGACTTGCCATTGATCCAGATCCAGTCGCCGATGCGGAAGTCGCGCGTGAAGTTCGTCTCCGCGCTGCCCGTCACCACCGTCGACCCGTCGTTCGTCGTCGCGACGGTCACCGTTCCCGCGCCGTCGCGCACCGACAGCACGTCATTCGGATCGAAGACCTCCGTCACCTGGAAGGGGTTGATGTGGATGTGGAACGGATGCGAGATCTGATTCCCCGACGACGGCGGGTAGGTCTCGTTGACGACCTTCCACTCCTCGGAACGGTTGAGCAACACCACCGCGCCGACCTCGCCGTCGAACTGCTTGCCGTCGATGGTGTGCTGGTTCGGGGAGGGCGTGGTCGCAGCCGAGGCGAACGTCAGCACCTTCGTGCCGGTGATGTCCTTGTCCTTGATGTCCTTGAGGAACGACGGGAAGGTCGGGGCCTGCTCGAGGAACTGCATCTCCGGCACGTCCTGCGTGACCACGACGTTCAGCAGCGTCGCGGGGGTGGCGTAGGGGCGTGCCGGCGGCCGGTCGCTCGGATCCACCGTGTTGTAGACCAGCACGGGATAGGTGTTGTTGCCGTTCGGGTCGTATGCGGGCGCCTTGACCAGCAGGTCGGCGCGGTTGCCCGACATCAGCGTCATCGGCTGATTCGCATTGCCCTGATAGTTCACGTCGTTGAACTGCACGCCGTCCTGCGCGAGCTGCTTCCACTGGAGAGTGGACGGCGCCAGGAAGTAGATGCCCGCGCGGCTGGCGGAGTTGACGATGCGCCACATGCCGACCGATTTTCCAGGCATGGTGATGGTCGGCTGGATGCGGCCGTTGACGGCGAAGTTCGGTCCCGGCCCGAGGAATGCGCCGACGCTGAGACCCGGAATGCCGCCGAGCTGATTGATCACGAGCAGCGGCTGCTTGCGCGTCCAGTTCTCGCCGTAGACCTTGTTGATCTCGTCGTCGTACGGCCCTTCGATGATGAACGCGCCGGTCATGCCGTTGGAGACGTTGATCGTCGTCGAGCCGTGCTTGTGCGCGTGGTACCAGTGCGTCCCGGGCGACTGTCCCATCAGCAGCGGACGGCTGGGCGCCGCCGCCTCATCCACTTCGGCCGTGCCTTTGCCGCGCGTGTGCGGCGTGTGGACGTCTGCCGATGCCGTGGTGGCCGCCGCCTCCTGCTCCGTCTTTTCGGGATAGCGCGGCAGCTTGAAGCAGTACGGATAGGCGCCGACGAAGTACTGTGGCCAGTTCCCCTGCCGGATCATCTCCCGATCGATCTCGTACCACTCCGGCATGTACCTCTTCACCGGGTCGAGGAGCGCGATGCGCGTCGACTCCGGCAGATCGCGCCAGCGGCGCGGCCACTCCGTCGGGCCGGGATCGTTCAGGAGCTTCGACTCGCATTTCTTGAAGAACTCGTCGAACGCGGCGCGCACCGTCTTCTCGTCGATGCGCGGCTCCCGCTTCGCGTCGTTCTTCCGCGGCGACGGTTTGATCTGCAGGAAGACGTTGTCGGCGGTGGTGTTCGGACTGGTGTGCGTGCCGTGGTAGTGCATGTTCGTGTACACCGAGCCGGCGAAGCAGTCGGGATACTTGTCGAACGTGCCGGGATAGGTCTTCCCCTGGTTCGTCTCGTCGCACTTGCCGTCGTCGACGCCGGGGAACTTGTTCGCGTCGATGACGTTGAGGAACGTCAGCTGGATCAGATCGCCGATGCGCGCGCGGAGCGTCGGACCGGGCAGCGGATCCTGGATCTGCTGCGCGGAGGGATTCCAGTCCTTTGGCGCGTCCTTGCGATACGCGCGCACCCACTGCGCAACGCAGTCGGGCGAGCTCGTGGTGGCGGCGGGAGTGGGCAGCCCCTGCATCTCCGAGACGGTGTAGAGCGTTCCGCGGAGCACGCGATCCTTCGAGGCGATCTCCGGAATCGGGATCAGCTCTTTGCCTGCCATCTCTGGTCTGCATGTGAAGGAGTTGGGAGGCGGCGTGCTCTGTGCGGCAGCCTGCGATGCAAGGGCGGCGATTGCGATGACGACGATTGCGCGTTTCACGACACCACCTCGATCGTGCCCGTCTCGCCCTTGTGCAGGCAGCAGTAGTAGTCGACGGTGCCGGTGGCTTGCGGCGAATAGCCGTCCGACGATCCGTGTGCCTCGATACGGTTGGTGAGCTGCGTCTGCGCGGTGCCCTCGCCGCTGCAGATCTGGTGCGCCTGACTGGTCTGGTTGTCCCACGAGATCAGGTCATTGGTCTCCGCCGTCAGCACCGTCGGTTTCGGCGTTCCGGGCGGACAGTAGACATCGGGCTCGAACGTACACGGGTTCCCCTTCACGATTTTGATCGACCACGAATTTCCGGCCATGTTTGCCCTCTCTTCTCGATGATGATTGCGGACCCGTTGTTGGGAGAGTGTTTTCGGGAGCATTTCCCTACCGCGCGCGTAGCATTACCCGCCAATGACCATTCTCATCGGCACGCAGGGATGGAACTACGCGGCGTGGATCGGGCCATTCTATCCGCCCGGCACGCGCGCCTCGGAGTTTCTCTCGTTTTATGCGCGCGCGTTCCGCGTCGTCGAGGTGGACTCCACGTTCTACGCCGTTCCCGACGCGCGAGCCATCCGCGCATGGCGGGAGCGCACGCCGTCCGATTTCACGTTCACGCTGAAGATGCCGAAAGAGATCACGCACGAGCTGCGGCTGTTGCACGCGGACCATCTCGTGCGCGACTTCCTCGATCGCGCGCGCGAGCTCGGTCCGAAGCTCGGGCCGATCCTGCTGCAGATGGGACCCGATTTCGCGCCTGAAGAACTGTCATCGCTGGAGCGATTCGTTCCCGGTCTGCCGCGCGATCTCCGTTTCGCGGTCGAGGTGCGCGACAGTCGCTGGATGCGTCCGAACGTACTGCCGCAACTGCTGGAACTGCTGGCGGGATACGGCGTGGCGCTCGCGCTGAGCGACGGCCGCTGGATCCCTCGCGAGCGGATGCTGGAGCTGGTCGAGCGCGCGACGGCGGACTTCCTCTATGTGCGGTGGATGGGGCCGGATCGCGAGATCACCGATTACTCGCACGTGCAGTTCGACCGTTCGGAGGAGATTCGCGCGTGGTCCGAGGCGTTGAAGAGCGCGGCGAACACGAAGGAGATCTACGGCTTCTTCAACAATCACTTTGCCGGACACAGCCCCGCCAGCGCGCGCGAGATGCAAGGGCTGCTCGGGCAGCAGCCGGTCGATCCGGAATCGCTGCGCGCACAGCGTTCGCTGTTCTGAAGGACGTTGCCCGCTTCTTGCAGCGCGCAGTCGCATGCGCACACTGCTTGCCACCGCCGCTCTTCTCCTCGCCGCCTGCGCGCCGATGACCGACACCGGAGGAGCGATTGCACTCGAGGGCACGAGCTGGAGACTGATCGAGATCGGCGGACAGCCGCCTGTGGCCGGAGCGGACGTCACGCTGCGGTTCGTCGACGGCCACGCCGAAGGCTTCGCGAGCTGCAATCAGTACCGCGGTCCGTACACCGTCAGCGGCACGACGCTCACGTTCGGACCGGCCATCTCCACCAAGCGCGCGTGCATCGAACAGGAGCGCAACGCCCAGGAGACTGCATACCTCGGCGCGTTCCAGAACGTCGCGTCGTACACCGCCACGGGCGATCGCCTGACGCTCAACGACGCCGCGGGCGGGCCGCTTCTCGTCTTCACGCGCGTGCGCTGATCGGCAACTGGCGGCCTGCGTATGATTGGCGGCGCATGGACCTGAACATCCGCCGCGCGGAGCAGCGCGATCTGCGCGCCGTCGGCAGTCTCGGTGCGCTGCTGATGGAGACGCATTACGCGTTCGATCCGGACCGATTCCTCGCCGCCGGCGAAGGCGCTGCACGCGGATACGCGTCGTTTCTCGGCAGCGTGCTCGACTCGCCGGACGCGGTCGTCTTCGTCGCGGAAGAAGAGGGTGAGGTGACGGGATACGTCTACGCCGCGCTCGAGCCGCTGTCGTGGAAAGAGCTGCGCGGCCCGGCGGGATTCATCCACGACGTAGCGGTACGCGAATCGGCCCGTCGCTCCGGCGTGGCCACGCGACTGCTGGAGGCCGCCGTCGCCTGGCTCCGCGAACGCGGCGCGCCGCGCGTCATCCTCTGGACCGCAGCACCCAACGCCGCCGCCCAGACGCTCTTCCGCCGCCTCGGATTCCGCGACACGATGCTCGAGATGACCATGGAGCTCGGCTCAGCGGCACGCGCGTCACGCCGGGCGGACAGGTGACACAACATCATCCTGAGCGCAGCGAAGGATCTCCAGATGCGTAGCCTGAGATCCTTCGCCGTCTTCGCGACTCAGGATGACGGCGGCGCCGGCTGCGCGTCCGCCTGCCGAATGACGTGGATGATGCGGATGGCGTCGCTGATGACGGACGTACCGCCGGCGGATCCGCTGCGCACGTCGCCGGCGGCGTAGAGACGCGGCGCGCTGGTCTCGAACGCGCGCATGGCTCCGGTGATGACGAAGCCGCCGGTGTCGCGTGCGACAGCGGACGGCAGCCACGATGTGCGCGGTGATGCGGCATCGATCAGGAACAGCGCTGCGGCTTCGACGGCGGAGATCCGTCCCGCATCGCCATGGCGGAGCAGGACGGATTCGAGACGATCGACGCCGGCGACGCACACGATGGCAGCGCCGCGGAGAATCGAGACGTTCCCGCGTCCGCGCAGCGCGGTCGCGGCGGCGGGCGTCACGACGGTCACGCGGCCGCAGATGTCGCCCAGGCGCAACGCGCCGGCCACGACGCCGGCGTGCGAGCCGTACACCACGGCGTCGCGGCCGCGGAGCGTTTCCGGCAGCTCGGGCGGCAGCGTCAGATACACGCCCGCGCCGAGGAGCGCGCGGATTCCTTCGATTGCGGGCAAAGTGCGATCGGCTCCGGTGGCGGCCACGACGAAACGCGAATCGACCGGCGTGCCGGATGCGCGTTGCAGATGCCAGGCGCCGTCGCGATCGGTGAGGGACGTGACTTCATCGTGCGTCTCGATGTGGACGCCGACCCGTTCCGCCTTCGCCAGTGCCCGCGCGGTCAGCTCGCCGCCCGAGAGGCCCACCGCATAACCGGCTACGGTCTCGACGCGCGCGAGCGAGCGCATCGCGCCGCCGGGGAGCTCGCGTTCGAGCAGCACCGTGCGCATGCCGAGGCTCGCTGCCTCGATCGCGGCGGCCAGACCGGCGGCGCCGGCACCGACGATGGCGATGTCGTACGCGGTCACTGTTCCTCCCGCGTGGCCGGTGCGCGAAGCAGTTCCGGCGATGCCTGCGTGCCGCCGCTGAGGGTGCGCAGGAATGCCTCGAGCTGGTGCAGTTCGCGCAGCTCGAGCTTCAGCGGCTTCACTTCCGAGTGGCCGGCCGGTGCTTTCGGCGCGCGGTTGTAGTGCGCGAGCGCATCGCCGAGCGTCGCGATCTGTCCCGCGTGCATGTACGGCGCGCGCTCCGCGACATTGCGCAGCGACGGCACCTTGAACGCGCGCTCCTGCTCGTGCGCGCCGGTGGCGAGGAACTCCAGCTCCGCGCATTGACCGGGCGCGTCGCTCCAGCGGCTGCGGCAGTTGAACTCGTCCTCGAGGACATCCGTCGCGCCGTTGAAGCGGCCGCGATCGGCGGGCAGCGCGGCGTTCGCCGGCACACCGGTGTTGTGGAACTCGTTGTTCGTCAGCAGCGGCCCGTTGTGGCACTGCGTGCAGTTCGCCTCGCCGATGAAGAGACGCAGTCCCGCCTCCTCGTCCGGCGTCAACATCCCCTGCGGCGCGCGTCCGTTCGCGTCGATCCCCGCGACGTATCGATCGAAGCGCGACGGCGCGTATTGCAGGCGCCGCTCGTACGCGGCGATCGCTTTGCCGATGTTGACGTAGACGGTGGTGACGGCGATGCGCTGCTCGTCCGTCAACGCCTTCCACGCCGCCGACGCGGCAGGATCGGCCACCGGTCCCGCGATGCGCGGCACGCCGGTGAGATCCGGCAGCGGACCGAAGACGCGCTCGTATTCATCGCGGTAGTGCGTGGCGACGATGTGCGCGTACTGCGCGCGCGTGCCTCCGTGCTCGACCGGACTCTCGAGCGGGCCGAGCGCCTGCGACCAGAGACTGTCCTTTCGGCCGTCCCAGAACAGGAATGGCGCATACGCGGTGCCGGCGACGGGCATGGTGCGGCGGTTGGTGGTCCCGACGCCGGCGGCGAGCGGCGTGCCGTCCTGGAACTCGCGCTGCGGCTGGTGGCACGTCGCGCAGGCCACCTTGCCGTTCGAGCTGAGACGCGTATCGAAGAAGAGACGGTGTCCCAGCTCGACGGCGCGCGGTTCATCGGCGACGCGGTTGGTCGGATCGGCCGGCAGCGGCTCCAACTCCGGCAACGACAGGCTGCGCAGCACGGTGAGCTGTTCGGCGTTCCAGCCGTCGCGGCGCAGCACCGCGGCCGAGCCGAGCGACGCGGCGAGCGCGAGGATCACGGCGATGGCGATTCGTTTTGCGTTCATGGTCGTGCTCAGAGCGCGAGATTGAACGTGACGCTGTCGGCACCGGCTGCGCCATCGACGGCGACCTTGAACTCCCACCAGCCGCCCATGTTGAAGCGTACGCCTTCGATCAGGTACGTGCCATCGCCGAGCTGCTTCGTCACGCGCGGCCGCGTCGGCAGGCCGTGCCCGTGCTGCGGCATCCCGCCGTCGATGGTGATCTTCGCGCCGTCGAGCGGCTGTCCCGCCGCGTCGGCGATCTTCACCTGAATGGACTGCAGTTTCCGCACGCGCAGCGTTTCGGCGGGTTGCAGCGTTGCGACATAGCGTCCCTGCGCCGAGGTCCGCGGTCCCAGGCCGAATTCGGTGGCGGCCGGCTTCTTCACGCCGCGGCCGAACATCATCATGGCGTGGCTGCACGCGCCCACCGTCAGAATGATTGCTGCTGCCAGAATGGTTTTGCGAAGGATCTTCATCTCTTTTGTTCTCCTCATGTTTTGATGAGGTCAAAATAGAGAGAAGCGCTCGCGATTGATTGAACGCAGCGGCCGAAGATCTTGAACAAACCTGCTATGTCGTCAGTACCGCTCGAAGAACGGGCCTCGCAGTGGCGCGCAACGCCGCGCTGGTATCTGTGGGACGGCGGTTTCATGGCCATCGGTGCCAGCGAAGGAATCGTGCCCGCGCACGCGCATCACGCCATCCAGATCGTGTTGGGCCTCTCCGGCACGGCCGGAATCGCCGAGGAGCAGGGGGAGTGGCGCACGGGACGCGGCATCATCGTGATGCCGGACGTGGTGCATCGCTATCGGGCCGAAGGCGTGGTCGGGGCGATGCTGTTCGTCGATCCGGAATCGACGGAAGGTGCCTGGCTGCGCACGACGGTCGGGCGCGACATCACCATCGTTCCGGATGCGCGCGTCGACGCGGCCGCGAGGGAGTTGCAACGTTTCCTCGACGACCCTCTGGAAGCGATGGACATCCGCACGCTGATCCGGCACAGCGTGACCACGTTCTGCGTCGGCGCACCGCCGGCGCGGCAGCTCGATCCGCGCATCACGCGCGTGCTGAAGGAGATCGGCGAGTCGGAAGAGCTGCGCATCTCGGCCGAGGATGCGGCGGCGAGCGTCTTCCTCTCACCGGGCCGCTTCCAGCATCTCTTCAAGCAGCAGGTCGGGCTGCCGTTCCGGCGCTACATGCTATGGCGCAAGCTCACCCGGGCCATGCTCGCGATCGGGCGGGAGCGGACGCTCACCGCGGCCGCGCAGGCTTCCGACTTCGCCGACGCCGCACACCTGACGCGCACGTTCTACCAGATGTTCGGGATCGCCCCCTCGGTGATGATGCGCGGCGAGTTCTTCGTGATCGACTCGCCGTTCTCGGTCGCGGGCTGATCCCCGCTCATTTTCTGCTCCACCAACTCCATCGCCTTTTCCAACTGCTCGTCCCTTCCCGCGCGGATGGCCGGCACGGCCGGCGATACCGGAACGGTCGGCGCGATGCCGACGCCGTGATGGCGCGAGCCGTCGTGCTTCAGCACCTTCATGCCGGTGAAGGCGATGCGGTAGCCGCCGGGCAGCGGGAGGAGGTTCACGTTGCCGTTCGTGCCGGCGGTGGTTTCGCCGACGATGTGCCCGAGCTTGTACGCCTCGACGATGCCCATCCACGACTCGCCATAGCTGATCGCGCGGCCATCGGTGACGAAGGCGATGTTCTTCGTGAGCCGTGGCTTCAGCGGCTCGAGCGTCCAGCGTCCGTCGGTCCGCCACGCCACGTCCTTGCGGTCGGGACGGCGGACGATGGGGATGTTCCAACGCGCCGACTGGGTGGCGCTGTCGATCATGTGGCGCAGCGGCTTCGTCCCGACGCGCGGATAGCCGCGCAGGTCGAACACGATCGCGCGCGCGGTGGCCAGTTTCCCGAGCGACGCCTCGAAGCCGGCGTCGTCGATGCGGGTCAGGTCGACATACCAGAGGCCCGGCTTCAGCTCCGCGACTTCCTTCGGACGCGGCTCGCCCACATTCGGGGTGGCGGTGCGCGTCAGCGTCACGTTGCGCGTCGATCCGTCAGCGTCGCGGATCGTGAGCGCCACCTTCGATCCGGCATCGCCGCCGGCGATCCGATTCAGCGCCGTCCAGCGTTTCCATTGCGGCGTGCCGGAGATCAGCGTTCTCGTTTCGCGAAGCAGCTGCGGTGCGGGCTTGCCATCGATGGCGATCACTTCATCGCCCGGCTGCAGGTCCTTCACGGATGGATCGACATTCATGATCACCAACGCATCGCCGGCCACGCGCCAGAGGAGCGGAAGCGTCGCGCGGCCCACGATGGACGGGTGCGAGATCGAGCCATGGCCGTCGTCGATCGCCGCGATCATCCGTTCCAGCGTCCCGAGAAACGCGGCTTCGCCGCGATCGGTACCTGCCGCGTTCAGCGCCCGCCGCAATTCCGAGCGCCAGTCGACGCCGATGACGTCGAAATACGGATAGAAATGCTGGAGCGCGTTCCAGAGGATCACCACTCCGCCGATGCGCGTGGCCCGATCGTTTCCCGTGTATTCGGCGTCCGGATGCGCCAGCGCTTTCCGCGACGCAGCGGGCAGCGTGCGCGTTGCGTCAGCGTAGACCGCGAGCGGAACCGACGCGGCAACGCCTCCGCCCAGATCGAGCTGCATCGGCTGCAGCGGATCGGCGAAGCGGGTATCCGGCCGCCCGGCGGCGCGGCGCACGCGCTCGCTGGTGTAGATCTGTCCCGGCGGCATGGTTCCCTGTCCCAGTCCGTTGTGCTCCCACGCCACGATGGTCTGCGCCGCGGATGGTTTGACGAGGGGCGTCTTCGGAGGTGCATTCGACGGGTGGATGCGCACGGACGGCGCGACCGGGAGGAAGACCTCCGCGAGCCGCGTGGCGAGCTCGGACGCATTCCGCGCGCCCTCCACGGCCGCTGCTCCGTCCACCGCAATGGCATCCCAATCCGCGGTCGCCGCTTCGTCGCTCGGATGAAAGTGGCGCACTACGCCGAACAGACGGGTGAACGCGATCAGGTTTTCGAGTCCGCGCGGCGCGATCGCGCGCGGCGGTGCGGAGCGCGCTTCCCGTTTCGCGACCGTCTCGATGGTGATGTCATCGAGCCAGGCGCTTCCTTCGCGCTCCAGGAGCATGCCGATGTTCAGCAGCACCGCATCGCTCGCGACGTCGCCGCTGATCTCGTAGTACGCCCACTCGCCCGCACGAATCGGCCGGGCCTGCATGTTCTCGAAGAAGCCCATCTGCCTCTCCGGCCGGTCGACGCGCATCCACAGCCCCGCGCTGGCCGCGGCGCCCTGCACGCGCACCGCGCCGCGAAAGCGCACGCGCTTCCCGCGAAAGGGTGTGGCGTCGATCTGCTGCATGACGTTGCCGAACGCCGGCCGTCCCGGTTCGCCGGCGGGCTTGCCGCTCAGACGGACGCTCTGCTTCCCCTGCTTCGGCGACTCGGTCGAAAGCGCCGCCGTGTAGCCGGCGCCCGTCGTCGGCGAGATCCATCCGGACGGCACCGCGCCCGGAGCTCCGCTCTCGAAGTCGAGATTGACCGGAATGCGGTTGGTCGCCGCACCGGTGGAGAGCGCGAGCAGGAGAAGGAAAGGAAACGCGAGCAATCGGCGCATGGCCGAAATTCTCGCAGAAGATGGTCAGATCGGGCGGATCTCTTCCATTACGCGTGCGACCACGCGATCGCATCGGGTCGAGCCGAACGTGAAGATCGACTGCAGGCCGACTCCGGCGCGGCGATACAACGCGTCGCGCAACATCGTGCGGGCGCGATGCAGGCGCGTCTTCACGACGTCCGTGCTGATCTCGAGGCACGACGCCGTCTCTTCCGTGCTCAAGCCTTCCACCTCGCGAAGCAGGAGCACGGAGCGATAGCGCTCCGGAAGCGCGGCCACCTCCGCCTCGACGTGCTGCATCAGATTGCCCGTGACCGCGCGCGCTTCCGGATCGGGACCGGGCTCAGGAAAGTCGTTCATGCTGTTCTCCCCGCCGAGCTCCGGCACGACGTGCAGGTGGGAAAGGTTCTTTCGGTTTCTTGCGGTCGCTTCGCGCAGCGCGATCCTGGTGAGCCAGGTGGCGAAGCTCGAACGCCCCTCGAATTGATGGAGGTGCCGGTACGCGCTGACGTAGGCCTGCTGCATCACGTCTTCCGCGTCGTCGGGCGTGCGCAGGACCGCCCGCACCGCGCGAAAAACGCGCTGGTTGTAACGCCGGAGCAGCAGCTCGAACAGTTCCCGCTCGCCGGCCACGATGCGGCGGACGATCTCTTCGTCCGAGATCTCGACTGGCGACGCGATCAGGGGATGGGCAATCATGACGGCATTCTCCTGTAGAGATTAGAGGAGCGGCGGCGTGAAAGGTGACGGAAGTCGCAAAGTCGCAAAGTCGCAAAGTCTCAAAGTCGCAAAGTCTCAAAGTCGCAAAGTCTCAAAGTCGCAAAGTCTCAAAGGCATGCGGTGGCCTCTTTGAGACCTTGAGACTTTGAGACTTTGCGGCTTCGCGTCACCAAACGCGTCCGCCCGCCTCTAACGCAGTCAAGGAGGCAACATGAATCCACACCTCGAGCTTCCGTTCCGCGCGCTCCGCATCGGCCTCGGCCTCGGCGCATTCCTGGCGGGACTGGACAAGTTCTTCAACATCCTGGCGAACTGGGAGATGTATCTCACGCCGCTGGTCACCAACCTCGTTCCGCTCCCGGCCGGCACGTTCATGCGCGGCGTGGGCGTGATCGAGATGATCGCCGGCGCGGCGCTGCTGGCCGGCTTCACCCGTCTCGGCGGCTACGTCGTGGCCGGATGGCTGCTGGCCATCGCGGGTAGTCTGGTGACCACCGGCATGTTCTACGATCTGGCCGTACGCGACGTGGAGATCGCCATCGCCGCGTTCACGCTGGCGCGCCTGAGCGAGGTTCGCGATCAGGCCAGCGAACGGATTTCAGCCCTGGCATTGCCGCAGCGACCTGCGGTTTGATCAACAACGATAAGGAGCATTTGGACATGAAACGAGTTCCTGCTGTTTTCGCATTGGCCCTCGCAATCGCAACGCTCGCGTTCCCGCTGCAGGCCGCAACGGAGACGTGGAAGAGTCTTCCGCTGATGGACGGTCACTGCATCGGCAAGATGGCCGACAAGGCCGATGAGCATCCGCGCAGCTGCGCGCTGCAGTGCGCGAAGGGCGGCTACGGCGTGATCACCGCGGACGGCAAGTTCCTGCGGTTCGACGCGGCCGGGAACGAGAAGGCGCTGGCCGCTCTGCAGGCCAGCGAGAAGAAAGACCATCTCCGTGCCACCGTGACCGGCACGCTGGACGGCGAGGTCATCTCGGTTTCGTCGTTCGCTCTCGACTGACGCGCGCGGGTGAGGCGGAGCGCGCCGTTATGGTCGCCGTTATGGCGCCGTTATGGCGCCGTGATGGCGCTGCTCCGCTTCTGTCAGCCGGCAGCCGTCCGGCCTTCATTCCGTACGTACGTGTTTCCGGGTTAGAATCCGGGCCCACATGTCGACGATGATGAATCTCCGCCGCGAGTCGCTGGTCCATGGACGCGTGAAGGGCGCGATGGTGCGCGCGCACCTGCAGTTCGTCCGCGATCGCCTCGGCGAAGACGCGCTGGCGCACACGATCGCGGCGCTGCCCGCGCAGGTCGCGGACGAAGTGGACGGCATCCTGGTCTCGACCTGGTGCACCTTCGAGAGCCTGATCGTGCTCGATCTCACCATCGCCCGCACCGCCGGACGCGATCCGCGCGAGTTGATGCGCGAGCTCGGACGCTACTCCGCGCAGATCAACCTCTCGACGCTCTATCGCGCGTTCCACCGCGACGACATCCACGAATTCTTCCGCCACAGCGCCACGCTGCACCGCCAGTTTCAGGACTTCGGCGTCTGCGCCTACGAGCAGCTCGGCCCTTCCAGCGGGCGGGTCACCATTCGCGAGGCCGCGTGCTTCAGCCCCTCCTACTGTTCCAGCGAAGCCGGATACCTCGAGCAGGTCATCGCCACGCACGGCGGCACCGCCGCGAGCGTGACCGAGTCAGCCTGCCAGTGCGCGAGCGACGATCACTGCGCGTTCGAGCTGCGCTGGCAGTAACACGCGCTGAACGTGCTCGCGGCCATCGCCTTCAATCCGCACCAGTAGCCCTGCCATTTCGCGAGTGCTCCGGCCGTGCTCTTCGCGCTGCCGGAGGACGTGTAGCCGAAGTACTCCGCGCGCGTGGCCGCGTCGCTGCCGATCTCCGCGGCGAGCTCGGTCAGCGTCGCGGTGTCGTACTTCGATTTCGCATACGCCTCGCTGAACGAGTATTCGCGTGACCACGGCAGGGTCACGTTCGGCAGGTGATGCGCGGTGTAGCCGGTGATGCCGCCGTTGCGCTCGACCTCGACGATCTCGAACGCGGGGTTGTTTCCGAAGATCGGCGTGACGGACGGCGTGATGTGGATGAAGTCGCCGGTGGCGAGGCGGAACTCGTCCTGATGCGTGTGGCCGGCGAACGAGCCGGCGATGGTGTTGCGGTGCCGCGCGGTGATGCGCAGGTATCGCTGCGCGTAGTCGTCCTTCCAGAACATCTGCGTGGTGAGGTCCGGACAGCTGCTGTCCTCGACGGTGTTGTAGACGTTCACGCCCGGTGGGATGTGGAACAGCAGCCAGACGCGCTTGCCCTGCGCGCGCGCGAGGAGCAGTTCGGCATCCAGCCACTCCAGCTCGCGGATGCCGGGATCGCGTCCCGCTTTGCCGCAGGGATTCGTGTAGCTGGTCGAGAAGAAGTTCGTGTTCAGCGCGATCACGCGCACGCCGTTCAGGCTCGGCACGTCGACTCGGTAGTAGCCGCCGGTGGGAAAGCGGCGATCGAACGAGCGCGAGCGCACCAGCGGACTCCAGACGTCGCGGAAGTCGGCCAGGAACGCGCCGTCCGGCGCGACCGCGTAGTCGCCGCAGTCGGAGTCGTTGTTGCCGAGCGCCGGATAGACCGGCACTCCCGGCCAGGCCTTGCTGAAGAGCGAAGCGAGGTACGCGTTGGTCTTCTTCACGAAGGCGGTGTACGCGGCCTGGCTCTTGTCGGTCGCGAGCTCCTGATAGTTCTTCTGAAAGCCGTGCGCGAGAAAGTCGCCGGAGATCAACACGAACGCCGGCGCCGCGATCTGCTTCTGCATTTCACCGATCGCGGATCGCAGCAGCGGATCGTTCACGTCGCTGCCGTAACTGGAGAACGCCGCGATCGACGAGGACGCCAGGATGGCATCCCACTGCGTCGCGTCCGCCGCTTCGAGCCGCGTCACGAGCGAAGGGTCGGCGAACGGATTGAAATGGATGTCCGACACGGAGAGGAACTTCTCCGCGGACGCGGAAGACGCAGAGAGAGCGAGCGTGAAAAGCACCGCGGCCGCTTTTTTCATGATGCACACATCGTAGCGCCTTCCGCTACACTCCTTACCTCGGTCCAGAAATCTAAAAAGCGAGGGAAGGTGTATGGCGGCGAGCAATCCCGACACGCAAATCGTCAAGGCGGCGATCTATCCACCCATCGGCATCGCGCGCGTGGGCAACAGCGAGGATGAGTTCTTTCTCGCGCCCGAGGTGCCCGATCCATTGCCGGAGAAGCCCGGCTTCTATCGCGACGCGGAAGGCGCGCTGAAACGGCAGGCCGCGCGCTTTCGCATCTACGGTCTCAACGCCGCCGGCGTGGCCGTGCGCGAGCTGACCGCGGACGACGCGAAGATCGAGTGGCAGGTCCATCTCGCGAACAAGAAGTCCGCGTGGTTCCAGTTTCAGCTCGCGCTGGACATCCCCGAAGCCGCCGATGCGCCGCCGACGCTGCTGCGCAACGCAACGGTTTCCGACCGCTCCGCGCTGATCATCGATCCCGGCCCACGCCGCATCAGCGGAAAGAAGCAGCGCGGCACGAAGTACACGTTCGGCAGCGGGAAGTTCATGGGCACGCCGGTCTACCTCGGCGAGCTGCTCACCGACGAAGCCGGCCGCGTGATCGTCCTCGGCGGACGTGGCGTGTCGGCCTCGTACGACAAGAGCAAGGCCATCACGTTCGCGAACAACGAGGTCGCGTTCGACGATCCGACCGGCTGCGATCACGACCTGTTCGCCGACGGCCTCCGCAAGGCGGTCTACAACTACATGCACGGCCTCGGCCTCGACGAGGATCCGCGCTTCTGGTTCC
>CAMPKJ010000078.1 GCA_946887105.1 uncultured Acidobacteriota bacterium | reverse complement strand
GCGTACAGCTGATCCGCCGGTGCGGTGAACGGCAGCACGGCCAGCGACATCGCCCGCGCGGTTGCAGCCGGAGCGGGAGCGGTGCGGCGTTGCGCGACGAACAGCGCTCCGGCGCCGGCGAGCAGCGCGGCAACGATCGCGATCGCAATGCGAGACGTGCGTGCAGGCGCCGGCGCGCCGGCGGTTGGCGTCGACGACACGGCCCGCAACGCAACGGCAAGCTCGCTTGCCGATTGAATGCGCGCGCGGCGATCCTTGGCCAGGCAGTCGTGCACGATGCGCAGGAGCTCGAACGGGATGTCGGAGGCCGTGCCTGCGGCGGCGGCTCGGTGGTGAGGATGGCCGCGATCGTGTCCGCCGCGCTCGCGCGCACGAACGCAGGACGTCCGGACAGCATCTCGTAGAGGATGCAGCCGAGCGAAAAGACATTCGACGCTAAGTCCGCTTCCTGGCCGCGGAGCTGTTCCGGCGAGACGTATCCGAGCGTGCCCATCACCGTGCCGGGCTCGGTGTGATGTTCCTGCGTGGTGGCGTCGCCGCTCCACATCGCCAGCTCTTTCGCGAGCCCGAAGTCGAGGATCTTCACGCGACCCTCCGAGGTCAGGAAGACGTTCTCCGGTTTCAGATCGCGATGGATGATGCCTTTCGCGTGCGCGGCCGCGAGCGCCTCGGCGATGGTCGCGCCGATCTCCGCCGCGCGGCGCCACGGCAACGGTCCTTTGCGCAACGCTCCGCGCAGCGCCTCGCCGCTCAGCAGCTCGGTGACGAGGTAGCGGAGGTTGCCCTCTTCGCCGAGATCGAAGATCGAGACGATGCCGGGATGCGAGAGGGAGGCGAGACCGCGCGCCTCGCGCTCGAAGCGCACCAGCGCGGTCGGATGTTCGGCGAGATGTGGCGGCAGGATCTTCAGCGCCACGTCGCGCCCGAGACGGCTGTCGTGCGCGCGCCAGACCACGCCCATGCCGCCCGCACCGAGCTCCTCGACGAGTGCATAAGCGCCGATGCGATGGCCGGGCTGCATCGGGGACATTGTAGAAGCCGTTGGGCGTTAGGCGGTGTGCGTTTGGGCCTGGTCGTCTCAGCGGCACATACCGCGAGAACGACGACTCCCAAACGCCCAACGCCCAACGCCCAACGCCCAGGCTTACAATCCCGCGTCCATGCCCGTCGGAATCAGAACGGAACACCTGCGCAAAGTCTTCGGACCGGTGGTCGCGCTCGACGACCTCAGCCTCGAAGTGCGTCCGGCCGAGATCTTCGGGCTGCTCGGGCCGAACGGCGCCGGCAAGTCGACCACCGTGGGAGTGCTGACCACGCGCGTGCGGCCGACGTCCGGGCGGGCCTGGATCGGCGACTACGACGTCTGGCAGAACGGGCTGGCCGTCAAGCGCCTGATCGGCGTGGTGCCGCAGCGGCCGAATCTCGACTTCGCGCTCACGGCGCGGGAGATCCTGACGTTCCACGGCGCGTACTTCGGCATGCCGTCGTCCGAGCGCCAGCAGCGCGCCGACGCGTTGCTCGAACAGTTCAAGCTCACCGATCGCGCGCACCAGCGCGTGCTCGGATTTTCGGGCGGGATGATGCAGCGGCTGTCGATCGCGCGCGCGATGATGCACGATCCCGAGGTCCTGTTTCTGGACGAGCCGAGCGCGGGACTCGATCCGCAGACGCGCCTGCTCCTCAGCGAAATGATTCGCGCCTACAACGCCCGCGGCAAAACCATCCTGCTCACCACGCACAACATGGAGGAAGCGGACGGCCTCTGTGACCGTCTGGCCATCGTCGATCACGGAAAGGTGATCGCCCTCGGCACGCCGCAGGAGCTGAAGCAGTCCATCCCGGGCGGATTCCTGGTGCGCCTCCATCTCACCGACATGCCGCCCGGATTCCTGGAGACGCTCCAGCGCATCGACGGTGTTTCGCAGGTGCGTGACGACGCGGGCGCGATCCACATCTATGCGAATCGCGGAGGTCCGCTCGTGCCGTCGATCGTTTCCGCGGCTTCGAATGCCGGTGCGACCATCCGCGATCTCAGCATCGCCGAGCCGAGTCTCGAGAATCTCTTTCTGCACCACACGGGACGGAGCCTGCGCGAATGAATTTCAAGACCTTCCTGGCCATGCTCGCGCGCGACGCGCACGTAGCGCGCCGGAATGCGCTGACGCTCGCGTTTCAAGTGCTGCTGCAGCCGATGATGGTGGTGTTCGTGTTCGGCCGTGTGATGACCGTGAGCGGCCTGATGTCGCCCGAATACAAGGCGCTGCTGCTGCCCGGCATCATTGCGTTGAGCATGGTCATGACCGGCACGTGGGCCGTGGCCATGCCGCTGATCGCGGAGTTTCAGTTCACGAAGGAGATCGAGGACCGGCTGCTCGCGCCGATGGATCTGGAATGGCTGGCCGTCGAAAAAGTCGTGGCCGGAATGATCCAGTCGATGGTGGCCGGCCTGGTGGTGATTCCGTCGGCGTGGCTGATCATGGGCGGCGCCGGCCTCGGCGATCTGCGCATCGTGCTGTTCATCGCCATCGCATTGCTGGTCACGCTCTTATCCGCAAGCCTCGGCCTGTGCCTCGGATGCATGGTCGGCCAGCAGCAGGTCGGCCTGATGTTCAGCCTCGTGCTCGCGCCGATGATCTTCTTCGGCTGTACGTATTACCCGTGGGCGGCGCTGGCGAAGTTTCCGATTCTCAAATGGGTCGTGCTGATCAACCCGCTCGTCTATGCGAGCGAAGGGTTTCGCAGTGCGCTGGTGCCGGGCTCGCCGCATCTGCCGCAGATTGTGGTCATCGCCGCATTGATCGCATTCGACGGCGCGTTTTTCTGGCTCGGGCTGCGCCAGTTCAAACGCAAGGCGGTCTTGTGAGCCATTACGATTTCGATTTCGCGGTAGCAGGCGGCGGTCCAGCCGGGACGTCCGCCGCAATTTCCCTGGCGCAGCGCGGACGTTCGGTGGTGCTCTTCGAGCGCGAGACCTTTCCGCGGTTCCACATCGGCGAATCGCTGCTCTCGACCGTGAACGACGCGTTTGCAATCCTCGGCGTCACGGAACAGATGGCCGCGGCCGGATTTCCGAAGAAACTCGGCGCGCGGCTGATCACGCATGACGGCGAGAGCGGACGCGGTGTCGATTTCTCGACGGTCACGGAAGTGAGGACGCCGCAGACGTATCAGGTGCCGCGCGCGACGTTCGATCAGATCCTGCTCGACCGCGCGCGTGCCGTGGGCGTGGACGTGCGCGAGGAAACGCACATCGCCTCCTGCGAGTTCACGAACGACGCGGCGACCGTGGCGTGGAGCGGGGGAAGCGTCCGCGTGCAGGCGATCGTCGATGCGACGGGACGCAACGGATTGCTGGCTCGGAAGTTCAACCTGCGCGTCGATGAGCCGCGGCTCGCCAACATCGCCATCTATTCGCACTATTCGGGCGTGCCGCTGCTGGACGACGATCGTCCGAACGACATTCGCATCGTCGCGTGCGAGGACGCGGGATGGTTCTGGCTGATCCCGATCGCGGATCAGCTGATGAGCGTCGGCGTGGTGATCCCGAAAAACCTGTTTCTGCAGATGCCGGACGCCTCGAACGAGGAACGGCTGGAGCGCGCGATTGCGGAGACGCCGGAGGTCGCGCGGCTGATGCAGAACGCGAAGCGCGAGTGGCCGGTGCGCGTGGAGAAGGATTTCTCGTACAGCGCGTCGGCGTATGCAGGCGATCGATGGATTCTCGCGGGCGATGCAGGATCGTTTCTCGATCCGGTGTTCTCGACCGGTGTGTCGATCGCGATGGAGTCAGGGATCGAGGCGGCGGCGGAGCTCGACCGCGCGCTCGCACGGAAGCGGTTTTCGGCGCGTCAGTTCGCGGAGTTCTCGCGCAGACAGCGCAGGCGCTATGAGACGTTCCGCCGTTTCGTGATCGGTTTCTATACGCCCGAGTTCCGCGATCTCTTTTTTGATTCCGATCCGCCGAAGAGGATTTTTCAGGCGACCGCGACCGTGTTGAGCGGCGTGTGGGACGCGAGTCTGCGCACGCGGATCATGAACCGGGTGTTCTTCGCGCTCGTGGCCGTGCAGAAGCGCGTGAATCTGGTGCGGGCGCGCTTCCGGCGCGACGCGACGGCGGGATATCTGTAGCGGGGACTGCGGCGCGTGATCTGCGTCATTCCGGCTGCCCTGCGCTGCCCGTAGGATCGCGTCCATGCGCCTGCTCCTCGTGCTGTTCGTTGCGTTCCCGCTCGTGGCGCAGGAGTGGCCGCTGCACTTCGCCGAATATTCGATCGAGATCCTCAAAGCCTCCGGACTCGAGCCCGAAGATCCGCATTGGATGCACCTGCACGCCGGGCATCACTCCGCCGCGCCGTCGGATGCCGTGCCGCTGAAAGTGAACATCTTTCGCGGCAGCAGATCCGCCGCGGAAACGCTGGCGCCGGCTGCGAGCGGCGTCGACATCCGCTACACGGTTCACGGTGTGCCGGTCTCGGACTGGCTGGCGCCGGCCACGAATTTCGAGTTCACGCTGCGGATCGACAATCCAGCGCTCGATGCGCTGTCGGACGGATTTCACGACATCAGCGTCGACGTGCGTGGTGCGGACCGGATGCGCTTCAAACCGCATCGCGCATTTCTGCACATGACCCGCGGGCGCCCGGTCAGTACGCTCGTGCCGATCATCAATAGCGTCACCAGTTATAACGGTGAAGGCGATTTCGGGCCGGGCGTCGTTTATGCCGACTCGCGGCAGCGGCGCATGAGGGGACATCCCGCCAATCCGAACGTGACGCCGTGGACCGCGCCGCCGTATGCCGCCGATCTCTATCTCGAGCAACTCGCGCCGAATGGCGATTACACCGCCGGTGCGCAGATGTGGTGGGAGGATCCGCCGCATCCGGGCATTCCGTTCGTGCGCGCGCTCGACCCGAACAACAGCCAGGATCATCGGTTCCTGCGCGTCGAAGCGCAGCATCAGAAGTTCCCGTTCCGCGACGGGCCGCGCGGTGTCGGGTGGATGAGCCCTTATGTGTCGGGACAGATCGACTCGCGCGGCGGATTCGCATTCGTCGAGACCGGCGGTCCCGCGCGGTATCTGAAGCCGGACGGGGAGATCATTACCGTCGCGGGCTGGCGCGTGAAGCCCGATCGCGATCCGGTCTGGCAATCGAAACCGCTGGAAACGATCCGCGGCGTGATGGAAAAGCGCGGACAGTGGATCGAAGGACGCGGCGAGTTCTTCACGCCGCTCGACGTGACCATCGATCCGCTCGATGAGAAGGTCTGGTATGTGGTCGGTTATGAGGATCACTGCGTCTGGAAAATCGAGATCGAGGATCTGGCCGCGAATCGGGTGCGCGTGAGCGTGTTTGCCGGCAGTCCGAATCACACGGCCGGATTCGCGGACGGCAGCGGACACGCGGCGCGCTTCAATGGACCGGCATCGCTGGTCTTCGATCCGGTCAGCGATGCGATCTACGTCGCCGATCAGGACAATGACGCAATCCGGAAAATCACGCGCAATGGCGTGGTCACGACGCTCTTCGGCAGTCCGGGAATGGCGGACCGGCTGCGCGCGCGCGGCTCCTCCGATGTGTTCATACAGGCGTCAAATCGGGCCTTGAGCAACTTTACGGTTTCGAGCGCGGAGGCGGCGGGCGGGAAGCGTCCGGACATCTATAAACCGCAGTGCATTCGCGTCGACAGCGACGGCAATCTGATCCTGCTCGAGCTCGGATATGGCTCGATCCGGCGCATTGTGCCGTCCAGCGGCGTGGCCGTGAAACTCGGCGACGTCGATCAGATTTTCGGTGAAGGCGGCGCGGATACGTATCGCGGCTGGGCGTGGCTCGACGTCGACCGGTGGGGCAATAGCGGCCCGAGGAACGGGATCTATTGGTGCAAGTCGGTCGGGGAGACGATCGAGGGCGACACCGGATCGCACTTCAATGAGGTGTATGCGTGGCTGCCGCCGGAGGGCGGCACGAGCCGGTTCATTTTCGGCGACGACTGGAATCCGTATCCGGAAGGATGGGGCGCGCGCGATGAGGCCAATGCGCCGCATTATCCGTGGCTGATCGCGGTCGATCCGCGCGGGGCGGTACTGGTGGGTGGCTTCGGCACGCACGGCGTGTCGCGATTGCGCACGCGCCGTGCGAACGATCCGATTCCGGCGCCGTACCATCCGGGCGGTCATGAGGACGGGCGCTGGATCTGGGCCTCCGGCGCGCCGTGGCTTTATCCCGGACCTCCGGGCGGAGCGCGCTTCGCCAGCCGTCCAGCCTCGCTGCAGTTCGGCTGGAACGCCCACAATTACCTAGGATTTCCCGACGCGTGGGAACTGCGCGGCGACGAGTCCGACGAGCAGTTGATGAACTACTTCGAGGCGCCGGCGGCCGTGCGCGCGGATGCGGAGGCGCGGCGCTTGTGGCTCGCGTTCGTGCGCGCAAATCAGGGATCGCCGGATCCCGATTGTGCGAAGCCGTCCATTACGGCGGTATCACCAACGTTGCACGTCACCGCGACCGGTGCGCTGCCGCTGTCGCAGGACTGGTTCGAGGGCGAGAGCGGCGTGACGACAATGCCGGCCGGCGCGCCGGTGGCGGGGCGGCGCTATTGGGTGCGCGTGTCCAATCGTTGCGGATCGGCATTGAGTGCCGCGGTGACGGCCGCGGCGAGCGCCCCTTCGCGGCGCCGCGCGGCCCGACATTGATGGGGCGTTGAAGAAACTGCTGGAAGGCGGAAGGGAAGCTGTAAGCACCGCGATCGAAACGAATCCGTGCGAGGCTCGTCGTACGTGCATGCGCCTCGTGTTCCTGCTCCTGCTCGCGATCCCATCGCTCGCGCAAAGCGAGATCTGCCGGTTCCATGCGGGCGATGACGTCGATCCGTTCCGCCGCTGGCTGGCGTCGCAGGAGGTGACCTGCGTCGAGGCGGTCGCGGCGGCCGAACTGCCGGCGGGACTGTGGAATGTGTTCGTGCGGAGCAGCCGCGCCGTGTCGGCGCCGTTGCTCGTTCGCGGTGCGACGACGATCGACAGCACGGCATTCACGACCGTTCCGTCCGCGGCGCTCACGATTCAGTTGCCTGACGCGCACAGCGGCGTCGTCTATCTTCCGCGGCGGGCGATCGCGTTTCCCGCAACCGCGAGGACGCACGTCCCGGCGGACGAGGAGCTATGGTTATTTGTCCTCGATAAGGCGCGACAGGTCACGTCGATCGTGCCGATTCCGGCGATCCAGGCGGCGACCGAACGCGCGGTCGACGCGCGAATGGGAGGTGTGACCCCATCGCTTCTCGGGTGGGTTCGCGTCAGCGAGGCGGATCGGGTGGCGGTGCGGGAGGCGACGGATGTCTCGCCGCCACGGGTGCATGCGACGTTTGGCGGTCCGGCGCGCGACGCCGATCCGCTGCCGCCGCCGGCCGCGCTCGACGGCGCGTTCTACCTCGTGCGCGGAGTCTCCGCGGGGGAGGCGGAGCTCGATCTCGGCGGACGCGGGTGGCTTCCGCATCGCACGCGCGCCAGGGTCGGATCGCAGGTGATCACCACCGTCAAGCAGCCGTTGCTCGCGCGGCCGTCGGCGTCGCTGATCGTGAGCTTCAGCACGGGGTCGGATCTCGCCGAACTCGATCGCTCCCTCGGCTCGTGCGATCGCTCGAAAGATCAGCCGGCCATGTTCGAGATCTCGCTCTTCGCGTGCGCGACGCCGAAACGCGAGAAGGATCCGGTCGATCCGAAAACGTGCGGGCTCGTGCGTCAGGAGACGTTCGGCCCGGAGATTCCGTACGGATCGTTTTCCGTCGACGACATCGCGCCGGGTCTCTATCGCGCCGAGATGCGTTTCGGAAAACTGCCGCCTGCCAGCGCAATGGCCACCGCGGTCGCGTTGCAGCAGCGGCCGGTGCGGCTCTCCGCGTCCTACATGAAGTTGTACGGCAGCCTCACGCTCGGCGGAGAGCCCCTCGGACGCGACGCGACCATCGCCTTCCCACGCGACGGCATCGGCTTCGCGGCGAAGGATTCGGACGAATATCACGCCGTCCTGCTCGTCCCGACTGAGATCGAGACCGACACGCGCCTCGACGTCGCCACCTGCGAAACCGGCCTGCGCACGTTCGTGCTCCCCGACCTGAGGGTCAGACCTTTCTCCCGCTTCGACATCGACGTTCCGGACAACAGCATCACCCTCGACATCACCGACACCTTCACCCAGATGACCCTCCGCGCCGCGACGGTGCGCTACGAGGTCATGTCGAAGCTCATGCCGCGGCGGCCGGTCGTCACGCGCACGCTGACCGCCGAGGACGGCCGCTTCGTCATCAAGTACGTACCGGAGCGTGAGATCCGGCTGACCGTGAGCCATCCCGGCTATGTGAAGCATCCGGTCGAGCCGTTCACGATGTCGAAGAGCGAGCACAAAGTCATCGACGTGCAGCTCATGCCGTTGCGCGGAACGCGCGGACGGATTCATTCGCCGATGCCGTTCGACGAAGCGACCATCACCTGGCATCGCCCGTCCGGCCGCGGCGAGACCATCGAGGTCGCGTCCGACGGAACGTTCGCGTACGAGAGCGTGCACGAGGCGGGCGAGATCATGACCGTCGTGTCGCGGTCACATCCGTTGTGGGTGTTCCGCATGCCGGCCATCGGACCGAAGCAATCGCTCGATCTGCGCTTCCCCGACGGTCCCGCGCGCGAGTTCGACGTGAAGATCATGGATGCCGACACGCGCGCGAGCACTCCGATCGGGATCGCCATCGGCGATCTGATCGTGCCGCCGGGTGCGCTGTGGCAGCACCAGCGGCTGCGCGATGGTGAATTGAACGTGCGCGGCAATCGTTCGATCGCGTTCCGCGACATTCTCGAAACGGGACCGATCGAGGTGTTCGCCGGCGAGCCGGACACGCCGCGCCAGCGCCTCGGCGCCGGCATCACGGAGCTGGTCTTCTCGCTCGCCTCACAGTGACGGCGCGGTGCGCGGTGACGGCACCGACATCAATCGCACCGCGAACACGATCGCGATGGTGACGATCACCGCCTGCGAGTACAGCGCTCCAGGCGTGCGCAAGGCGTCGTAGGCGAGACCGGCCACGGCCGGTCCGATCACGCGCGCGAGTGCGGTCAGCGAACTGGAAACGCCAAGAATGCCGCCGCGTTCGGTCGGCGGCGCGATCTTGCTGATGTAGGCCGAGAGCGTCGGATTGCAGAGACCCTGGCCGACGCCCATGAGGCAGGTGGCGAGGACGAGCACGCGCGTGTCCTGCGTCCACGGCACGAGCAGCAGGCCGAGCATCAGCGAGCCCGCGCCCATCAGCGCCGACGTGACATCGCCGAGGCGTTTGGCGATGCGATCGAGCACGGTGAGCTGCAGCAGCACCACCACGATGCCCATCAGTCCGAAGAGATAGCCGACCTCTTTTGCGCTGAGCCCGAAGCGGTCGCGTCCCACCAGCACCAGGATGGGCGAGAGCGATGCGAGCGCGCACATGAGCGTCGCCAGTGCCAGTCCCGCCAGGCGCAGACCGCGCACGCGGAAGAAGACCTTGTAGCTCTCGATGTCGACGGGCGACCAACGCTCGGGACCGCGCGGCTTGCGCGGATTCGATTCGGGGAGAAGGAACGCGGCCAGACAGAGCGCGGTCGCGGAGAGCAGTGCCGCGACCAGACCGGGAAGGAGCGGCGCGGCGAGCGCGAGACTCGTGCTCGCGCTGGAGAGGAGTCCGCCCATCGGCGGTCCGAGCACGAGACCGAGTCCGAACGACATCCCGATGATGGCCATCCCTTTCGCGCGCCCTTCGTCATCGGTCGCGTCGGCGACGTACGCCTGCGCGGTGGGGATGCTCGACGACGCGATCCCGCAGATGATGCGCGAGGCGAAGAGCATGGCCACGTTCGACGCGAATGCGAACGTGGTGAAGCCGATCACATTGCCGAACAGGCTGGCCATCAATACCGGACGGCGGCCGATGCGGTCGGAGAGGCGGCCCCAGATCGGCGAGAAGAGGAACTGCATCAGCGAGAAGCTGCCCAGGATCAGGCCGAGGGTCAGCCCGTCGACGCCGTACTCCTTCGCGCTGAATGCGAGCACCGGCACGACGATGCCGAAGCCCATCAGATCGATGAACACGGTCAGGAAAAGGACCCGGAACGCGCCGCGCAATGGGGAGAGTCTAGCGGGAACGAAACCCGTTTAGCATGCAGCGGATGGATCTCGCACGCCAGTACGCCACCAGCGCGAACCTCGCCGCGCGCATCGAATTGCACCAGCGTTTCAGCACGAATCCATATGGCCTGCAGCGCTGGGTCTTCGATCGCCTGCAGCTCGCGCCGGGCATGCGCGTGCTGGAGATCGCGTGCGGTGCGGGGAGTCTGTGGCGCGAGAACCTCGATCGCATGCCGCGCGGCGTCGAACTGGTGTTATCCGATTTCTCGCTCGGCATGGTGCAGGCCACGCGAACGATCGTGTCCGATGCCGCGTTCGTGACCTGCGCGCTTCCGTCGCTGCCGTTCGCGAGCGCGCGATTCGATCTCGTGATCGCCAATCACATGCTGTATCACGTCGAGGCGCGGCAAGAGGCGCTGGCCGAGATCCGCCGCGTGCTCCGTCGCGGCGGCGCGCTGTTCGCCACCACCAACGGCGCCGATCATCTGCGCGAGATCAAAGAGCTGATGCGCGAGCTCGGTGGGCGCGATGACGTCTCGGCCGCGTTCACGCTCGAGAACGCGGAAGAGCAGCTCCGCCGCGTGTTCGGGACCATCGAGCGCGATGAGTACGCCGACAGTCTTCGCGTGACCGATGCCGATGCGCTGGTGCGCTACCTCGCCTCGGTCACGCCGCGCGCGGAGGAAGTCCGCTCATGCATCGAGCAGCGCATCGCCGGCGACGGCGCGTTTCACGTGAAGAAGTCGACCGGCTCGTTCATCGCGCGCAATTGAGGCGGCGGCATGAGCATCTTTTTCGGCGACGTGACCCGTTTGACGCGCGACGTGACCGCGGCCACGGCCTTCCTGAAGCGATGCTCCACGCGCGGCAGCTGATTGCGCACCAGCGCCGCGAACGTCGGCTCGGCGCGGGCGATCTCGGCCAGCACGCCTTCGCGTTTGCCGCGCGGCATCTGCAACAGCAGCGCTTCCAGACGCAGCGCGCTGACCTCGTCGCCGCCCTGCTCGCCGGCCTGCGCGAACGCGGCGTGATGGTCGGTGTCGCGACGCCCTTCCCGGTCGGCCTGCGTGAACAGCGCGTGCAGTCCGCCGTGCCCGAGGCGGTCGATCACGGTGCCGATCTCCGGGAGCCAGTGCAGGAATCCGCCGAGCTCGTGCAGCATCTCCAGCTCCGTGCCGGCGCGGTCGTCGTGGAACAGCTTCACCAGAGTGCGCACGCGGATGAAACGGTCGCCGTTCTCGTGGCCCTGCGCGATCGCGTACTGCAGCGGATCGGCGAGCTCGGGACGCAGGTGACTCAAATGTAACTTGTGTGCGCACGCGCGAACGATGCGGATGGCGCATTCGATCGGCGAGGCCAGGATCGCATTCCACGCCACGATGGACGGATTGCGTCCCGCCCAGCTCGCATAGCCGCGGCACGGATCCTCCACCAGCCCGGACGCGATGGCCGCGTCGGGCGATCCGGTGATCAGCATGGCCGCCGCGACTTCGTTGAGCGATGCGTCCGTGCCGAACGGGATGCGCACGCGATCGACGTTCATCAATCCGTTCAGCTCGAGCGCCTCCGCATCGTGAAAGATCGAGAGATCGACCTCCACGCCGCGCACGTCCCACATCACGCCCCAGCCCGCGACCCACAGCGGGCCGTCTTTGCTGCGCGAGCGGCGCCGCGGGTAGACGTAGCGCGACATGAAACGCATCGACGGTGAATGCAGCGCCGCGCCGATGCGCTGCGCCAGATCCTCTTCGACCTGGCCATCGGCGATGGCCACGAGATCGAGATCGCGCATGCGCAGCGCCGTGCCGTTGAAGAGATGATCGAGGATCGCCGGCGCGCTTCCGCCGCCGATGGCGAGCGTGGTGAGGCCGAACTGCGCACGCAGCTCGGACGCAACCGTGGCGAGGATCGCCGACAGTTGCCGGACAGACAACGACTTCATTTTATGCATCTGCGGAGTCCGAAGCGGAGGGTTGGACCGCGCGATGATACCGGAGTCGACTGTAACCGGTGTCAGTACGTCAGGACTTACGGAGAATAAGCTGCCAATCGCGGCGCATCACGGTGGCGCTGCTGCCGAGAATCTGCACGAATGCATCGAGCGCGCGGCCGGGTGCGCGCGCGGACAATCCCTGCGCCACGTCGTCGACGAGATCGTAGTCGTCGAACATCGCCGTGCCGCCGGAACGAAGCACCGTCCACGCGAGCACCGCGTCCTGCAGCACGTCGCCGACGCGGTGCGAGCCGTCGACGTAGACGAAGTCGAAGTGCGACGGCGGCAGCGTGCGCAGAATGACCTGCGAGCTGCCCACGAGCTTCGTCACGCGCTCGCCCGCGCCGCTGGCGGCGATGTTGTGATCGAAGTAGCGCTCGAAGTAGCGCAGCAGCGTGCTGTCCATCGGAATGGCGAACGGATCGACGCACGTCAGGCGGCTGGTGGGATCGGTGAGGATGTTGTCGAGCCACCAGCACGCCGACTGGCCCTCGAAGCAGCCGATCTCCAGACCGCGCACGTTCGGCTTTCCCGCGAGATGCGCGAGATCGCTCTCCCACGCGGACGCGTGCGGCGCGACCCAGTCGAACGTGAATGTGTACTTCGGATGGGGGAGCGGCGGGCTGTCGATGAAGAGGTCGTGCATCTCGCGTGCGATCAGCCGCGATGCCCGCTCTTCGCCGCCGCCGTCGATCATCCGCCGCATGGCCATGACCATCACGAAGCGCTGGTCGTTGTGCTCTTCGGTGGCGATGTCGTTGCGCTCCAGACGCGCGCGCAGCTCCGCGCAACGCGCCGCGACATCGCGCAGGACGTGCGACGCTCCTTCGGCGGTGACGCGTCCGGAGCCGATGGCGCGCTGCCATTCCTCGTGCAGCGTCCTGGCCTGCCGCGCCATCTCCTGCTGCTTCGCGGTGGCCGCGTAGCCGGCGGCGGGACGTTCCGGAGTGGTGATGCTCATTCGCTCAAACCTTTCCGACGGCGTCTTCGTGGATCGCCTCGTCATTGCTCACCGGCATGCGCGTCTGAATGCGCGGCACGACGACCGTGAACGTGCTGCCCTTGCCGATGTCGCTCTCGACACTGATCGAGCCGCGATGCAGTTCGACGAAACGCCGCACCAGCGCCAATCCGAGTCCGGTGCCGTTCGGGCGTTCCCCTTTCGGCCCCTCGGCCTGGCGGAACTCCTGAAAGATGATCTGGTGATCCTTCGGATCGATGCCGGCACCATGATCGCGCACCTGAATCTCGACCGCTTCCTCGTTCAATCTTGCATCGTGGGAGATCGGGCGCGCGCTGACGTGCACCGTCGTCCGCTCCGGCGAGAACTTCACGGCGTTCGACATCAGGTTGTAGATGATCTGCTTGATCATCGTCGGATCCGCTTCGATGATCAGGTCCTTCGGGATGTCGACCTCGATCGCGATCTTGCGCAGCGTGGTCACACCTTTCATCACCGCGCAGATGCCGCCCACTTCCTGGCGCAGATAGAACGACTCGGGATGGATCTCCATGCGCCCCGCTTCGATCTTCGACAGATCGAGGATGTTGTTGATGATGCCGAGCAGGTACTCGCCGGAGGAATGGATGTTGTGCAGGAAGCGCGCGTGCCGCGGCTCCATCTGCTTCGAGGTGTGCGAGAGCAGGATCTCCGAGAAGCCGATGATGGCGTTGAGCGGCGTGCGCAGTTCATGGCTGGTCGCCGCCAGGAAGATGCTCTTGGCGCGATTCGCTTCCTCCGCCTGCGCGAGCGCGCGCTCGGTGAGCCGCTCGTGGCGCTCCGCTTCCAGCGTGGCCGCCTCCGCCGCCTGCAGCGCGAGCTCCGTGCGCGTCTTCTCCTCGCTGATCTGCCGCGTGCGGTCTTCGACGACCTGTT
Source organism: uncultured Acidobacteriota bacterium (assembly GCA_946887105.1). The sequence continues at coordinate 3,538 of CAMPKJ010000078.1, read as the reverse complement.
CGAGGTGACGCGCGCGCTCGCGCGCCAGGTGCAGGCGCACGTTGTGCGCGGCGAGCAGCAGGCCGGCGATGAGGACCACCGAGAGCGCGATGAACCACTTCGTTTCGTAGAAATGCGGCGGAAGCGTGAACGGCGTCGAGGTATCGCGCCACGTCACGCCATCACGCGAGGAAGCGAGCACGAATCGATAGTCGCCCGCGGGCAGGTTCGTGTACGACACCATGCGCCGCCCCGGCTCGGCCTCCACCCAATCGTCGTCGTACGCATCGAGGCGATAACGGAAGCGGAGACGCTCGGGCGTGATGAACGTGAGGCCGGCGAACTCGAACTCGATCCGCTCCGCGCCGGGAGGAATCGATCGCAGGCCATTCGCGCCGAGGTTCTTGCCGTTGATCGAGACCCGCTCGATGACCGGCGTGCGCAGCGGCGGCATGGACAGTCCGGTGGTGGTCAGCGCGGAGACGCCTTTTGCGGTGGCGAACCAGATCCGGCCGTCGCGCGAGCGCAGGGCGGCGGGATTCGCGACGCCGTTGCACTGCCGGCTGCCGAGGCCGTCGTTCTCGTCGAAAAGCGTCTCGGTCAGACGCGCGGCGGCGCCGTCGGCGATCGCATTGAGATTGCGCTTCGAGACTTTGAATGCGCCGCGCACCGTCCCGAACCAGAGATTGCCGCGCTCGTCGTCCGCGACCGAGAGGATCTTGTCGGTGGGCAGCCCGTCGCGCGTGGTGATGGTCTCCGATCGGCCGTTGCGGAAACGCACCAGCCCATCGCCGTCGGTGGTGATCCAGACCGTTCCGTCGTCGTCGGCTTTGAGCGCGAACAGACGATTCGATGGCAGTGCGCGCGGCGCGGAGTGCAGGCGGAACGCCCGTCCGTCCCATTCCGCGAGACCGCCGCCGGTGGCGATCCAGACGTGTCCGTCGCTGCTCTCGTCGATGGCCATCGCGTAGTCGGTGCCGAGGCCGCCGCGGCCGGCGAAGCTCTCGATTTCGCCATTGCGATGCACGCGATTCAGGCCGAAGTCGGTGGCGATCCAGACATCGCCGCGCCGGTCTTCATGGATTGCGCGCACGGTGTTGTGCGACAGGCCCTGTTCGGTAGACAAGAGCGTGGTCTGTCCATTCGCGACGCGGTAGGCGCCTTTGGAGGTCCCGAACCAGAACGTGCCGTCGCGGCTCTGGGCGATGGAGAGGATTCCGGTCAGGCGCGGATCGTCGATTTTCTGGAACGCGCGGCCGTTCCAGCGACTGAGGCTGTTCGCCGTGCCGACCCAGAGCACGCCGTCGCGATCTTCGAAGATCACGCGTGCGACGGCGTCAGTGAGACCGTCTTTCTCATTCCAGTTCACGAACGCGCCCGCGCGAAGCTCCTCGAGCCCTCCGTTCGTGCCGATCCAGATCGAGCCTTCGTCATCTTCGAAGATCGCGCGGACGGTTGGATTCAGCAGGCCGTCGCCGATGCCGTACGAGCTCATGCCGGCGGCAGTCAGCGCCGGATTCATGCGATACAGGCCGTTGCTGTATGTGCCGATCCAGAGATTGCGATCGCGGTCGCGGCGCAAGGCCGTGACCTGATCGGCGGGAAGGCCTTGGATGCGCTCGATCGTGACGGCGTCGCCGATCACGGAGGCGCGATCGAGGCCGGTTGCGTGTCCGACGAACACCGCGTCGTCGCCGTCCGCGGCCAGCGTGACGATCGTGGCGCCGGAGAGTCCGTTCGCGGAAGTCCACGATTGCAGCTTGCCGCCGCGATAACGGGAGAGACCGCCGGAGGTGCCGATCCAGACGCCGCTGCGGTTCGCGGCGAGGGTGGTGATCGGCGTCTGCGGCAGCGCGACGTCGACCGCGATGGCGCGATCGCCCTCGATGCGCAGAAGCCGCCCGTGTGCGGTGCCGGCGTAGACGGTGCCGTCCGGTGACGCGGCGAGGGCGTTGACGATGTCCGAGCCGTCTTCCATCGCGATCGTGGAAAAGACGCCGTTGCGATACCGCATCAGGCCCGCCAGCGTGCCGAGCCAGAGGGTGTCGTCGCGCGTGCGGAGCAAGGTGACGATGCTGTTGCTGAGCACGGCCGGGCTGTAGGACTTGTCGAGGATGCGGAACGTTTCGGCGTTGAAACGGACCAGGCCTTCGTAGGTCGCGAGCCACAGATAGCCGTCCGCCGTCTGCGCCACGCCTCGGACGGTGCCATGCGGCAGTCCCTGCTCGACCGTCCACGCCCGCCGCACATACTGCCGGATCGCGCGATCGGCCGGAAGCGCCGCGAGCTGGCCCGCCGCGAACAACAGCGTCGCCGCAAAAAGAACGGACCATCGAGGGAAGCCAACGGCACGGCGCCGGGCTTGGCGGAGAAGGCTCGGTCGGCGTCGCACAGATCTACTCGTGGCTACAAACACGGTAGAACGCCGCTGCGCCGAGGTCAACCTGGGGGTCAGACTTGGGGGTCACACCTTCGCTCTCGCTCAGGTCCCGGGGTCAACCCGGGGGTCAACCCGGGGTCACACCTTCGCTTTCGCGGGGTTCGGCGTTGGGGGTCAGGCCTCCCCATTAGCTCCACCGGGAAGTTGAGGCAGGCGCCTAGAACAAACGTTGGGGTCAGACCTTCGTTTATCGAAGTCCAAGCGAAGGTCTGACCCTCGTTTCGGGTCCAAGCGAAGGTCTGACCCTTGCTTCACCTTGGTCCAGCGGATGTCGATCCCTTCGCGTCGATCGACAAACCCGGTGATCGCGCCGTCCTCGTCGCGGATGAAAATCCGACGGGTCCGTGGCCTGCCGCGTACGAAGAACACATCGGTGATCTCCGCTTCGTACGCGGTTTCCGCCCGCCCCGTCCGCTGGCCTGTCAGTTTTCCGTCCGAACAACGGATCGTCTCGGCAATCTCTGATCGTCAGGCGATATGTCCCTGCGTAGGCGCAGAGTCGTTCATTTGCGAGCCTCACAGCAGGCGGATCTTCGAGGATTCCCATTGTCTGCTCCCGATGAGCTTCCATCCGGCCGATGTCTTCAACCAGGTGTCAGTCGAGCGCCAGCGGCTGACGATCATCTGCCCGTGATAGTCGAGCTGTTCCAGATCCTCATGGGTGGCGATGACCACCTTGCCTTCGACCACCACTTGGAATTTCGCAATCTGCAGACGACCGACCAGGCCTTTCGGCAGAGGCTTGAGCTCCGCGAGCAACTCGGTCTTGTTGCGCACGGTCCCGTTTTCATCGACGTGCACTACATGTTCATGAAGATTACGCTTCCAGACCTCAGTCCGACCGGGCGCAACCGCATCCAGGTTTTCCTGAGTCAAACGACGGAGTTCCACTTCGACGTCGACTGGAGCTTCGACCGCCGAGATCGGAATCGCCAGCAGGAGGAGCAGCGTCACGCAAATTTTCATGCGGACGAGTTTAGCCCCGGCCGAAATACGGAAACGAAGGCCTGACCCCTAGCGGTACTTGGTAGCTCCTACTCGTCGTAGACAAAGTAGAGCCAAACGTTCCATTCCGAGGAGTTTCTGTGCCGAAGGCCGACACATGACGAAGAGTCCTCG
>CAMPKJ010000077.1 GCA_946887105.1 uncultured Acidobacteriota bacterium | reverse complement strand
GGATCGAGCTGCGCGAGCAGGCGGACGGCACATACTCCGCCGTCGTGCGCGATCTCCCCGAAAACATCCCCGGCGCCTGGCAGGTTCGCTTCGAAGCGGACGGCATCACCGAAACCGGCGCCCGCTTCTCCCGCACCGGCTCCGGCGAGCTCGTCGCCGAACGCGGCGCCGCCCGCCTCGGCGAGATCCGTACGGAAGTCGTTGGCGACGCGCTGCGCGTGCGCGCGTCCGTGGACGTGTTCCTCGAAGGCGCCTATCGTTTCGACGTGCTCGCCGCGGATGGCGCGCGCAACGCGGTCGCATGGGCAGAAGGCGCGCGCAAGCTGACCACCGGCGCGACCGAGCTGGAGCTCGACATCCCCCTCGCCCACCTCGGCAACACGCGCGTCGAAGAGCTGTTCCTCGATGTGAGGCTGCTCGGCCTCGACGTGATCGGGGTGGCGGGCCGGGTGACTAAGGAAGTGGATTGATCTCACGAAGCGCCGGTGCGAGACGCCGGCGCTTCCCGGTCAACGGTTGGCGACCGATCTTCATCCGTGTTGTCAGCGTGACGGTACGAAGCGGTGAGCGGCATTGCCGCGCTTCGGTCAGCGATGCATCGTGAAACGCGAAAGGAGTTTCAACGATGCGCGTACTCCCGATTCTCGTTTTTGCAGCAATCCTCGCGGTTTCCGACGACGGACCAGGGCTCGACCCGCATGGAAGCATTGGGAAGCAGCGGGCCGCGCAAGACGCCGGTTGCGGCATCGACCCGAACGGCTGTCGCGATGAAGGGGTCGGGATCGATCATTTCGGCGGGCGTGCGGCGGCGAACGATTACACCGGCTGCGTCGATCCTAACGGCCGGTGTCGTGATTGAGGTTCCGCTGACGGGCGGCGAGCTTCTGCAGGAAGTCGTATGCGAGGCCGCCGCTCGTCTTGCGCAGCGTCATCAGATAGACCGCGATCGCAACCACGCCGCCGAGCCAGGCCAGCGTCCCGTACGCTTTCTGGCCCGGGAAGAACGGCCAGAGCATGAACATCACGGCGCCGGCGACGCCTGCCAGCAGCAGCAACACGCGCTGTGCTTTCGGCGCGTCGATGTCGCGGTCGCAGGTGATCGTGACCGTGTCATCTGCCCACGAAATGGTGCACTCCACCGCTCCGCCGCTGGCCTGTCCGCGGCGCAGCGGCAGCGTGAACTCGCGCTCGCCATCGCGCGATGCCGTGACCTCGCCACCGTAGAGCTCGACGAGCTCGGCGAAGGTCTCCTCGATCCCCTCCAGCGGAATGCGGTCTTCGATGAAGCGTCCCGGCGTTGCCTCGGTCATCAGTCTCTCCCCAGCCAGCCGCGGCGCAGCTCGCTCGCACTCTCGATGCGCAGTGTGATGTTCGTCCGCGGATCCGGCCGCGCGATGAGCGACAGGCGTTTCACCACACCCGCGCGCGCGATCAGCAACTCCGTCGATTCTCCGACATCGAGTCCGCGCAACGCAGCGGCCAGCAATGCTTCGTTCGCGACGCGCGTGCCGGCCAGCGCGAGCAGTTCGTCGCCGGGCAGCAGTCCGGCGTCCATGCCCGCGCCGCCGCGCAGGACACTCTCGACGATCAATCCGTCCTGGAACCGCACGCGCACGCCGAGGGCGGCGGATTCCGGCTCGCGCGCGGCGGCGGCGAAGGTGAGTCCGGCGGCGGTGAACAGTTCCTCGTACGGCAGCGGCTCCGTGCCCTCGACGTAGCGCGTGAAGAAGTCGCCGACGTCGGCCACGCGCGCCACCGCGCGTTCGACGGCATCATCGGCCAACCCGGCGGCGTCGTGTTCCTGCCAGAGCAGCCGCACTACGTCATCGAGCGAACGCTCGCCGTTCGATGCGCGGCGGATGGTGAGATCGAGCAGTGCCGAGACCACTTCGCCTTTGTTGTAGAACGAGACCCAGGCATTGGGGTGATCGTGCATCTGCGCGGGATCGCTCAGCCAGCCGTCGAAACTCGCCTGCGCGAGCGAAAGGTGCGCGCGAGCGGGCACGCTTTCCAGCGTCTGAATCTCATTGGCGAGGTGACGGAGATAGCGGTCGACGGTCCACAGCCCGCCACGGACGAGCGACAGCTCTCCGTAGTACGACGTCACTCCCTCCATCGCCCACAGCAGGCGCGTCGGCGTGGGATTCCAGTAGTCGTACGGTGCGAACGTCGCCGGCAGCATCCGCTTCACGTTCCAGGCGTGAAAGAGCTCGTGCGACGTGATCGAGAGCAGGTGGTCGTAGCCCTCGTCGCCGGGGCCGGCGCCGAGGAGGGTGTGGCGGCGAACGATGATCGACGAGGAGTCTTCGTGCTCCACGCCGTGCCAGCGGTCGCGCACGTGATAGAGGAAGCGGTACTCGCGAAACGGCAGCCCGCCGAACAGCTCCGCCTGCGTGCGGGCGATGACGCGCACCGGATCGACGTACTGCTCGGTGTCGATGCCTTCGTCGCCGCGGAAGACGAGGTGGAACCGCACATCGCGTTCGGTGAACGAGTAGCGGGTCATGGTCGCCGCTGCGATGGCGGGCGAGTCGATGAGATGGTCGTAATCGCGCGCGCGGAACGTGCCGTCCTCGTCGCGTGCGAGCTGCGTCTCGATCCGCCAGTCGGCCGGTGCCGCGATGGTGAGGAGATGCTCTTCGGCGCGAAGGCCGTCGACGAGCATGAAGAGGTTCGAGCCGTTGAAGTACGCCTCGTCGTCATCGAGGAAGCTCGAGCCGGCATCGAGCACGCCCGCGTAATAGCGATAGCGGACCGTCACCTCTTCGCCCGCGCGCGCATCGACCCGCCAGCTCGTCAGCCCGTCCTTCCACATCTTTGCCTCGCCTGCCGACCACTCGCGGACGTTCGCCGCGTAGTTCTGGATCAGATATCGGCCCGGCCGCCACGCCGGCAACAGCAGGCGTGGAATGTTGGACGGCGCGGTGAATCGCAGGTCGACGTCGAACAGCCGATCCGCCGGCGCGCCCCACGAGAGGAGATATCGAACCATGCGCGGCGGATGATATTCGTAAGCGGCCGGTAAGCGGCCGTTCCTACATTGCACGCTGTAACGGAGGCAATGATGAAACGGCTTGGTGGAAAACAGCTCTTCACGGTGATCCTGCTGGCGGGTGCGATGGTGTCGCTGACCGTCGTCGCCAGCACTTACGGGTCGCGTCCCGCGAAAGTGGTGGACCAGGCGGCCATGCAGAAGGCGGCGCAGGTCAAGCGCGGCGAGTACCTGGTGACGATCGGCGGCTGCAACGACTGCCATACGCCATGGATCATGAGCAAGGAGTTGGGACATCCGGTGCCGGACATGAGCCGCGCGCTCTCCGGCCATCCGCGCCAGTTCAAGATCGAAAAGCAGGCGCGGCTCGAAGGCGACCGCTGGGGTTTCGCCGGCGCCGCGACGAACACGGCGTTCTCGGGACCGTGGGGTGTGAGCTTCGCCGCGAACCTGACGCCGGACCGCAACACCGGCATCGGCATCTGGACGCCGGAGATCTTCCGCAACACCATCCGCAACGGCCGCCACTGGGGAGTCGCCCGTCCCCTGCTCCCGCCGATGCCGTGGTTCAACTACCGGCACATGAGCGATGAGGACCTGAACGCGGTGTTCGCATACCTGCGGACGCTGAAGCCGATCGACAACGAGGTGCCGCAGCCGCTGCCGCCCGCGTAATGGTTATCGGTTGTCGGTTGTCAGTTGTCTGTGAGTGTTCGCTCGGGCCACACCTCACAGAGAACCGACAACCGACAACCCGCTCGCGCAGCGAGCGCTACTCCCTCACCGCAATGTTGTACTTCTGAATCTTCGACTTCAGCGTATTTCTCGCGAGGCCGAGTCTGCGTGCAGCCTCGCGGATCCTTCCACCGCAACTCTCCAGCGCGCGCAGGATCAGCTGTTTGTCGACGGCGCTCATCACCTCGTCGTACACCTCGGAGGTGATCTCGCTCTTGCCCACCAGCGGGCCGACGATCGAGCTCGAGATGGCGGACGAGCCGTCCGAGACCGCGAGCGTCGGCGCCTGGCTCGAATAGAGGTTGTAGAACTCGTTCTTGGTCACCGTGTCGCCGTTCGACATGACGATGGCGCGGTGGATGGTGGCTTCGAGCTCGCGGACGTTGCCCGGCCAGTCGTAGCGCATGAAGAGGTCCAGCACGCCCGGCTCGAGGCGCTTGTTGTCGATGCCGAGGTCCTTGCAGATCTTGCGGATGAAATGCTCGGTCAGGACCGGGATGTCGTCTTTGCGATCGCGCAGCGGCGGCAGCACGATCGGGATGATGTTCAGCCGGTAGAACAGATCCTCGCGGAACGTGTCGTCCTCGATCGCCTTCTCCAGATCGAGATTGGTCGCGGTGACGATCTTCACGTCGGTCTTGATGGTCTGCGTTCCGCCGACACGCTCGAACTCCTTGTCTTCCACCACGCGCAGCAGCTTGGCCTGCATGGCCAGCGACATCTTGCCGATCTCGTCGAGGAAGATCGTCCCGTTGTTGGCCAGCTCGAAGCGTCCCAGCTTCCGCCGGTCGGCGCCGGTGAACGCGCCCTTCTCGTGGCCGAACAGCTCCGACTCCGCGAGCGTCTCCGGCAGCGCGGCGCAGTTGAACTTGATGAACGGTCCGTTCCGGCGCGGCCCGATGTTGTGGATGATCCGCGCCACCAGTCCCTTGCCCGTTCCCGATTCGCCGCGCAGCAGCACCGTCGAGTGTCCCGCCGATGCCTTGCGGATCGCGAACTGAATCTTCACCACTGCATCCGAATGTCCGATGACGGAGTCGAGATGCTTCTCGACGAGCACCTCGCGGCGCAGCGTTTCGTTTTCCAGTGACAGCCGCGTGCGCGCTTCCTCGAGCTCTTCGTAAAGACGCGCGTTCTCGATCGCGATGGCGGCCTGATCGCCGAACGCCTCCAGGAAGCTCAGGTCCTTCTGCGAGAAGAGCTGACGCGCCTGGCGATGATCGACGTAAATCGCGCCGGAGATGCGCTCCTTGATGATGAGCGGCGCGCAGAGGATGGAGATGATGTTCTCCGCGATCACCGACTCCGACTCGACGAAGCGATGGTCCTCGCGCGCGTCGGCGGACATCACCGATTGCCCGGTCTGGATCACTTCCTTGACGATCGACTGCGGCGAGCGCTTCGACTCCCCTTCCGCGCCTTCCTTGATGTTGCGGACGATGCGCGTGCGCATCGCGCCGGTGAGCGGATCGAGCAGGATGATCATCCCGCGCTCGGCGCGCAGGCGGCGGATGCAGACGTCGAGGACGCGGTTGAGCACTTCCTCGAGGTTCAGCGTCGAGTTGATGATCTTGACGATCTCGTACAGCCCGACCACGCCCGACTCCGGCGCGCGTCCCGGCGGACGGATCCGGAACAGCGCACCGCGCGCACGTTCGAGGTCGTGCGTGGCGTCGAGGCGCTCGAAGATGCGGATCGCGCTGCGGATCGTTTGCGTGGCCTCTTCCGGCTCTTCGCGCAGCAGGCCGATGTCGAACAGGAGGCGCCCGAGGTCGTACGGAGTGTCGAGCTCTTCGAACGCCGCGCGCGCGCCGTCGAATTTTGCCGTGGCGGTCTCGCGGTCGCCGCGTGAACCGTGGATCTTGGCCCAGGCCCAATCGTTCTTGGCCAGCTGATAGCGATCGCCGAGCTGGCGCGCATAACGCTCGCCGATCTCCGCATGCCGCACCGCCGCATCCATGTCGCCGCGCTGCAGCACGAATACGGCCGCGGCGGTGTGCGCACGCGCAAGTCCGGGAAGCGTGCGATTGCTCTCGAAGATGGTCAGGCAGCGCCCGAGGTAGCGCTCCGCTTCGTCGAGGTTTCCGCGCTCGTCCTCGATCGAGGCGATCACATATGCCGCCTCGGCGATCAGGTCTTCTTCGCGTGCGCGCTCGCCGGCCGCCATCGCCTTCTGCGCGAACTCGAGCGCCTTCGCGATGTCGCCGCGTTTCTTCGTCAGTCGCGCCAGCGGCACGTAGACCGACAGCCGCGACGCGCGCGTTTCATCGAAGCCTTCCAGGCTGATGCAGCGCTGGTACTGCGCCAGCGCCTCGTCCCAGCGGCCGAGCATCTCCAGCGCGTCGCCGAGGTTCTCGCGGGCCAGCGCTTCGTGCTCGAGCGCGCCGATCTTCTCGTCGATGCGCACACTCTTCTCGAACAGCGCCGCGGCGGTGTGGAAGTTGCCGCGTCCGTACTCGACCACGCCCACATTGCTGTACGCGGTGACGAGGTCCCACAGATCGCCTTCCGCCTCGGAGCGCTCGAGATTGCGGCGGAAGTAGCTCATGGCCGTGTTCCACTCGCCGAGCTTCCAGACCGTGTTGCCGAGGTTCATCGAGACCACTTTGCAGAGCTGCTCGGAGCCGAGCCGCTCGCCGATGGCCAGCGCTTCCTCGAGGATCTCGCGCGAGCGCTGCCAGTCGCCGCGCGCAAACTCGATCAGGCCGAGGATGTTCTTGACGTAGCCGTAGACCACGGTCGGCTCCATCCTCTCGAGCATGGTCCTGGCGCGTTCGGCGGTGTCGCGTGCGGCGTCGAGGTCATCGCGCATGCGATACAGCCACGCCAGCCGGTTCAGCATCTCCGCGACGTCGACGGTCTGTCCGAGCTGCTCGTAGGTCGTGAGCGCGGACTGGTAGTACGTCATGGCCGCTTCCTGATCGCCGCGACGCACCAGCACCTTGCCGATCTTCTTCATCACCCGCGCGATGTCGACGTTCGCCACTTCGTCCGGATGCCGGCTCTGGATGCTCTTGAGCAGGAACTGATACGCGTGCATGGCGCTGCGATAGTCATCGCGGCGGTAGTACGCGTCGGCCAGCTTCTCGCGCACTTCCGCCTTGCGGGCCTCTTCGACACCGCCGAGGTCCATCAGCTCCAGCGCGACGCGATAGAACTCCGTCGCCTCTTCGTGCGCGAGCGTGCGCGTCGCGAGATCGCCGGCGTCGATCGAATAGCGCGTTCCGCGCTCGATGTCGTTTGCGCGCGCGAAGTGATACGCCACCTGTCCGATCAGCTGCGTCGAGCCGTCGTTCGCGGCCGGCTCCAGCGCCTCGCCGAAACGCGCATGCAGTTCCGTGCGCCGCCGCTCCGGCATGGCGTTGTACAGCGCGTCGCGAAGATGCATCTGCGGGAAGAGGATGGTCTTCCCATCGTTCGACTCGTCGATGAGGCCATGCCGCGAGAGCTCGCGCACCGCTGCGTACGTTTGCTCCGGCGGGACGTCGGAGACGTGAGACAGCAGCTCGAGATCCATCGTCTCACCGAACACCGACGCCATCTCCAGCAGCGCGCGCGTTTCCGGCGCGAGCGCGTCCACCTTCTCCATGAGGATCGACGCGGAGCCGCCCGGCATGCGCAGCACGCGGATGCGTTCGATGTCGGCGATCCATCCGTCGGGCGTCCACTGCAGATAGTCGTGCGCGACGAGGTAATCGACGATGCGCCGGATGTTCAGCGGCGAGCCGGCCGACTCCCACAACATCCAGCGCACCAGTTCATCGCTGACGTTGAGATCGCCGAGAAGCGACTGCACGTGCTCGCGTACCAGCGATTCCGTGAGCGTTTCGACGCGCAGGATCGGGAAGCTGCCTTCGCGGCTGCGCATCTCCCAGAACGCGAGATCCGGCGAGGACGATTCGATGGCCGCCTCGCCGCCCGAATCGAGCGTGAGCGTGCCGATCACGAGCAGGCGGTTCTGTTTCGCTTCGCTGACCAGGAACGAAAACAGCTCCGCGGTCGACGGATCGGCCCACTGCAGGTCGTCGATCACGAGGATCAGCGGAGAGCCGCCCGCTTCGCCGCCGACGCTCAGGAATCCATAGAGGTCCTGCATCGACTGCACGATGCGGTTGTAGAGGCGGTACTTCTGCCCGTGCTGCGGCGGGCTCGTCTCCGGACCCGCTTGCGCGACCACGGGCCGCAGAATGCGCCGGATCTCTTCCGCGACGTCGGCTTCCGGATTCACCGCGGAGACCATCTGTTGGAAGATTTCGAAGAACGGCGCGTAGATCGTCTTGCGATTGACGGGACAGCGCCCGCAGAACACGCGCGCGCCGTCGAGCTGCGCGCGCAGCGTGACGTCGCGGACGATGCGACTCTTGCCCATGCCTTCCGCGCCGGCCAGGATCACGCCGTTGCCGCGGCCTTCACGCGCATCGGCGATGAGCGCCATCAACTGTTCGACTTCATGCTTGCGGCCGATCAGCGGCGCGGCGTACAGCTCGCCGTGTCCGACCAGGAGCTCCCGCGGCGGACCCTTCCTGCCCGCTGCTTCCGCGACCGCCTGCATCAACGCGGCGGCGGATGGGAAGCGATGCCGCGGATCTTTCTCCAGCAGCTTGCGGATGATCTGCTCGAGTCTTTCGGGAAGGCGCGGATTGATCGACGACGGCGGACGGATCTCCTCATCGAGATGCATGCGCATCACTTCGATGGCCGGCCGTCCGTAGCCCGGCAGCGCGCCGGTGACGGTCTCGTACAGCGTCATGCCGAGCGCGTAGAGATCGGCGCGCGAGTCGACGCGGTCCTGGCGCAACACTTCGGGCGCCATGTACTGCAGCGTGCCGCGGATCTTCCGGTCGAAGACCTGCCGGCTCTCGATGGCCAGGCCGAAGTCCATGATCTTGGCCTGGCCTTCGTCGTTGACGAGGATGTTCGACGGCTTCAGATCGAGATGCACGATGCCGAGGTGATGGATGTGGTGCAGGCCGGAGGCGATCTGGAGGATGACATCGTAGAGCGCGTCCCAGTTCTTGCCGTCGAAAAATTCGGTGATGCGTTTTCCGGCGAAGAACTCCATCGTGAAGTACGGATAGCGATCCTGCAGGACGCCGTAGTCGTAGACCTTGATCACGCTGGCGTGCTCGAGCGATGCGAGCGTCGAGAACTCGGTCTTGAAGCGCAGGAGTTGTTGCGGATCCGTGACTTCGCGCGAGAGGATCTTGATCGCTTCGTCGCGGCGGTCCGGCGCGTCGAAGACGCGGAACACACAGGTGTCGGGGGTTTGCTTGAGGACGGACCGGATCTGATACCGCGGCGGCAGGGCAATATCAGGCGCGATGCTTTCAGCGGTCGTCATACGCGGGGTGAGAATATAACCCACACTGTGACGGAAGGGGGTCAGATATTTGTCCAGCCTCCGCTCGGCCTGCGCCCCCGTGTATCATGCCCTCGAATTTTCCCGATGTCCGCCAGCGTCCCTGCATTTGATGGTTTCGAGATCCTGCGCATCCTCGGCAAGGGCGGGATGGGCACCGTCTATCTCGCACGCGATCAACGGCTTGGACGGCTGGTCGCGATCAAGATCCTGAACGCCTCCGAGCTGAACGACGATCGCAAGGCGCGTTTCCTGCGCGAGGCGAGGTCAGCCGCCGCCGTACGGCATCAGAACGTGGCCACGATTTACGAGGTCGACGAAACGGCGGACGGCACTCCGTTCATCGTCATGGAGTATTGCGAGGGCGAGACGCTTTCACAGCGCATCCGCCGTCACATACCGGACGCGGCCGAGTTCCTTGTCATCGCGCGGCAGATCGCCGCGGGCGTCGCGGCGGCACACGACAAGAACATCATCCATCGCGACATCAAGAGCGCGAACATCATCGTCGAGCCGAACGGCCTGGCGAAGATCCTCGACTTCGGTCTGGCGAAGTCGCTTCCCCGCTCCATGACCGATCCGGGAATGGAGCGGACGTACGAATCGGCCACCGGCCATTTCTTCGGAACGCTGCACTTCATCTCGCCCGAACAGGCGCACGGCCAGGATGCGGACGTGCGCAGCGATCTCTTCTCCATCGGCGTGGTGCTGTATCACATGGCCACCGGCCATCTGCCGTTCAACGCCGACGCGCCGCTGATGGTGCTGGAGAAGATCCGCGATGGCGAGCCGGAGCCGTTCGTGCCGGCCGATCCGAACTTCCCGCCCGCGGCGGCGCGCATCATCTCGAAGCTGCTGCAGAAGGATCCCGACGATCGTTATCAGTCGGCGCGTGCGCTGTTCAGCGATCTCGAAGAGATCGACACGCCGACCGTGCGCATGACGCAATCGACTTCGCGTACGACCCTGGGCCGCACGGTGCCGCGGCCGAAGTGGATCCGCGTGGCGGTGACGGTCGCCGCTGCATTGATCGTGATCGTGGCCATCTTCATCGCGCAGCGCACGGAGAGCGGCGGCAGCGCAGCCGCGACCGAGACCGGCCCGCCGAGTCCGATCCGCTCGATGGCCGTACTCCCCTTGCGCAACATCGCCAACAACACCAGCGATGAGTTCCTCTCCGTCGGTCTCGCCGATGCGCTGGTCACCGAGCTGCAGCAGATCCCGTCGCTGCAGGTGCGGCCGACGTCGGCGGTGCTGGAGTTCCAGGGCACGAAGCCCGATACGAAGACCGCGAGCGAGAAGCTGAAAGTGGACAGCATTCTGGAGGGACACTTCCTCGCCGCCGGCGATCTCGTTCGCGTGACGTTGCAGCTCACCGACGCGCGCACCGGCTTCCAGGTCTGGTCCGACAGCGTCGACGGACGGCGCGACAATCTGCTCAAGCTGATCGACGACGTTTCGTCGCGCACCGTCTCCGGATTGAACGCGCAGATCGGCGTGCCGCTGTCGCAGGCATCGCGCTCGACGGCACGCTCGGCCAACCCGCAGGCGTACGAGGAGTATCTGCGCGCGCGATCGCTCAACGGCAGTTTCGAGCCGAAGCGTTACGCCGAACAGATCGCGGCGCTGAAGCGCGCCATCGCACTCGATCCGAACTTCGCCGCCGCCTATGCCGATCTCGCGGCCACGCTTTCTCTCGGCTCCGCGCGCAGTCTGGCCGATCCCGCGGATCTCGCGCGCGCCGAGTGGTATGCGCGACAGGCGGTCCGTCTCGATCCGAATCTTCCGCAGGCCCACCTCGCTCTCGGACGCGTCTTCGTGCGCGATCCGGAGCGCTTCCGCGAGTCGGTGCGCGAAGTGCTGGCGGCGCTGCGGCTCGAGTCGACCGACACGCAGGCGCTGCACTCCGTGGTCACGTACTTCGTGTCGACGGGCGAGCTCGAGAAAGCGCAATGCGTCGGCGACCGCCTGGTGCAGATCGATCCGCTATCCAACGAAGCGCTCACGCGCGGCTACTGGAACATCAACGCCGTCGATCCCGAAGGCGCGCTGAAGACCGCAGAGGTCGCGCTGGCCTCGCCCGAAACGGAGCTCGCCGGCCACGACATCCGCGGCATGGCCTTCCTCATCCACGGCAATCTCGCTCAGGCGGATCGCGAAGCCGACGCCGCGCTGAAGCTGGTCCCGCGTCACTACCTCGGCAAAAGCCTGAAGGCGCTCATCGCCGCCGCGCACGGAGATCGCGCAACGGCACTCCAACGCATCAAGACGTTCGAAACCGATGCGAATCGCAATCACTGGGCGGCGCTGCGCGTGAGCATGGTCTACGCGAAGCTCGGCGACAACGCGGAGGCGCTGGTCTGGCTGCGGCGCGCGGCGCAGGGCGGCAATCACAGCTGGTACGCCCTCATGAAACATCCGTGGCTCGCGCCGCTGCACAACACTCCCGAGTTCCACGAGATCGTCGGAACGATCAAAGCGGATCTCGACGACGTCCGCGACGACGTCGTCGGCGTGTATCAGTTGATCTGCAGGTAGCGCGTCATTCCTTGCGCGCCACGACCAGATCCTGATACAGCTCGTCCCGCCCGAAATCGCGCCACTTCCCCGGCCGGTACGCCTCGATCGTGAAGCCACTGGAGAGGAAAAGCTGGTGCAGCCATTCGCCGTCGAAGGCGACGGCGACGTCGGGACTCTTGGGATCGGCGACGCGGCCGTGCTCGATTTCGGTCGTGAAGTTCGGATAGGTCTCGCGCTGCGCGATCACTTCTCGCGACTCGTGATCGAGCACGAAGAAGGACGCGAAGGCAAGCCCGCCGCGCTCCAGCGTCCGCGCCATCTCCCGCACATAGTTCACCGTTCCCTTCGCCGAGAGATGCGTGAACAGCGACGTCGCCACGGTGAGCGTGAACGCGCCGTCGGGCCAGGGAAACACGAGGTTCTCACCGTCGATCGTGCCGGCCGGGTTGTAGACCGAGTTGTAGATGTCGAACCAGTGGAAGCGCACCCGTTGCGGATCGAGCCCGAGCCCGTTCTCGCACCACTCGATGTACTCCTTGTTCGTGTCGAAGCCGTCGTAGCTGCCGTCCGGTCCGAGCTCGCGTGCCAGCGGATAGGCCACGCGGCCGAGACCGCAGCCGATGTCGAGCACGCGCGAGGACGGACCTAGCCCTGCCTCCCGCCGCAGGCGCACGACGATGTCTTCGCCGACGCGATAGAACTCGCCGTCCGGATTTCCGACGCCGAGGCGCAGGTGATCCGGAGGCAGTGGCCAGGGTAACGGGCGTGAGGGTACGGACATGCGTCGCGAATGCTACACGGACCATCACTCCGGCGCACGCACGAGCAGGCTCGCCGGCACCGCCGCAATCTGCAGCGGCGTTTCGAGATCCACCAGTTCTCCATCGATGGCCACGCGCAGGCGCCGTCTTCCGGTGTCGAGACGCAGGTGCGTGGTGCGCAGGCTGCGGAAGCCCGGCACGTCGCCGACGCGGCCGCGCAGATACTTCGCCACCACGCCGATGAACCGCACGCGGCTCATGAACGAAAGCGAGTAGACCGCGAGACGGCCGTCGTTGAGTGTCGTCTTCGGCGAGACGATGCCGGCCTGCGTGAGGTCGTACGCGTTCACCGAAACCACGAACATCTGCGTGCGCAGCGTCTCCACGCGTCCTTCGTATTCGACCACCAGCGTCACGTGCGGGAAGTGATGCAGGGCCATGCGGATCGCTTTCAGGTACGCGCGCCAGCGGCTGTGCAGCGAGCGGAAACGCTCGCGAAACTCGCTGACCGCGGGATAGATCCCGAGCATCACGCTGTTGAGAAAATACTGCGAGTTGATCCGCCCGACGTCGATCTGCCGCACGCTGCCGCGCACCGCCAGCTCGAACGCGGCCGGCCAGTCTCCGACCGGCAGGTTGAGATCGCGCGCGAGATGGTTCACGCTGCCCACCGGCACGATGCCCAGGATTCCGTCCGTACCCACCAGCGCCTGTGCGACGTGATGGATCGAACCGTCGCCGCCTGCGACCACGAACGAGCGCAGCCCCGCATCGAGCGCCTCCCGCACGATCGCGCGGACGTCGATGTCGGGACGGATCTCGACGACGCGCAAACCGCTTTCGTGCGCGGCCGTGCGCAGGCTCGACTCGTCTCCGGTGGTGAACGTCCCGGCGCGCGGATTCAGAAAGAGAATGCCGTTGCGCGCGATCATCAAGCCGTGGCGTCGAACATGCGCCGCAACGCCCTCTCCGCCGGCACGCGGATGTCTTCCGGGACATCCACTTCGTACCGCAGATGGAGCAGCGAGTCGCGCACGTCTTCGAGCGTGGTGACCTTCATGAACGCGCACAGCTTGCAGCCCTTGAGGAAGGTCTTGTCCGGCACTTCCATTGCCAGGCGGTCGGAGAGTCCGCACTCCGTGACGATGAGAAAGCGATTCGCGGGACGCTCTTTCGCGTAACGCACCATGCCCGACGTCGACAGCACCGCATCCGCGAGCTTCGCCACGTCCGGCCTGCACTCGGGATGGACGAGGATCTCCAGTTCGGGATCGGCCGTGCGGATTTTGCCGATCTCCTCCGGCGTGATCTGCTGGTGTACGTAACAGTAGCCGTTCCACGGAATGATGTTCTTCTCCGGGATCTGCTCCGCCACGTGGTTGGCGAGATTGCGGTCGGGGACGAAGAGGATGTTTTCGTTCGGAAGCGTGCGCACCACTTTCGCCGCGTTCGCCGACGTCACAATGACGTCGGAGAGCGCCTTCACCGCCGCGGTCGTGTTGACGTAGCTGACCACCGCCAGATCGGGATACTGCTGCTTCAGTTCCGCGATCCGCGCCGCCAGGTCCTCGGCGGGCGCGGAGTCGGCGAGCTGACACCCCGCCAGCGGATTCGGTAGCAGCACGGTCTTGCTCGGGTTCACGATCTTCGCCGTCTCGGCCATGAAGTGCACGCCGGCGAACTCGATCACGTCCGCATCGCGCACCTGCGACGCCATGAGCGCCAGCTCCAGCGAATCGCCGACGAAATCCGCGACCTTGAGGATCTCGGGCCGGTAGTAGTTGTGCGCGACGATGACCGCGTTGCGCTCCTTCTTCAGCCGCCGGATCTCCTCGTGCAGGACTTCGAACTCCTGCACCTCATCACGGCTGTATTCGTAGGTAGTGACCCGGCTCAGTTCGTCGTAAAGCGTGGACATTTCACTCCTCGTTCGGTGCAACCTGCGGATTGGGCGCCAGCAACACCACCGTCGATCCCCACCCGCCCCCGCTGCTGTCCGCGTCGTGGAAGTCGATGACGAAGTCCAACGATGCCAGCAGCGAGCGAATGCCCTCGCGCTGCACGCCGATGCCTCGGCCGTGGATCAGGCGCACCTGCGTGAAGCCGCGCGCGTGCGCCTCGAGCAGGTACTCGCGGGCCACGTCGCGCACCTCGTTCGGGCGGAACGGGTGGAGGTCCAGCGTGTCCGTGATGGGAATCTCGACCGCCTCTACCGGCTCGTCGTCAGGCGCATCGTCAGAATTCACGGCGCGCATTGTAGTAGTTGCCGGTGTGCGATACTTCTGACCTCATGGTTCTGTTCAATCACGCCACCCGCGAGATGACGGCCAAGATCGTCTATTACGGTCCCGGCCTGTGCGGCAAAACGACCAATCTGATGGTCATCTTCGACAAGCTCGACCCGAAATCCAAGGGCAAGATGCTGTCGCTGGCCACCAAGACCGACCGCACGCTTTTCTTCGATCTGCTGCCGGTCGACATCGGCAAAGTCGGCCCGTTCAATCTCAAGATCCAGCTCTACACCGTACCCGGCCAGGTGTTCTACAACGAGACCCGCAAGCTCGTGCTGCGCGGCGCCGACTCGGTGGTGTTCGTTGCCGATTCGCAGCCCGCCATGGTGGACGCGAACCGCGAGAGCTTCGCGAACCTGCTCGAGAATCTCGAAGAGAACCAGATCGATCCGAACGACACGCCGATCATCATCCAGTACAACAAACGCGACCTGCCGGGCGTGCTCCCCGTCGAGACGCTGCAGGAATCGCTCGGCTTCGAAGGCTATCCATATACCGAGGCGTCGGCGCTCAAGGGCGAAGGGGTCATGGAGACGTTCAAGCTCGTCTCGAAGCTCACCGCCAAGCATCTCTATTCACGGCTCAAAGGTGGAAAGAGCGAGGCGCCACGGAAGTCGGACGCGAAGTCCGCGTCCAAACCCGAAGCGAAGCCGGCGCCCGTTGCCGAGCAGGCACCGGAGCCGGCGATGCTCGACAACGAGCCGCTCGCCGAAGCGCCCAATCCGTTCGCCGGCTCCGTCGCCATGGACGCGAATCCGTTCCCCGAGGGAGCGGCCCCGGTCGAGGCTGACTACGAGGCGGCGGAGGAAGTGTCGCTCGAGCAGCTCCTGGCCGAGGGGCGGACGCGGCCGACGTTCTCCGGCAGCGTGGCCGTGCCGCTCGACGACATCGAAGAGCTCGGAGCGGCGGAGCTCGTCGATGCGCCGGGCGCCGTCGCGGTCCTGGAGCAGGAACGTGGACAGCCCGCCGCTGGAACCGGCGGCCGCGTCGCCGAGCTCGAGGCGCAGGTCGCATCGCTCGAAAAGAATCTGCAGGCCAAGCAGAACGCGCTCGAGTCGATCCTGCGCGAGCTCGACGATTTACGCCAGCGCCTGAGTGGAATCATCAGCAGCTGATCGCTGTGCCTTGCGTCACGCATTCCCGGTACGCCGTACCCTAATATCGCTGCGCCAAAAACAAAGGAGACCTGACCCCATGCGCCGTATCTCTCTCATCGTTCTTTCCCTCGCTCTCGTTCTCTCCGGCTGCAAAGCGAAAGAGCTCGCCGATAAAGCCGCCATTGCCAAGGACTTGCAGGAACGCGGGACCATGGACCTGGCCAAGGAAGTGGCCAACGATTCATACACGCCGCCCGATGACGGCCGTCTCACCGACGCTCAGATCCAGATGTACATGAAGGTGCGCGAGCACGAGAAGAAGATCGCCGAAGTGGCGAAGGCGGAGATGAAGGCGCACGCCGAGAAGGCGGAAGGAAAAGAGA
This sequence comes from uncultured Acidobacteriota bacterium, assembly GCA_946887105.1. The sequence continues at coordinate 1,497 of CAMPKJ010000077.1, read as the reverse complement.
AGTCCCTCGGCGGGATGCTCGAAGGGATGAAGGCGCTCGGCTCCGCCGCCGACTTCATGACCGCCGACATCCGCGCCGCCAAAGACCTCGGCTACAACTCGCAGGAGTACCTCTGGGTCAAGACCCAGATCCTGGCCGCGTCCACCTCCGTGATGGCCGAGAAGTTCACCGAGACCATCGCCGCGAACTTCGACAAGGCGTACGAAGAGACCAAGAAAGCCTACGAAGAAGCGAAGGACGAACAGACCAAGAAGATCTACGCGGACATGCTCGCCGGCTACGACAAGTCGAAGCAGGACATGCAGCAGAAAGAGAACGAAGATCCCGCGCTGACGTACAACCGCCAGCTGCTCTCGAAGTACGAGAATGCTCTGAACGCGTATGCGCACGAGCTGTCGAAGTACGAAGACAAGCCGGGCGAAGTGCAGAAGAGCATGGACGAGATGACGAAGAAGCTCGAAGAAGCGAAAAAAGAGTAGCCTGTCGCTACTTTGAAAGACCTGCACTGCTCGCGCTGCGACTGGCGCTCCGCCATCGACGCGCTCTACAACCTCTGCCCGAACTGCAGTGCACCGATCCTGGTGCACTACGACCTCTCCCCGTCACCGCGCGTGTCCTGCACGCGCGGCGACATGTGGCGCTATCTCGACGTCCTCCCGATCGATGACGAGCGCGACATCGTGACCCTCGGCGAAGGCATCACGCCGCTGCTGCCATCGCGGTCGCGCCGCAATGTCCACGTGAAGGACGAGTCGAAGAATCCGACGCGCTCCTTCAAGTCGCGCGGCATGGCGGCCGCGGTGACGATGGCGAAGAAGCTCGGCGCACGCAGCCTCGCCGCGCCGACCGCCGGAAACGCCGGCGCCGCGCTCTCCGCGTACGGCGCACGCGCGGGACTGCCGGTGTTCGTGGCCATGCCGCGCGATACGCCGCAGTCCATCGTCGACGAATGCCGCGACTACGGCGCGCAGGTCGAACTGGTCGCGGGCGTGATCACGGATGCAGCGAAACGTGTGCAGCAGTTCATCGCCGAGAATGGCGGTTTCGATCTCTCGACGCTGAAGGAGCCGTACCGCGTCGAAGGCAAGAAGATCATGGGCTACGAGCTCCTCGAAGACCTGGGACGCCTGCCCGACGTGATCCTCTATCCGACCGGCGGTGGCACCGGCCTGATCGGGATGTGGAAGGCGTTCGACGAGATGCAGCGTCTCGGCTGGATCGACGAAAGGCGCCCACGCATGTTCAGCGTGCAGTCGAGTGGCTGTGCGCCGATCGTGCGCGCGTTCGATCAGCAGCTCGAGACGGCACCGGAGTGGGAGTCGCCGCAGACGTCCGCGTGGGGCCTGCGCGTTCCGCGCGCGGTCGGCGACCGGCTGATGCTGCGCGCGCTCCGCGATTCCGGAGGTGGCGCGATCGCCGTCGACGACGCGCGCATCGAAACGGCCGCGGCGGAGCTGCGCGCGAGCGAGGGGATCGACGCCGGTCCCGAGACCGGCG
>CAMPKJ010000076.1 GCA_946887105.1 uncultured Acidobacteriota bacterium | reverse complement strand
GCCGTGATCGCGCTTGACGCGTTCGATCAGCTCCGCGCGCGACGCGTCGTCGGCGGGAACGGACCACGACAAAACGCCACGCGCCGCGAGGGTGTCAGGGGTGACTGCGGAATCCGGCTGCTCGAGTCGATAGGCTCGCATCTTCAGTACCTCCCTGGACGGTTGGGATTCCGAGACGCCGCATCTCGACGGCGGCTCGGAACAGATAGTCATAGCATTCGGCGTGAGTCTTCGCGCGGATCCAGTCGGGGCCCCAGACGTACACGCCCTGACGGCGCACGAGCACGGCGTGAGTCGCTGGATACGCGAGGATCGCGGCTTCGAGCGCGTCGGCCAGATCGCATTCACGCGCGGTGTTGTCGATGATCGGCACGACCAGGCGGTCGTGATAACCCATGCCGGTGATGCCTTTGATCATCTCCAGATGCGAGACGGAAAATTCGGTCTGGAACAACAGCGTGGCCATCACCGCGTGGATCGAGTGGCTGTGGATCACCGCACCCGCGCCGCGCAGCTGGATTGCCTTCAGAAAGAGCGAGCTGCACTCCGATGGCCGCAGCGAAGGATCGTCAGGCCGCGTGACGACGGCCCCGTCGAGCGCCAGGGTGAACATCTGCTCCCGCTGCATCCGCTCTTTCTGCACGCCGCTCGGCGCGATGACCACCTCGTCGCCGTCGCGGATGCAGATGCCGCCGCCCGTGCCGCTCACCCACCCGAGGTCGTAGAAGGAGCGGGGCCAGGTCGCAGATGAGCGCGCGGACGTCGGGAGCTGTCACCTCCCTATTGTGCACCTTTGCGCGTTGATGGCGTCCATCCTCGCGTGTCATTACAGCTCGGCCACCTCGGCATCCTCGAAATTGTAGGACTCACTGCGTGGTCAATGCGATGAAGGTTGGAGGAAACAGGCGCGGATCGGGCTTCGCTTTCGGACGCAACCCTCGATAGACGCGCAGGTCAACATCAATCTGCGCACGCAGCGCGGCATCCTTCTCGCCTCCGATGCGATACATCGCATGACGCGCGGCCGCGCGAAGTAAAGCAGCTTCCGCCGCGGCGGCACGGTCATCGAACTTCTCCTGCGTCAGGACGCGGACCGCTTCGTCGTAGCGGCCGTGCGTGTAGGAGTTGATCGCGGCACGCAGGCGGAGGCGCGTTGCGGTGTGATCGGCGGCCAGTGGAGCAACGGGCGGCGGCGGGGCGGCCACGGGCATGACGGCGGGCGCCGGCTCTTCTCCGAATGGCACGGTCGCCTCGATCAGCACTTCCTTCGGCTTTGCCGGTTTCGCCTGCGGCTTGCAGCCTCCGCGCGTTTGCAGATGGCGCGCAAAATCGGGAATGGCCGGCGTGACTCCTTGCCGCTCCGTCTCCGCGAACGCCTTCAGCGCCGCCTCGCACTTTCCCTGCCGCGCCAATGCGCGCGCGTGGAAGTAGTGCGGCACATAGGTTTCAAACCAGCTTCCGGCAATGCTCACCGTGCCTGAAGTCTCGTTTGGATTCACTGCGATGGTGGCGCGCATCAGCCGCTCGGCTTCTTTCCATTCTTTCTTCTCGAAGGCGAGCACGCCTTCGCGGAACGTCGTCGGCGCCTGCGCATGAATCGCGGTTGCGAAGAGAAGAAGAAAGAAGAACCTGCGCATGGCGTTCACCGTCCGATTCCGATCGCGTCGATGTAACGACTGATGTCGATGCGATCGAGCTCCGCCTCGACGCGCGAGATCGCATTCGCCGTCACCACGCCGTCGAGAACGACGGAGCGCTTCGAATGGGGATTCGCGAGCTGCACTTTGTAGTTACCGGGCGGCAACGCCAGCAATAACGGCGTCTCCGCGGCGCCGGTGAGCTGCTCGACACCGCTCTCGTTCTTCACCGACGTCACCTGCGCCCAGGGCAGTGCATTGATCAGCAGCTGGCCGGACGGTTCGTCGATGACTGTCGCATCCGCGGTTGCGTCGACGGTCATCGTCGATGCGGGCGGCGCAACCGTGGCGGGCGTAGTGGTTGACGCGACGACAACCGGCGGGAGCTCCACCACTGGTCTCGCGGACTGCCACCACATCGCCGCGACCACTCCCAGCAACAACAACGCGATGACCGCAGCCGCCGGATACCAGCGCGGCAGTGACGTCGTCACCGCGGTTTTCGGCGCGGGCGCGGTCATCACCTCCGTGACCGGCAAGGGCTGCTCCAACGTCCGCTCCGCGCCAGGCTCGAGCGTCGCGCGCAGCGCCTCCGCGAATTCCGCCGCGGTCTGGAAGCGATCCTCGGGGCGTTTCTCGAGCGCCTTCAGCACCACCGCGCGCACCGGCTCGGGCACGAAGCGGTCCGGATCGGTCTCGGCGAACGAGCGCGGCGGACGCGTCACGTGTCCGCCGAGAATCTGGAAGTAGTCCTTCCCGGTGATCGGCTTCGCGCCGGTGAGCAGTTCGTACAACACGACGCCGAGCGAATAGAGGTCGCTGCGTCCGTCGACGCGTCCGCTGAATTGTTCGGGCGACGCGTATTGCACCTTGCCGATGAACTTCCCGGCCATGGTCAGCTTCGTCGCGTTGGCCTCGAGCGACTTCGCGATGCCGAGGTCGATCAACTTCACGCGCGGCTCCGCGAAGTTCGGATCGTTGGTGAGCATGATGTTGTCGGGAGAGATGTCGCGATGCACGAAGTTGCGCGAGTGCAGAAACTCCAGCGCCGCCAGCGCCTGTTCCGCGATCGGGATGAGCGTCCTGAAATCGAGCGGCCCGTTGTTGCGCGTCATCAGCTCGCGCAGGTTCACTCCTTCGATGTACTCCATGACCATGTACGACGTGCCGTCCGCGGCCACGCTGAAGTCGATGACCTCGGCGAGATTGGGATGGCGGAGCTGCTTGCCGCGTTTGGCCTCGCCGAGAAACCGCTCCTTCAATTCGTCGACGGTCTCGATCTCCGCCGCCATCACCTTGATGACGCGCACCTCGTCGAAGAAGCGGTGCCGGACCTTGTACACGGAGCCCATGCCGCCCTCGCCCATCTTCGCGAGCACCTCGTAGGTCGCTTCGATCTCTTTGGCGACGACACCCATGCGCCCTCTATTCTGCGACAATCCCGCCCATGCCTGTGATCAGTTGTCCCGACTGCGGCCGTGACGTCTCGACGCTCGCCACTTCCTGCCCGCACTGCGGGCGGCCTTCCCCGGCCGGCACCGCGCCGCTGATGGGCGCGCCTCCGCAGCCGGTGCAGGAGGAAACGCTGTGGCAGGGAACGCCATCGGCGACGCTGCTGATCGGCCACATCGCGGGGATCGTCTTCGTGCTGATCGCCATCCCGCTGCTGGCGCGTTTCTTCGCGTCGGGGATGGACTTCGAGAAGGCCGTGGGGATGAGCCGCTTCGGCTGGCTGGCCACGGGAATCCTGGTCTTCATCCAACTGCTCGCGCTGCTGGTGGCCTGGATCCGCCTGCGCAGCACGCAGTACCGCGTCACCAATCAGCGCGTGATCGTCGAAGAGGGGATCTTCTCGAAGAAAGTGGACGAGATCGATCTGCGTTACGTCGAGGACTCGAACTTCACCCAGTCGCTGGCCGACCGCATCCTCGGCATCGGCAACGTCACGCTGCTGTCGTCCGACGAAAGCTCACCGCGTTACATGCTGCGGTCGATCAGGGATCCGCGCGGCATCCGCGAGCTGATCCGCGCCGAGGCGTACAAGAACAGTCACCGGCAGCTCTTCACGCGCTCGACGGGGTGAGCTTCGACGAGTTCCTCGGAGTTCCTCGGGAGTTCCTCGGGTTCCTCGGGGTCACCCCACTCCGAGGAACTCCGAGGAACCGAGGCACTCCGAGGTACTCAACTCAATCCCTTCACGAGCTTCTTCGGCGCGATGGCGCGATAACTCTCCTCGATCCACGCCTTCAGCAGGTCGAGCGGCACGTCGGCCGGTTTCGCGAAACGCGCGGTGACCCAGCCGCTCTTGCCGAGTCCGTAGCCGGTCGGCTCGGCGAACGGCAGATCGACCGCGGCATCGCGCGAGCTCGGAAGCTTCACGGAGAGGCTGAGCTCCTTGGTGTCCTTCTCGCCTCCGAGAAAGAGGAACGACTTCCCCTTCACCTTCATCGCGCGGTGGCCCCACGGATGATCCTCCGTGACCTCCGGGAACGTCATCGCGTAATCGCGCAGCGCTAACTCGATCGATTCCAGCGTCTTCTTCGGCATGACGGTATTATCCGCGTTCGCATGCGCAAGCGCGTCTACATCGTTTACACGGGCGGAACGATCGGCATGAAACGGACGCGCACGGGATACCGTCCCGAGCCCGGATATCTGCAGCAGCAGATGGCGCAGATGCCGGAGCTGCGGCACGAGTCGATGCCGTCGTACACGATCCACGAGTACGACCCGCTGCTCGACTCGTCGAACATGACTCCCGCCGAGTGGGTGAAGATCGCGCGCGACGTCGAGTCGAACTACGACCGCTACGACGGCTTCGTCGTGCTGCACGGCACCGACACGATGGCGTACACCGCGTCGGCCGTACCGTTCCTCCTCGGCGGTCTGCGCAAGCCGGTGATCATCACCGGATCGCAGATCCCGCTGTGCGAGATCCGCAATGACGCGCGCGAGAACCTGATCACGTCGCTCATGCTCGCGGCCTCGTACGCGATCCCGGAGGTGTGCCTGTACTTCGGCGGGAAACTGCTGCGCGGGTGCCGGTCGACGAAAGTGAGCGCGGACGGGTTCGCGGCGTTCGACTCCCCGAACTTTCCGCCGCTCGGCTCGATCGGCATCGGCATCGACGTGAACTGGGATCTCGTCCGCAGCGCGCGCGGCCCGAAGCGGATCAAAGTGCCGGAGCTGCGGCGGCCGGTCGTCAGCGCGCTGCGACTCTTTCCCGGCATCTCGCCCGAGCTCGTCCGCAACGTGCTCCGTCCGCCGCTGCAGGGACTCGTGCTCGAAGCGTACGGCGTCGGCAACGGCCCCGATCAGGACCGCGCGTTCATCGACGCGCTCACGGACGCAACGAAACGCGGCGTGGTGATCGTCGACTGCACGCAGTGCCTGGAAGGAACGGTCGATCTCGACGAATACGCGGCCGGTTCCGCGCTGGCGCGCGCGGGCGTGATCAGCGGCTTCGACATGACCGCCGAGGCCGCGCTGGCGAAGTTGTACTACCTCTTCGGCCGCGGCGATACGCCGGACCGGGTGAAGCGCGAGATGCAGATCGATCTGCGCGGCGAGCTCACCATCACGGAGTGACCGTGGTGATGTGCTGCGTCTCGTTGTTCGTCACGGTGATGAATGCCCAGATCGGCGGGCTGTTCGGAGTTTCATTCTCGATAAGCACCGTCAGGTCGCCTTCGCCGTACACGGACGCAGGCAGGAAACCGGTGAAGGCGGCGTAGGAGGGCTCGAACGGCAAGCGCGAGGGGCCCGGCAGCAGGGCCACTCGTTCCGTCGAACCGATCTCGCCGTTCCTGGCCAGGACGGTGACGTTCACGGTCGAGATGCCGCCATACCCGAGGCTGTAGACGCGCAGCGTGAGGCGAAACCGTGGATCGTTCGGCACGCCCACCAGCGCGATCGACGTGTCGCTGAAATCCGCGCGGCGCACGACCGGAATCTCGACGCCGTGGTTTTCGGCTTGCCGGGTCATCTCCTGCACGCGCAGGTTCGCCACGATCGACGTGTCGCCTTTCGGGACGAAGAACAAGCGCCCGGCCGTGCTGCTGCAGTCGGTGAGGATCGGTTGTTCGTCGCCGCGCGGAGCAATGTTTACCGGACTGTGCGGGAAGATGGGCGGATCACCCAGTGGATCGCAGGTCGCGTCGAAGCCGAAAACCGTCACCGCCGATGAGCCTTTGTTCCACAGCTTGGCGATGGTGCGGAACTCCGCTCCGTGCTGCCCGTGCACCGGCGGAGAGAAGACCGGGAAGAGGATCGGATCGAACGCGTCGTCGGGATTCTCAGGGAAACTTCCCGAAGGAGCGGCCGACGCGAGCGGGACGATCAGGAGCAGAGCCGCCAGCCAGATAGTCGTGCGCATACAACAGTTGTATCACCATCGCGTCCGGTACGACCCGAGAATCCTGACCATCTCCGCCATGTGCCGCAGGTTGTCGAGAGCTCGCGCGAGATCCGCATCGCTCTCGCGGCCGATCACGTCGACGTAGAACGCGTACTCCCACGGCCGCCCTTCGATCGGACGCGATTCCACTTTGGCGAGGTCGAGATCGAACATCGCGAACGCGCCCAGGGCGCGATAGAGGGAGCCGGGCTTGTTCGGGACGCGGAAGACGAGGGAGGTTTTCCAGCGCCGCGTGCTCTCGCGCGTTTCCACGGTGCGGTCGTGCGGCGTGAGCAGGAGAAAGCGCGTGAAGTTCTGCGCGTGATCTTCGAGGCCTTGCGAGACGATATGGCCGCCGTAGATGCCCGCGGCTTCGGCGGATGCGATGCCCGCCTCGTCATCGCGTCCGCGCTCCATCACCTCGCGCACGGCGCCGGCGGTGTCGTGAACGGGCACCGCCTCGATGGACGGATGCGCGCGCAGGAAACGCGTGCATTGCGCGAGCGCGACCGGATGCGAGTAGACGCGGCGGATCGACGCCACCGGCACGTTTCGCGCCGCGATGAGGTTGTGCACGATGCGCAGGTGGGTCTCGCCGCCGATGGTCAGGCGCGATGCCAGCAGCAGATCGTAGTTGCGGTGGATGGAGCCGGCCAGGCTGTTCTCGATCGGCGCGATGCAGCAATCGGCGGCTTTGCCGTCGACGGCCGCGAACATGTCATCGAATGATGCGCACGGCACCGGCTCGATCTCCCGTCCCAGGAGCCGCACCGCGGCCGCTTCGCTGAAGGCTCCCCGCTCTCCCTGATATGCCACGCTGATGCTCATCGTTTCCTCCGGAAAATGAAAAGGCCCGCTCCCCTTCGAGGGAGCGGGCCGGTCTGGCGTTCGTGTTGTGTCGAGTGTGTCTACACGCTTCGCGGCCTCGCTCCATCGGAGCTGGTAAAGGTAAAGAAGCGCGCGAATGTGAAAGTCACGATGCGGGCATTGTACATTACCGGCCATGACGCGACTTCTCTTCGGCCCCGGTGCGCACGGCGAAAGCGTGCGGATCATCCAGCAGAACCTCACCGCCGCCGGTTTCGACACGAACGGCATCGACGCGAGCTACGGTCACGGGACGTTCGCCGCCGTGCAGGCGTTTCAAACGAAGCACGGCCTGCCCGTCACCGGAAGTGTCGACGACGCGACATGGTCCCTGCTCGCCGCGAACGCGCCGATCCCATCGCTGCGCGAGCGTTGTCTCGGACTGACGTCGACGTTCGAAGGCCACGGCTACACGCTCGCCGAAGGCAACTTCGACGGCGCCGGCGTGACCTGGGGCATCATCGGGTTCACGCTCAAAGGCGGCGAGCTGTCGCAGATCGTCAAGGCCGCGTACGCGGCCGACCCCGCACTCGTGCGCGATTGTTTCGGCGACGGCACCGACACGCTGCTCAACGTGCTGTCGCAGCCGCAGGATCAACAGCTCGCCTGGGCGGACTCGGTCAGCTCCGGCGCGTCGAAGACCACGCTCGCCGAGCCGTTCAAGAGCGGGTTCCGCAAACTCGGCGAGTCATCCCTCGGGCAGCAGTTGCAACAGCAACGCGTGGACGCCGACTACTTCCATCCCGCGCTCGCGACGGCGAAGGCGTACGGACTGACCACCGAGCTCGGCGTCGCGCTCGCGTTCGACATTCACGTGCAGGACGGCGGCATCAACTCCACGATCGGCAACAACGTGCGCGCGCAGATGACCCCCGGCATGACGGAGAAGGACGTGCGCGTGCTGATCGCGAACGGCGTCGCCGATCACGCCTCCGCGGCATGGCGGGAGGATGTGCGCACGCGCAAGCTGACCGTGGCCACGGGCGAAGGAACGGTCCATGGCGTTCACTACCTCCTGAAGAATTGGGGACTCGACGAACTGCCGGCGTAGGCGACTCGTCCCCTCTCCCCGCTGCGCGGGGAGAGGGATAGGGTGAGGGGCGGGTCTCGCGTAGCGTTCGCCCCTCACCCTCCGCCCTCTCCCCACTCAGTGGAGAGAGGGACTGGAACGCTACAATCGATCGCCAGTGGCCAAGAAAGCTCTCGTCTTCTCGTGTACCGAATGCGGGGCTCAGGCTTCGAAGTGGCTCGGCCGCTGTCCGGACTGCAACGCGTGGAACTCGTACGCGCAGGAGGACGCGCCGGCTGCGGCGATGCCTGCGACGGCGATGAGCGCCGGCGCGCCGATGCCGATCGACGCGGTCGACTTCGACACGGTTCCGCGCGTCTCCACCACCATTCCCAGTCTCGATCGGGTCCTCGGCGGTGGGCTCGTGGCCGGCGCGGTGACGCTCGTCGGCGGTGAGCCGGGCATCGGCAAGTCGACGCTGCTGCTGCAGGTCGCGGAGCATCTCGCGCGCGGCGGCATGGTGCTCTACGTTTCAGGCGAGGAATCGCCGCGGCAGATCGCGATGCGCGCGCGCCGCCTCGGCACGACCAACGGTCAGATCCGCCTCTACACGGAAACGTCCGTGGAGCGCATCCTCGCCGAGGTCGAGAAGATGCGGCCGGTGGCGGTGATCATCGACTCGATCCAGACCGTACACACCTCCTCGAACAACTCCATGCCCGGCTCGGTCGGACAGGTGCGCGATTCGGCGGGCGTGCTGATGTCCGCCGCGAAACGCCTCTCGATCCCGGTCTTCCTGATCGGCCACATCACCAAGGAAGGCACGATCGCCGGACCGAAAACGCTCGAGCACATCGTCGACACGGTGCTCTATTTCGAAGGGGAGAAGTTTCAGAATTACCGCGTCGTGCGCGCGTACAAAAACCGCTTCGGCCCCGCGAACGAGGTAGCCATCTTCGAGATGCACGACGACGGATTGGAAGAGGTGCCGAATCCATCCGCCGCGTTGATCTCGCAGCGCAGCCAGTCGCCGGGATCGGCGATCCTCGCCGCCGTCGAGGGAACGCGCCCGCTGCTGATCGAAGTGCAGGCGCTGGTCTCGCCGACGCATTTCCCGTCGCCGCGGCGCATGGCCATGGGCATCGACGCGAATCGCGTTTCGCTGCTCCTGGCGGTGCTGGAGCGCAAAGGCGCGGGCACGTTCGTGCAGCACGACATTTACGTGAACGTCGCCGGCGGGCTGCAGATCGACGAGCCGGCGCTCGACCTCGGCGTCATCGCGGCCGTGCTCTCCTCGCAGCGCAACCTGCCCGTTCCGCACGACCTGGCGCTGTTCGGAGAAGTCGGTCTGCTGGGCGAGATCCGCAGCGTCTCGCAACCCGATCTGCGGGCGCGCGAGGCGGCTGCGCTCGGCTTCCGGCGCGTGATCGTGCCGCAGTCGAATGCGTCCGAAATCCGCGCGGATGTCGACGTGGTGCCGATCCGGCGGGTCGAAGAGGTCGCGTCCGCTTTGTTCCAATAATCTTCAGCAAATTGTTTACAAGCTCGGCAGTCGCCTCTACACTCCGTGTCGTCGTTCCCCTAATCGAACATGAGAACAATTCGCGTGCGTAATGGGTGGGTCAGCAGAGCGGCGACGCTGCTGGTCACTCTTCTCCTCTTCACCGCCTGTGCGACCACGACCGTCGTGGTGACCCCGCCTCCCCCGCCATCCGACGATGACGACTTCAGCGAGCTGATCGCGCAGATGCGGTCGGACCTCAACCGTCACACCAGCCGCCAGGTCGAGAAGAAACCGACCATGACCGCGACGGCGGATACGAAGAAGGAGCGCGACAAGGAGTTCGCCGCGCGCGCCAGGGCGCTCTTCGCGCCGCTCAACGGGACGACGCTGCAGATGCCGGTGGTCGGCGTGCGGCCGTACGACCTCACCAACAGCTGGGGCAATCCGCGCGACGGCGGCAAGCGCAAGCACAAGGGAATCGACATCTTCGCGCCGAAAGGCACCGCCATCGTGGCCGTGACCGACGGGATCATCAGCTATCTCGGCGAGCAGCCGAAAGGCGGAAACTGCCTCTGGCTGACCACCGAAAGCGGCGCGTCGTTCTACTACGCACACCTCGATCGCTGGGCAGCCGGTCTCTACGAAGGGATGGAAGTCCGCAGCGGCGAGCTCCTCGGCTACGTCGGCAATACCGGCAACGCGAAGTACACTCCCTCGCATCTCCACTTCGGCGTCAACGAGAACGACGAAATGGTGAATCCGTATCCGATCCTCACCCGCGCGGCAGTCGTTGCGCGCGCGCGTGTGGCGACGGAGAGCGGCGGGGCGATGGGAACGCGTTAGACGGAGTTCATCGGTTCCTCGGTTCCTCGGAGGGAGGGGACTCGCTGCGCTACCCGTGTCCATGCCACGCCGAGGAACTCCGTCACTTGTACGCGTGCCACGTCATCCGATCGCGGCCGAGCCCGCGCAGAAACGGATGACCTCCCTGCACGCGCATCTTTGCAGCGCGCGCAACGCGCCTCGCGAATGACGATCGCCAGACCGTCTCGACGCGCGTGAAGCCGGCCGCACGCAACATCCCGATGACCGCCTTCTCATTCGGGCCGAACCAGTTCGACGGATCGCCCGCCAGCTCGGTACTCGGATAGAACGCGAGGCTCGGCCACGGCACGAGCATGTTGTCGACTTCGGTCTCGAGGATGAGCATCTCACGGGTAACGCTGGCCACGCGCTCGAGCGCGAGCAGCGGATGCTTCATGTGATACAGCACGCCGAGCATCAGCACCACGTCGAATGTTCCGATCGCGTCGGGACTGAGGTCGAGGAGATCGATGAGCTTCGACTCGACCTTCGATCGCAGCGCGCCGTGCGCGAACTCGAAACCGGTCTTGCTGGACCAGTTGCGGCCATCCCATGCGAACGAGTCGGTGGCGAGCACGCGAGCGGCACCGCGGCGTTCCGCTTCGAAGGAGTAGAAGCCGTCCCATGCGCCGACGTCGAGCACGCTCTTGTCGCGCAGATCGGCCGGGAAACGCATGCGCGCGAGACGCTGCGGCGAGTTGTCGGCGCCGGGCGTGACGCCGAGCGGGCCAAGATCGATGGTGTGAAACCAGCGGATTTGATTCACGCGGCGGGGATGATACCGCTCCATATCTCCCGCAGCGGCGCCATCACGAACTCGCGTTCGCACGCGCGCGGATGCGGCAGCGTCAGCGTCGACGTGCGCATGCGCGTGGAGCCGTGCAGGATCAGGTCGATGTCGATGATGCGCGGTGCGTTGCGCACGCCGCTGCGCGTGCGCCCGAGGCGTTTTTCGATCGCGAGAAGCTCGGAGAGAAGAGCCGAAGGAGCGAGAGCGGTGAAACCGAGCAGCACCATGTTGAGAAACGATGGCGAGCCGGGTGGCGCGTCGACGGGTGCGGTCTCGTGGATCGAGCTCACGCGCACGACGCGGACGATCGCGGTCAGCTCGTGCAGCGCGCGGCGCAGGTGATATTCGCGATCGCCGAGATTCGATCCCAGCGCCAGCACGACCGTGCTAGTGGTGGTCGATGTTGATCTCGTTGGTGAGCTCGTCGACATCTCCCTCGACGCGCGGGAAGAAGTGGAAGAGCTCATCCCCGGCGCTGTGGATTGCGTCGACGATGCCATCGGTGAATTCTCCGGCTTTGAAGCGGATGGTCAGCTTCGCGGCGATCTCGTCCCAGAAACCGGCGGGTACTTTCTCGTCGATGCCCTGATCGCCGAGGATGGTGAAGCGTTGTTCCTCGCAGGCGATGAAGAGCAGCACGCCGTTGCGCAGCGCGGTCTTGGTCATGCCCAGGCGTTCGAACGTGCGCTCGGCGACGTTGCGGATCTCGCCGTGCGCTTTCGGTTGAATGTGCACGCGGATCTCGCCGGACGTCTGCCGCTCCGCGGTCGCGATCGCCGCGACGATGCGTTCCTGATCCAGTTGCGCGAGGAAATCCTTTTGATGCATCACCAGCCTCCTGATGCGCCGCCGCCGCCGAAGCCGCCGCCGCCACCCGAGAAACCGCCGCCTCCACCGAATCCGCCGAATCCGCCGTTGCTGAACCCGCCGCCTCGGCCGCCAAACGTGAAGCCGCCTCCGGAGAAGAGAAGCGGCAGCAGGCAGCCTCCGCAACCGCCGCGCCGGATCATCGGCAGCACGACGAAGAACACCACGAACAGGATGATGATCAGCGGCACGATGCCGATGTCTTCACCGCGCGCGCGTTGCGGATCGCGCGCACCCTGGCCGCCGGTCGGCCGCAATGGCGGCACCGCCTCTTCGCCGGTCTTGATCTTGGTGATGATCGCGTCGGCGGCGGCGTTGAGGCCGCGTCCGTAATCGCCTTGCGAAAACGCCGGCGCGAGCTGTTCGCGGATCACGCGCGACGAAAACGCGTCGCTGATCGTGCCTTCGAGCCCGTAGCCGACTTCGACGCGGATCTTCTTTTCCGCGACGAACACGAACAGCACCAGACCGTTGTCGTACTTCTTCTGCCCCACCTTCCAGCGCTCGACGGCGCGGATGGTGAAGTCCTCCATCGCCTCCCCTTCGAGCGACGGGAAGATGTAGATGATGAATTGTGCGCCGCTGTCCTGCTCGAACTGGCGCAGCTTGGCGTTGAGCAGATCGCCTTCAGTGGGCGGCACCACGCCGGCCTTGTCGGTGAACCACTGCGCGGGCGCCGGAGGGACGTCCAGCGCGAGCGCGGGAAGCGCCGCTGCGAACAGCAACGCCAGAATGAAGAACCGCGCTCGCCTGGTCATGGAAGCGACATGAGGACCGCTACCGTGCAGTGGTTGTGGCGGTGTTGGTGAAGTCGAAATTCACTTCCGGGGCCGCGCTGCTGCCGGACACGCCTTTGAAGTACGCGCGCGGCTTGAAGCCGCTCATGTTCGCCACCATGCTGGCGGGGAAACGGCGAATGGCCGTGTTGTATCCCTGCAGCACCTCGTTGTAGCGCCCGCGTTCCACGCTGATGCGGTTCTCCGTTCCTTCGAGCTGCGACTGCAGCTCGAGGAAGTTCTGGTTCGACTTCAATTCCGGATAGCGCTCGACCACGACCAGCAATCGCGAGAGCGCATTGCTGAGGCCCTGCTGCGCGGCCGCGAACTGATCCATCGCGTTCTGGTCCGCGGTCACCGACCCGGCGGCGCCGGGAGGTCCGGACGGAGCCGCGACCTGACCGACGCGCGCGCGTGCATTCACGACCGCCTCGAGGGTCGACTTCTCGAAATTGGCCGCGCCCTGCACGGTGCGCACGAGGTTCGGAATCAGGTCATAGCGCCGCTGATACTGGCTCTCGACCTGGGCCCACTGCTGCTGCACGCTTTCGTCGAGTCCGACGAGGTTGTTGCGCACGCTGACGAAATACACGCCGCCGATGATGAGCGCGAGAATCAGCGCACCGACACAACCGAGCAACCCGAGGTTCCGCATGCCGCTCTCCCTTAGTACTCTTCTTCCTCTTCTTCGACTTCCTCTTCGCGATCCTCGGCCGGCGCGATGAAACCTTCTTCCTCATCGCCTTCCGCCGTTTCCGCGGCCGGAGTCAACTCTTCTTCTTCGACCGGCTCTTCGACGACGCGGCGACCGCGCGGCGCGGTGTAGACCGGCGCCTCGTCGGCGTCGCGCTGGTCCGAACCGCACTTCGGACAGAGCGGAACGGGCTTGCCGAGGTCGTAGAACTTCGTGTGGCAGCTATAGCAGGTGTACTTTCTTCCCAGCTCAGGCATGTGATTCCGGATCCCCTTCTCAAAAAACGGCGGAACGTTAACACAAAGTCAGCAGGAGACCGATTCCGGTCCCCTGCTGAAGTCGTGCCGCGTTGCTGGGTTTCTACTCTGACTTGGGATTGGCCTGCGCCGAGCGGGTGCCGGCGTTTCCGACCACGTCATCGCCGCTGCGGCCATGAGCGGCCGCCAGCGTGGCGAGCTTCTGCGCTTCGGGGAAGACTTCCAGCGCCTTCTCGACCTGCGCATCGCCCTGCAGACGATATGGATACGAAGCGTCGTAGCCGTACTTCGCGGCCACGATCTCCGCCTTCAGCGCGCGCTCGACGAAGTTGCGGTCGGCGGCGTTCTGCAGCGCTTCGCGGATGTCCGACTCCTGCGCGATCTCTTTGCCGGCCGCGTGGCGGATGAACTCTTCCATCATGGCCGGCGTGACCGCGATCTCCTTGGTCAGGTCAGGATGCTTCGACGCGTACTCGACGGCGTAGTTGAAGATCGCGCTGCGCACTTCGAGAAGCTGCGTGGTACGCGCGAGCTTCGGATGCTTGACGATCACGTCGGGCGTGATGCCGCCGCCGCCGTACACCGTGCGGCCGGTGGCGGTCTTGAACTGTTCGCGCTCGGAGAGCGGCACTTCCGGACCGTTCTCCGCTTCGTCGGCCATGTAGTAGTCGTACACCGAGGTGTAGTCGCGCTGGATGTTGCGTCCGGCCGGCGTGAAGTACTTCGACGTGGTGAGCGCGAGGCCCGCGCCGTACTGGAGCGTGTAGACGCTCTGCACGAGGCCCTTGCCCCAGCTCGTCTCGCCGACCACCAGCCCGCGATCGTGATCCTGAACCGCGCCTGCGACGATCTCCGACGCGGAGGCGCTGCCGCGGTTCACGAGCACCACCAGCGGCAGATCGAATTTCTCGTGCTTGCCGGGCGCCGTGTACTCCTGCGCCGAATCAGGCGTGCGGCCCTTCGTGTAGACGATCATCTGACCCTTGGAGAGGAAGTGATCGGACACGCCGACGGCGGCGTCGAGCAGACCGCCCGGATTGCCGCGCAGGTCGAGCACGAGCTTCTGCATCCCCTGCTCTTCGAGCTTCTCGATCGCTTCATCGAGCTCGCGCACGGTGGTCGACGTGAAGTCCTTCACGCGGATGTAGCCGATGCCCGGACGGATCATCAGCACGTTGCTGATGGAGTTGGTGGGGATGGCGGCGCGGACGATGGTGAGCGGAATCGGCTCTTTCATCCCCACGCGGGTGATCTTGATGTTGACGGTGGTGCCTTTCGGACCTTTGAGGCGCTTGACGACTTCGTCGAGCGTGAGGTCATCGGTCGCAACGCCTTCCACCTCGGAGATCACGTCGCCGGCGCGGACGCCGAGGCGTGCCGCGGGCGTGCCTTCGAGCGGCGTGATCACGGTGACCTGGTCATTGCGCTTGGTCACCAGGATGCCCAGGCCGAAGAACGTGCCTTTCTGGCGGTCCTGCATGTCCGAGTATTCCTTCGGCTCGAGGAAGGAAGTGTGCGGATCGAGCGCGCGCAGCATGCCGTCGACGGAGGCGTACACCGCCTTGTCGGGCGTGATCTCCTCGGCCGACCAGGTGGTCACGGCGTTGAGCAGATCGGTGTACTCCTTGAGCCGCTTCTGCATCTCGCCGTTCTGCATCGGCGCGCCGAAGAGACGGTTGCCGTAGAAACCGCCGAACAGCGTTGCTCCGGTCATGGCCACGAGCAACGTCAGGGAGAACGTCCACTTCTCAGTCTTTTTCAGTTTGGCCATAGATTTCTCGTTACACTGTGCCCGTCGTAACGCCATTATAGGGAGGAGTATTCAAATCCCTGACGGCGTTCACGAAACGTCACCGCACTCTTCGGTTCGAGGCCCTTCAGCGCATGTTCGGTTCACTCGGAGTTCCTGAGCTCCTCCTGATTTTCGTGGTCATCCTGATCGTCTTCGGCCCACGGCGCATTCCTGAGATCGGCAAGACGCTCGGCAAAGCGCTCGGCGAATTTCGCAAAGCGACCGATGACCTCAAGAACACCATCGAACGCGAAGTGCGGCTCGAAGAGCTGAAGCAGGTCGCGCCTTCGATCACGACTCCGTTCGAGTCGATATCAAGGACTGAGCCAGCGGTGGTGGAGCCGCCGCCCGCGCCGCCGGTTCCTCGGAGTGCCTCGGAGTTCCTCGGTTCCTCGGAGGCCGAGACGCCGTCCGAACTCCCGAGGAACTCCGAGGAACCGAGGAACCCCGAGGAACCGGCTCAGTGACGCTCGATTCCGAGCTCCCCAAAATGACGTTCCTCGATCACCTCGAGGAACTGCGCCGGCGGCTGATGATCTCGCTGATCGCGGTGGCGGTCGCATTTCTGGCGTGCTGGGCATTTGCCGAGCCGATCTTCGCGCTGCTGCAGGCGCCGCTGACGAACTTCCTGCCGCCCGGCGACAAGCTCGCCTACACGCGGCTGACCGCGCCGTTTTTCCTCTACATGAAGGTGTCGTTCTTCACCGGGCTATTCGTCGCTTCGCCGGTGATCCTGCTGCAGGTGTGGCTGTTCGTCGCGCCTGGCCTGTACAAGAAGGAGCGCCGCCTGGCCGCGCCGTTCATCATCTTCGGCACGCTGTTTTTCATTCTGGGCGGCTACTTCGGCTATCGCTACCTGCTTCCCGCGACGTGCAGTTTCTTCGTCGAGACCGGCAAGCAGTTCAAGCAGATGGTCACCGTCGACGATTACTTCTCGTTCGCCAGCACGATCATCATGGCCACCGGCCTGGTGTTCGAGACGCCCATCCTGATCTTCTTCCTGGCCCGCCTCGGCATCGTCACGCCCGCGTTCCTGCTGCAGAAATTCAAGTACGCGGTGGTGCTCTCGTTCGTGATCTCGGCCATCGTCACGCCGACGCCGGACATGGTCACGCAGGCCGCGCTGGCCATCCCGATGATCCTGCTTTATCTGATCGGGATCGGAGTGGCGTTCCTGTTCGGCAAGAAGATCGAATAGAGAGAGATCCCTCGCTGCAACGGTGACTGCGTCACCGTTCGACTTCGAACTCGGCGGAGGCCGCCGGCAGCGCCTCGTTGAAGATCAGAACCGTCTCCGCGATCGGCAACAGCACGGTGTGGTTGCGCTGCTGCACTTCGAGGACGACCTCGTAGAAGCCGAGGTCGTTGATGGCGATCAGCGTGGCCGCTTTGCCTTTGACCTCGAGCGTCCGGTTGAAGATCGAGACTTTGGACGGAA
Source organism: uncultured Acidobacteriota bacterium (assembly GCA_946887105.1). Next base: position 823 of record CAMPKJ010000076.1, on the reverse strand, counting down.
TCTCCATGGCCGCGGAAGATAACACGCCTCAAAGCGCAAAAGGCCGGGCTTCGCAGCCCGGCCTTCGCGCGATTCGATGGTGCTGATTGCTTACTGCTTCGACTGGTCCGCGGCCGGCTGGGCGGGCGGGGCCGGAGCGACGCCGAAGTAGGTGTCGTTGAACGTGATCTTCGCGTTCGCCTTCATCTCTTCGAGCTTGGCCTGCATGCGGGTCTGGCGCTCGCTCTTCTCGAGCGTCGGCTTGACCTGCTCGAACGGCGTGTTGTTGTGCTCGTCCACTTTGATGATGTGGTAGCCGAACTGCGTGCGCACGACCGGAGTGACTTCGCCGACCTTCGCCTCGAAGGCGGCCTTCTCGAACTCCGGAACCATCTGGCCGCGGCCGAACGAGCCGAGGTCGCCGCCGCGCGCGCCGGAGCCGACGTCGTCGGACTCGGTCTTCGCGAGCTCATCGAACGCCGCGCCGCCGACGATTTTCTTGTGCAGTTCCTCGGCCTTCGCCTTGGCCTGCTCCTCGGTCAGCTCGGGCTTCCCTTCCTGCGCGGCGGGGCTGCCCTTGAACGCGATCAGGATGTGGCGCGCCTTGACCTGCTCGTACTGACCCTTGTTCGTTTCGTACATCTTCTTCAGCTCTTCGTCCGAGACGGTGATGCCCTTCTCGATGCGCGAGAGCTGCGCCTGCGCGACGAGGTTCTCCTTCATCAGCGCGAGCTGGGAGACGACGTCCGGATCCTTGTCCAGGCCGTTCTTGAGGCCTTCGGCGGAGAGCATCTTCATCCGCAGGTAATCCTCCGCGAACTGCTTCTTGCCCGGGCCCTGCGCG
>CAMPKJ010000075.1 GCA_946887105.1 uncultured Acidobacteriota bacterium | reverse complement strand
CCGGAGAGCATGCCGATCTGCACGCCGCACGCGGCCACCCACGGCGAGAGCACCAGCGATACCTTGTCGCCCACGCCGCCGGTCGAATGCTTGTCGGCGATGAAGTCGTAGCTGTCGCGCAGGTGCCACTGCTCGCCCGACCGCAGCATGGCCTGGGTCAGCGTGGCCATCTCCTCGGCGGTCATGCCGTTGATGGCGATGGCCATCAGCAGCGCGGACATCTGGTACTCGGGGATCGTGGCGCGGGTGAACCCTTCGACGAAGAACTCGATCTCGCGCGGGTCGAGCGGCGCGCCGCGGCGCTTCTTGTTGAGCAGTTCGTAGACGCTGTAGTCGGCCATAAGGCGGCCATTCTACGTTTTTGCAGCGAGACGATCGCGTTCGTGTAACCTCGCTCGCCGATGCACCAGCCGTCGAAACGGGACTGGGCGTATGCCGCCGGCGCCACGTTTCTGTTCGCCTTCCTGATGACGTTGCCCGGACTCGTTCCCGGACGGGTCATGCTGCCGCTCGATCATCCGCGCGATCTGGCCGCGTGGAAGGCCGATCCGAACGCGCGCTTCGCCATCTCCAACAAGATCCTCTCCGATCCGGTCTACGAGTACTACGCGTGGGACGTCGAAGTGCGCCGTCTCCTCGCCCGCGGCGAGCTGCCGTGGCGCAATCGCTGGGCCGCGGACGGCGCGCATCTCTTCGCCAATCCCGAGACCGTCCTGCTCTTCCCGGCCACGTGGCCGCGGCTGATGTTCGGCGCGCGCGGCTGGGCCATCACGCTGCTGCTCAAGCTGTGGCTCGCGGCGCTGGGGATGTGGTGGCTCTCGACGATGCTCACGGGCCGCCCGCGACTGGCCATCCTCGCGGCGATTGCGTACGCATGTTGCGGATACGCGACGGTCTGGCTGCTGTTTCCGCACGTGAACGTGCTCGCGGCACTGCCGTGGCTGATGGCGACGCTGCTTCGCTTCCTCGACCGGCCGGTGCGGAAAAACGCGGCGGCGCTGATCGCAACCGCGGCACTGGCAACGGCGGGCGGACATCCGGAAACGCTCTTTCACGGCGTTCTGGCGATTGCGGCGTTTGCGCTTCTGTCGCGCCGCGTTTCGTTACGAACCGCCTTGACTGCGATGGCCGCGGCGGCGTGCGGATTTCTGCTGATCTCGATTCAGCTCGTGCCGTTCGCATACGCGCTGGCGAAGAGCGACATCGTGGTGACGCGCGCCGGAGAAGCGCACGCGGGATTCCGCCCGTTCGCGGCCGCCGCGCAGATCCTTCCCGGCTTTCTCGGATCGCCCTTGCGCGGCGAGCTCGATCTCAGCGGGATCCGGCAGCCGGCGGCGGAGAACTTCAACGAGCGCACCGCCGGCTTCATCGGCGCGATCGCGTTGCTCCTGATTGCGATCGGCTGGAAGCGCGTCGAACGAGAACACCGCATCGCCATCGCGATCGGCATGGTGGCACTGCTGATCGCGTGGCGGATTCCGTTGCTCCGGAACGTCGTCGACGCGCTGCCGCTCTTCTCGATCTCCGCCAACCATCGCGTCGCATTCGTCTTCGCGTTCTTCGCGTCCGCGACGCTCCCCGCGTTTCTCGCCGCCGCTGCCGAGGAACCGCGGCGGAGGATCGGCATCGCGCTGGCGATCCTCGCGACGATCCCGGCGATCGGCGCGGTCACCATCGCGCTGCCGCAGAGCCGTCCGGCGCTGATGAGTACCGCACGCCGCGGCATCGAGCATCTGCGCGCGAGCGGTTACCTGAACAAGCCCGCGCAGGTGTACGAAGAACGCCTGGACGGATACATCACCGGCGCGCGCGGAACGGTCCTGCGGCGCGTCGCGCTGCCCGCGTTCTGTCTTGCGCTCGCAGGCATCGCACTGGCCCGCCGCAATCGTCGCGTCGCATTGCTGACGCTCGCGATCGGCGGCGAGATGATCGCGTTCTCGTGGGGCTACAACCCCGCAATCGACGAACGTGAGGTGGCGCGCATTCCGCCGCCCATCGCGGCGGTGCGGCAACTCGATCCGGCCAACGCATTCCTCATCGCCGCCGCGCACCACGTCTACGACGCGAACCTCGGCACCATCCACCGCGTCCGCGACGTGCGCTCGTACGACGTGCTGCAGACGCACGAACGCATTTCGCGGCTCGCCGACGCCGGTTTCGATCGCAACCTGCGCGCATTTCCGCCCGTGCTGAACGCGCAACAGATCGACGCACTCGGCAAGCTCGGCGTGCGCTGGTACCTGTCGCCCGACGGCCTGATCGAGATCCCGAACGCCGCCGCCATTCCGTGGCCCGCGAACGAGCCACCCGAGGGGTTGGGGATCGGCGCGGTGATTTCGGTGCTCGCATTGATCGGCAGCGGCGTTCTGTTGCGAGCGCGGTGAGGCGCCACGATTCCGCCTTGAGCCGGAATTCCGCCAGGAGTATGCTGACCTCAATAATCCACTAATCGGGTAGATACCTCGTCGCGATCCGCCGCGTGTCGAGCGTCGCTTTTCTGTCGCAAGAGGTGAACGATGAAGACTCGGATTCCGCAGCGTGCGTCGATCGTTTTGACCGTACTGGCCATCGCTTCGTTCGCAAACACAGGTGTCGAGGCACAGGTGCGGGGGCGCACTCCGGGGTCGTCGATCCCCAGTCTCGTCGAGCCGCGCGAAGCGCTGGACGTCCGGCAGGTCTCGGCGGTGACGGGATACGCCACGTTCGCAACGACCACCGGCAAGGGCCTCCTGCTTCCGGTCGAGTCCTCGGCAACGGCGGAAACGCGTGCGCGAAGCTTCGTCGATCTGTATGGGAAGCCCTTCGGCCTGACGAGCTCCTCCCAAGTCCGGCTCCTCCGCGCGCCGGAAGTCGACGCCCTCGGAATCGAGCACGTGCGCATGCAGCAGATTCACGAAGGAGTGCCGATCCGCGCGGCCGAGTTTCTGGTGCACCTCGATGGCTCGCGCGTCGTGGCTGCGAACGGTCACACGGTGGACGACTTTCCTGACAGCGTCATCCCCGGCATCCCCGGTTCCGCCGCGAGTACGGCGGCACTGCAACTGATCGAAAAGCACAAACCCGAACGCGCCGAGGGTGCGAGCGCCGGCGAGGCGCGCCTGGAGATCTTCAACCGCAGCCTGCTGTCGCACTCCGGACACTATCGTTCGCGGCTGGCGTGGTTCGTCGAGGTCACCGGGACGCTGCTGCGCGAGTACGTCTGGATCGACGCGCAGACGGGGGCGATCCTGCTGAATTTCAGCCAGTTCACGGAGGCGAAATCGCGCCGCATCTACAACGGCAATCACGTCTTCACGCTGCCCGGAACGCTGGTGCGCTCGGAAGGCGGCGCGGCCACCGGCGACACCGATCACGACAACGCATACACCTACTCCGGGATCACCTACGACTATTTCCAGACCAATCACAGCCGCGACAGTTACGACAACGCGGGCGCGATCATCCACTCCACGGCCCACCATTGTGCAAGCGGCTACCCGCAGGGAAGCACGTGTCCGACCTACCAGAATGCGTTCTGGAACGGCGAGCAGATGGTGTACGCCGACGGCTTCGCGAGCGCCGACGACGTGGTCGCCCACGAGCTCACGCACGCGGTCACGGAGTACAGCGCGAACCTCCTCTACTACGTGCAATCGGGCGCGCTCAACGAGTCGTACTCCGACATCTTCGGCGAAACGATCGATCTGCTGGACGGCCTCGGCAACGACGCCGCGAACGTGCGCTGGGAGCTCGGCGAGGACGTGCCTGGCGGCGCAATCCGCAACATGATGGATCCCACGCTCTACTTCCACCCCGGCAGGATGAGCGACTCGACGTACTTCTGGTGCAACAGCAACGCGTGGACGGATCCGAATGGCGACTCCGGCGGCGTGCACATCAACAGCGGCATCCCCAATCACGCCTACGCACTGATGGTCGACGGCGGCACCTACAACAACACCACCATCACCGGCATCGGCCTGACCAAAGCAGCCAAGATTCAATATCGCGCGCTCAGCGTCTATCTCACCTCCGGCTCGAATTTCCGCGACAACTACAACTCCCTCAATCAGTCGTGTACGGACCTGATCGGAACGGCCGGCATCACATCCGGCGATTGCACCCAGGTCACCAAGGCGCTGCAGGCGGTGGAGATGAACAACACCTGGGCCTGCGACGACGCCGTGCACGCCCCGCCGCTCTGCGCCACCGGCGCGCCCGCGAACACATTCTTCGACACCTTCGAAAACGTCACCAGCAACTGGACGGCGACGAACGGCGCCGGAACGTGGGGCAGCCACGTGACCGGATTCGCCAAGGGCGGGATCTACATGGCGTACGGAACCGCTCCGGGTTCGACGTCCGATCACAGACTGGCCATGACGTCCGCGGTCACGATTCCGGCCGGCGGCCGGTTGTATTTCGATCAGGCGTTCGAATTCGAGAACGGGTTTTCGGACTACGACGGCGCCGTCCTCGAATACAGCACGAACGGGACGACGTGGATCGACGCCGGGTCTCTGATCGATGGCGGCCGGACCTACAACGGCACGATCGCGAGCGGCTTCAGCAACCCGATCGGTGGACGCCTCGGATTCGTGCGCTCCAGTTCCGGATTCACCGGCACGCGATTGAACCTCTCGTCGCTGGCGGGGCAGAGCGTGCGATTCCGATTCCGGATCGGCACGGACTTCTCGGTCGGTTCGCTCGGCTGGGTGGTGGACAACGTCAGGATCTATTCGTGCTCGTCGGTCGCCACGGGTGCCTTCCGTGTGGTCGACACCGTCAGCAAGCTCGGCACGGTGAACGTGAGCAGCGAAACGTCGACGGTGATCGGCAACTCCGGCGTCGAGCTCACCGATCTCGCCTACACCTCGTCCGGCGCGCTCTGGGGGATCGACTACGATCAGCTGTTCTCGATCAACCCCGCCACCGGTGCCGCGACGCTGGTCGGCTCGCTCGGCGTCGACGGCATGAACGCGCTGGTCGGCAACGGCGCCAGCCTGCTCGCGGCGAGCATCGACAGCACGTCGCTCTACTCGGTCAACACTTCCACCGGCACGGCCACGGCGCTCTCCGGCAACCTCGGATTCCCGTCGATGGGCGACCTCGCCTACCACGGCGGCGTGCTGTATGCGGCGGTCATGAACGGGGCATTCAGCGATCTCGTGCGGGTGAATCTCACCGGCAGCAGCTTCACCGCCACGAACCTCGGGCACGTGACCAGCGACAACCAGCTCTTCGGTCTGGCCGAAGGGAGCGATCACAATCTGTACGGGTTGAGCGGCACGAGCGTCATCCGGATCAACACGTCCAATCCTTCCGCCTCGACGGTCGTCGTTCCGAACTACAACGCGAACCTCAGCGGCCTCGTCGACGCGAACGGCGCCACGTCGAACGTCGTCGGATTCGCGTACGACCCGCTCATCGCAGGTTCGAGCCTGATCCGCGCATCGCACGTCACCGACCTGCGCAGCCGGATCGCTGCCATCCGGTCCGCGCGCGGGTTATCCGTCTTCGTCTACGCCACCGATCCGGCCATGACGCCGGGCGTCACGAAGATCAAGACCGCCCACATTTCGGAAATGCGGACCGCACTCACCCAGGCCTATACCCACATCGGCAGCACCGCGCCGACGTTCACCGATCCGACCCTCACCTCGGCGACGAAGGTGAAGGCGGCGCACATCATGGAATTGCGGGCGGCGGTGATCGCAATCGAGTGAACGCGATGTGTCGCCAGACGATAGACTCGCGCGCGCATGACCCGCGCCGTGATCCTCCTTTCCGGCGGCCTCGATTCCGCCACCGTGCTGGCCATCGCGCGCAGCGAGGGGCGGGAGTGTCACGCGCTGTCCATCGTCTACGGGCAGCGTCACATCGTCGAGCTCGAGGCGGCGCGCCGCGTGGCGGCGGCGATGGGTGTCGATGAGCACGTCGTGCACTCACTCGACTTGCGCGTGTTCGGCGCCAGCGCGCTGACGAGCGAGATCGAAGTCCCGAAAGACGCCGTCGGCGCGCCCGGGATCCCGATCACCTACGTCCCGGCGCGCAACACGATCTTCCTGTCGCTGGCTCTCGGATACGCCGAAGCGCGCGACGCCGAGGAGATCTGGATCGGCGTGAATGAAGTCGACTCGAGCGGCTACCCCGACTGCCGCCCGGAGTTCATCGACGCGTTCCAGCAGGTCATTCTCAAAGGCACGCGCAGCGGCGTCGAGCACGGGCAGCCGCGCCTGATCGCGCCGCTGCTGCACCTGACCAAGGCGGAGATCATCCGCCGCGGCACCGCCCTCGGGGTCGACTACGCGATCACGCATTCGTGCTACGACCCCGCGCCCGACGGCCGCGCATGCGGCCACTGCGACTCGTGCCTCTTGCGCCGGAAGGGATTTCTTGATGCAGGAGTGGAGGATCCAACGTCGTATGCGAACGATGAACGATGAACGATGAACGATGGGCCGAAATCATCGTTCATCGTTCATCGTTCATCGTTCGGATGTTGCGCATCACTGAGATCTTCTTCTCGATTCAGGGCGAGTCGTCGCACGCGGGGCGGCCGTGCGTGTTCGTGCGCCTGACCGGCTGCAATCTCCGCTGCACGTGGTGCGACTCGGAATACACGTTCACCGGCGGCGAGCGGATGTCGCTCGACGACGTGATGGCGCGCGTCAGGAGCTACGGCTGCAATCTCGTGGAGATCACCGGCGGCGAGCCGCTCGCGCAGGCGGAAGCGTTTCCGCTGATCGCGCGGCTGTGCGATGACGGTTTCGAGGTGCTGATCGAGACCTCGGGATCGATCGACATCACGCCCGTCGACCGCCGCGCGAAGATCATCCTGGACATCAAATGCCCCGGCTCCGGCGAGGTGGAGAAGAACCGCTGGTCGAACCTCGACGAGCTGCGGCCGCACGACGAGATCAAGTTCGTGATCGCCGACCGCACCGATTACGAATGGGCGAAACGCGTCATCGAAGAGCGGCAGCTCGATCGCTGGACCGTGCTGCTCTCGCCGGTCTGGGGGAGAATGGACATGAAGGCACTCGCCGAATGGATGCTCGCGGATCGCATTCCGGCGCGCTTCCAGACGCAACTGCACAAGCACATCTGGGGAGCGGACGTTCACGGCGTGTGAAGCACGGCGTGTGAAGCACGAATATGACGAGACTCGACCACATCGGAATCGCCGTCCGCTCTCTCGCGTCGGCGAAGATCTACGAAGACCTCGGCCTGACCATCGATCACGTCGAGACCGTGGAAACGCAGCGCGTGAAGACCGCGTTCCTCTCCGCCGGCGACTCCACTCTGGAACTGCTCGAGCCGACGTCGCCCGACTCGCCGATCGCGAAGTTCATCGAGAAGCGCGGCGAAGGGATCCATCACATCTGCCTGCGCGTCGAGAACATCGAGGCGCACCTGGAGCGGCTGAAGGCGCAGGGCTATCGGCTGATCAACGAGGCGCCGGTGCCGGGCGCGCACGGATGCCGCGTGGCGTTCCTGCACCCGTCTGCAGGGAACGGCGTGCTGATTGAATTGAGCGAGAAGAACCCGGAATGATCGAAGGCTTTCCACCGAACGCGCTGGTGATCGTGAATCTGATCTCGCCGAAGGAGAAGTTCTTCGGCGTGCTGCGCGCCCTGTCTCCGGCGGGCGTGACCATGCGCGCCGTGAATCTCGATTCGTTCGACGACTGGATTCACCAGATCGCGCGCGCGGAGGAGGCGGAGATCGAGATGGTGACCATGTTCGTGCCGCTGTTCCGCGTGGAGCGCATTTTTCTCGACGAGTCCGCGGGAATGGTGCAGTCGTACTCGCAGCGATTCGCGCAGGTGGTGGGACAGAACGTGGCGGAGTATCTCGAGCTGCCCGCATCCTGATCGCTCATGCCTTCCGCGCTCATCGTCGGCCTCGGATTGATCGGCGGTTCCGCCGGGATCGCGTTGCGGCGCCGCGGATGGCATGTGGCGTACCTCGATCCGCACGTGCCGTCCGACGAGGCACGGCGTTGCGAAGCGGCCGATGAGCGCGTCGAGCAGATCGGTGACGCGGATGTGATCGTGCTCGCCACTCCGGTCGACGTCGCCGTGAACCTGCTGCGCACGCTCGAGACGACATCGGTCGTGACCAGCACCTGCAGCGTGATGCGCGCGCTGCGCGACGTCGCACGCGGCACGTTCGTGGCCGGACATCCGATGGCAGGCTCGCACGAGCGCGGCCTCGGCGCGGCGCAGGCGGATCTGTTCGAAGGAAAGTCGTGGTTCGTCGACGCGCACAACGATCGTGTCGAGGCGCTGGTGCGCGATTGCGGCGCGGTGCTCGAGCGCGCGACCGCGGACGAGCACGATGCGGCGGTTGCGCTGAGCAGCCAGCTGCCGCAGGTGCTGTCGACCGCACTCGCGGCGTACCTCGAGCAGCATCCCGAGGTGTTGCGGTTTGCGGGAACCGGCCTGCGTGCCTTCCTGCGGCTCGCGGGGAGCGACGCCAGCGTCTGGAACAGCGTGCTCGACGCGAATCGCGATCAGCTCGCGCCGCATGCGGACGCGGTCGCGGAGCTCGCGCGCGCCATCGTCGACGGCAACGCCCCGGACGCCTTCGAGCGCGCACAGCGTTTCTGGAGGAAGCTCTGAATTGGGCGTGGGCGTATGTCGGACTGGTGTACGCCGCGGCCGTTGCGCTGGCGCGGCGCGCGGGCGTCGAGCTTCCGCGGCGTGTGGCCATCCTTTTCTACGCGCTGGTGCTGCTGTTTTTCTTCAAACCGCTGACCGGTCCGTATACGAACGTCGGCGCAGACGTCCTGAAACTGATCGCGCCGTGGTCCGCGACCGCGCCGCCGGGCTTCGACAAGTTCGACGCCGGCAACTATGAGCTGCAGGACATCGTCTTCCAGTTCGTGCCGTGGACGCGGCAGGTGCACGAGTCGTGGCGCGAGCTGCGCGTGCCGTTGTGGAATCCGCTGACCGCGACCGGCATGCCGCTGATGGCGAACATGCAGAGCGGTGCGCTGTCGCCGTTGCGGATGCTGACCATTCCGCTGCCGCTCGCGCATGCGTTCAGCGCCGAGGGGGCGTTCAAGATTCTGGTGGCGCTGACGTTTGCGTTCCTCTTCTGCAGGAGGCGCTACGACCTCTTGCCGAGCATCATCGGCGCGATCGCCTTCGGCTTCGGCACGTTCATGACCACGTGGCTGCACTTCCCGCATCCGAACGTGGCCGCGTTCCTGCCCGCCGTGCTGTATCAGCTCGACCTGCTCGCCGAGCGCGTCACGCGCGGACGCTTCCTTTTCGCCGCCATCCTCGGTCCGATCCTGCTCGCCGGCGGACATCCGGAAACGGTCGCGCACACGGTGTTCTTCGCGGCGCTGTATGCGCTCTGGCTGTTATCGGTTCCTCGGAGTTCCTCGGTTCCTCGGGGCTCCTCGGAGGAGGTCGCCGCCACCTCTCCGAGGAACTCCGAGGAACTCCGAGGAACCCGAGGAACGTTCCTGCGCGCCCTGATCGCCGTCTCGATCGTGTCGCTGCTCCTCGCGGCGCCGGTCCTCTTGCCGTTCGTCGAGATCCTGCCGCACTCGATGTCATATCGCGTGCAGCAGGAAGCGCAACTGGACCGAGGCACCGCGTTCTCCGACTTCCCGATGCTCGCGCTGCTCGTGCACCCGCGACTGTACGGACAGCGTCCCGGACCGCTGTGGGGCTGGGCGGTCACGGAGTCGGTGGCCGGCTTCTGCGGGCTGCTCGGATTCGGCGCGTGTCTGGCGATGCTCGTGCGCGCGGTGATCGGCCGCCGCTTCCGCGAGCGCGAGTTTTTCTTCGTGCTGGCGACGCTGCTGACGTTCGCGGTCATCGACGACACCCCGTACATCAGCGCGCCGGTCCGGGAGCTGTTCTCGATCGCATTGAACTCGCGGTTCCGGCTGCAGTTCTCGTTCATGCTGGCGGTCCAGACCGCGGCGCTGCTGCACTACGCAAAACGCGAACGCTGGCTCATGCCGGTGGCAATCGGCGGCTCGCTCGCGGCGCTGGCGTTCGTGCTCGTCAGGACGGGCTACCCGACGCCGGAGGCGCGGCACTTCGCGTACGTCACCACCATTCCGAGCCTGATCGTGCTCGGACTGGCCGCGCTGCTGGCCATTCCGAAAGCGCGCATCCCCGCGCTGCTGCTGCTCATCGTGGCGGTGTACACGGAAATGTGGACCGCGGGTCACAGCTGGCATCCCGCCACGCGCGGCACGGAGATCTACCCGCGCATGCCCATTCTCGACGCGCTGCAATCCGCGCGCGGAACGCAGCCGTACCGCATGGTCGGGCTCGGCGGCGCGCTCTTCCCGAATACGCAATCGATGTTCGGCTTCGAGGACGTGCGCGTGAAAGACGCGCTGGCCAGCGCGCGCTACGTCGACGTCCTGCAGCGCAACGTCCAGGGCTTCGACACCACGCAGTACTACTGGAAATGGATGGATTCCGGGACGCCGCTGCTGGATCGCCTGAACGTGCGCTGGGTGATCACCGAGCCGCGCGTCGAACTGTCGGATTCAGCGCGCTACAAGCTGTTGTACGAAGGATTCGACGGGCGCATCTACGAGAACCTGCGCGCGCAGCCGCGTTTCTTCGGGGAAGGCGCGCGCGTCGAGATCGCGAAGTGGCGCGGCGATGCGTACGAGCTCGAGGTCGATGCGCCGCGGGGAGCGCTCATCCGAAGCAGCGTGGGCATGTGGCCGGGCTGGCGCGTGACGCGTGACGGCGAGACGCTCGAGCCGCAACTCGTCGACGACGCATTCCTCGGATTCCGCGTGCCGCCGGGACGCGGCACGGTGCGCGTCCGCTACGTGCCGATGTCCTTCTGGGGCGGCCTGGCCCTCAGCATCATCACGCTCATGACCACGAGCGTGATCACCGCCAGGATGGCCGGGATGAGGAACGACAGCGGGCGATAGACGACGTTCACGACGTGCTCGCCGCGCGGAACGATGAACCCCAAGAACGGACCGTTCACGTCGACGACCGGAAAGCCGCCGGCGCGCCAGCCGGGCGCATTGGCGATGCTGCTGACGATGAGCGTCGTACGCGGCGCGTGAATGCGCAGCGTGTAATGCGATGCGCCGTTGCGCGTGAACTCGACGCGCGCATCATCGCCCGTCCAGGGCTGCGACAGTTCCTCGAACGCGCGCTTCGGCACCCGTGACGCGATCGCGGTGTAGCGCCAGTCCGTGTGCGTGCGCAGCTCGCCCCCCGCGAGCACGTGACGCACGGCAAAGAAGAGCGGCAGGACGTTCCTGTTCTCGTAAATCCGGCCGTCGCGGCCGGCATAGCGTTGCTCGTAACGCGGCGAAGCGAGCTCGCGACCGGGCTCGGTGATCACGTACTTCGCGTTCAGGAAATCGATCACCGGCGTCCCGGGGTCGGTCCACTTTTCGTAGTAACTGCGCGGCTCCCAGCCGGTCATGGTCTGCAGGAACGTCTCGTACGCGTGGAACGCCATCGGATCGTGGACGCGTATGTCGTCGAGCCCGTACATCGCGCCGGTGTTCGGATAGAGCTGACTGCCGATGCCGAGGATGCGCGTGTTTTCGTGCGGGAGCTTCTCCAGTGCCGCGATCAGCGGCGTCTTCGGATAGAGCGCACGCAGCGGCAGGCGCGGATCCCAATGCGACGCCGCGAGCCAGAGATCGACGAGAAGCAGCGCGGCGAGTACGTACGTGCGCCGGGAGAAGAGCGCGATCGCCAGCAACGCGGCCATGCTCGGGAAGAACGCGTAGACCGCGGCGTCGTAATGGCCCTTCGTCGGGAACTCGAATCCGCGCAGCAGACCGAACATCGTCGCGGAGACGATCAGTGCGCTGATCAGCAACGGCAGACGGCTTTCGCGGCGCGTCCAGTCGACCACCGGCGCGACCAGCAACGCCGCGAACCAGCAGACGCCGAAGCGCATCCGTCCGCTCGGCGCCATGCCCGCCAATTTGTGAAAAATCTCGGTGATCACCGGCATGCCGAGGACCACGGCGACGGAGAGCAGCAGCGCGAGAACGTAGAGCGTTTCGCGCTCGCGCCAGCGCCGGCCGCACACGATAAAGAAGACCGCCGCGATCGCGCAGACGATGGCCAGCACGCCCGCGAAGCCGCAGATCGACTCGTTGTACACCGCGCCCCACGGCCGTTCGGTCGGCAGTTGACCGTAAAACCGCGGCTGCAACAGCAGCACCGCGGAATCGATGGCCGGCAGCGGCGAGATGGTCATCTCCGGCGTCTCGCGAACGTCCGCCAGCCGTTGCGACCGCAACGCCGCCTCCGCGAATGGCACCAGGAACGGAGACGCGAGTACCGCGGCAACCAAGGACGCGCCGGCGACCGGCAGCAGCGCGCGCCATTGCCGCCTCTCGATCAGCGCCACCCACAACCCGTACGCGCCCGCAAACATCCCCACCTGAAACACCGTCTCCGGCTGCCCGGTCAGGACCGCGATCGCGAACATCAGCGCCGCACCGATGAACCGCCTGCGGGTGACGCGCTCGAGCAGGAGGTCGATGGCGAGCAACACGCCCGGCAGGAGCGCCGACGCGCCCGCGATCGGGAACTGCAGCCAGATCAGCATCCACGTCGAGAATGCAAACGCGATTGCGGCCAGCACGCTCGCCGAAATCGAGTAGCGGCGGCGGCAGAAGAGGAACGTCAACGTCAGCGCGAGCAGGAGCTTCATCGCGCATTCCGCCGTGTACGCGTATGCGAACGGCAACGGCAATGTCAGCAAGCGCAACGGGGAGAGCGGTGTGCTCTGCCCATTGGCCAGCAGCGGATACCCGCAACCCGCGGCCGCGTTCCAGAGAGGAATCTCACCGGAGCGCCACGCCTCGCGCACCTGATGCGCCCACGGCGCGATCTGCATCGTGACGTCCTGCAGATTCGCATTGGACACCTCGAACTTCGACACCGGCGGCCGCCCCGGCGCATGCATCTCCGACCAAGGCGCCGCGAGCTGCACCACATCCCCCGCAATCATCGTCACGTCCTGCGTCAACGGTCGCCACAGATAGACGAGCACGAGCAGGTAGAAGAGCAGCGCGATGCGGCGCGGAATGTCCACGCGCCAGACGCCGAGCGCGTAGAGGGCGAGGAGGTAGAGCCAGGTGAGATTCATTGGAGAGTCGCAAAGTCGCAAAGTGTCAAAGTCTCAAAGGAGAGGCGGGCTGCGTCTTTGACACTTTGCGACTTTGCGACTTTGCGACTTCCGAAAGGTATCATCCGCCGCCGTGTTCAATCCGACCTGGTTCTACACAGCGGCCGTGTATGCAGCGGCCGTGGCGTTGGCGCGACGGGCGGGGGTGGACCTGCCGCGGCGGGTGGCCGTTTTTTTCTATGCTCTCGTCTTCGTCTTTCTCTATCTCCCGCTGACGCAGGACTACGTCAATCTGCCGGTCGATTTTCTGAAGACGCTGTCGCCGTGGGCGTATGCGACCGACGATCCGACCGCCATCAATCCGCAGATCAACGACCTCGCGCTGCAGATCGTGCCGTGGGCGCATCAGGTGCGCGAGAGCTGGAAGTCGCTCACGCCGCCGCTCTGGAACCATCTCTCCGCGTGCGGCTATCCGCTGCTGGCCAGCGCGCAGAGCTCCGCGCTCTCTCCGTTGCGCATCGTCGGATTGCCGCTCTCGCTCGCACACGCGATGACGTTCGAGGCGGCCATGAAGATCCTGATCGCGCTGACGTTCCTGTTCCTCTGGTGCCGCCGGCGCGGTTACTCCGAGCTCGCCAGCGCCGCCGGCGCCGCAGCGTTCGGGTTCTCGTCGTTCATCCTGGTGTGGCTGCACTTCCCGATCGTCACCACCGCCTGCCTCGTGCCGGCGGTCTTCTATTTCATCGATCTGCTGGCGGAGCGATTCACGTACGCGCGTTTCGTCGGGGGCGCGGTGGTCTGGACCGCAATGCTGTTCGGCGGCCATCCGGAAACCGTCTCGCACACGTTTTTCATGGCCATGCTGTACGCCGGCTGGATCGTGCTGATCGAGCGCAGTACCGCGGGCCGCACCCGCAACTTCCTGGTCTCGCTCCTCGGCGCATTGGCCGTGGCCGGACTGCTGGCGTTGCCGCAGCTCGTCCCGTTTTTCGAAGCGGTCCCGAAGTCGAAGCGCTTTCAGGATCTGAAGGCTAACTCCACCTCGGTGGAAGTGCCGTTCTCCGACTGGCCGTCGGCGAAGCTGCTCATCCAGCCGAACTTTTTCGGCGAGCTGCCAGAGGAGAAGAAACCGTGGGGACCGGCGCACGCGGAGTCGATCACCGGCTTCGCGGGCACGCTCGGCATCGCCGCCTGGTTCGTGCTGCTCGCGCACGTCATGCGCACGCGCGCGTGGCGATCGCGGGAGATGTTCTTCGTGCTCGCCACGGTGCTGGTCGTGGGGATCATCCTGTCGTGGCCGATCGTCCGCGATCTCTTCCACCTCGTCTTTCAGCTCGCCGCGAATGCGCGATTGCGACTCTTCCTCTGCCTGCTCGGCGCGGTCCAGACCGCGGCTGCCATCGACGTCTTCGCGCGCGACCGCAAGTCCGCGTTCATCGGATTGGCCGCGGCGACGATGCTGCTGACCGGCATCCTGTTCACTGCCGACTTCAGCGTGCCGCACTATCGCGACGGCTCGATCGCCGCGATGGTGCCGGGATTGACGCTCATGCTCGTGGCGTTCATCGCGGTCGCCGTCAAACGCCACGCGGTGCTGCTCGTGCTGCTGACCGGCATCATCGCGGAGCTGTGGGCCACCACCGGCAGCTGGAATCCGGTCGTCTCGACCGAGTGGATGTATCCGAAGACGCCGCTGCTGGCGAAGCTCGAGGAGCTGACGAAAGACATCCCGAAGAACGATCCGTTCCGCATCGTCGCAAACGGTCCCGGCTTCTTCCCGAACAGCCCCGCGGTCTACGGCTACGAAGACGTGCGCGCGCACGACCCGATGGTCAACGCGCAGTACATCAACCTGCTCTCGCTGATCATCGATTACGACGCCGCGAATTACTTCGCCGAATGGAACGAGTTCGAGCGCGCGTACATCGACTACCTCAACGTGCGTTACGTCGTCGGAACGCCGAACGCGCAACTGCCGCCGCGCTTTCGCATGCTCTACGACGGCAAGGACGGACGCATCTTCGAGAATGCCGGCGCGCTGCCGCGCTTCTTCGCCGTGCGCAACGTGATCCTCGAGTTTCGCGATGCGCACTTCCATCAGCAGCTGAAGCAGACCGAAGGATGGGCGCACACGGCGTTTCTCGAGAATCTGAAGATCGAGGTCGAGGAACAGCGCGATGACTTCTTCAAGCCGCGCCCCGACGATGCGCCGCTCGCGCAAGTGAAGATCGTCGAGGCGGAGCCGACGGAGTACCGTCTGCACGTGAAGGCGCCGCGCTATTCGCTGATCGTCAGCAGCGTGCCGTGGTGGCCGGGCTGGAAAGTGGAGCGCAACGGTGCCCGCATCGAGCCGGTCCGCGTCAACGGCGGTTATCTTGGATTCGCGGTGCCCGCCGGAGAGCTCGACGTGCGGGTCTGGTATGACCCCTGGACGTTCCGCTTCGGCGCGATCCTGGCGCTGGCGACGTTGGTGGGGCTGATCGCGGTGGGAATGAAGCTGTCACGCAAATGAACTTCACCTGGCTCTTCGTCGCCGTCGTCTACGCCATCGCGGTCGCGCTGGCGCGGCGGGCGGGCGCGGAGCTGCCGAAGCGCATCCCTTTCTTCTTCTACGTCCTGGTCCTGCTCTTCTTCTTCAAACCGCTCACGCAGCCGTACGTCAACTTCCAGGTGGATGTGCTGCCGTCGCTTCCGCCCTGGTACTTCGTCACGAACGATCACCATCAGCACAACTCCGAGCTGAACGACGTGCCGATGCAGATCGTGCCGTGGATGCATCAGGTGCGCGAGAGCTGGAAGTCGCTCACGCCGCCGCTCTGGAATCACCACTCGGGCAGCGGCTATCCGCTCCTCGGCAACGGACAGAGCTCCGCGTTTTCCCTTCTGCGCATCGTCACGCTGCCGCTGTCCCTCGGACACGCCGTGGCGGCCGAGGGGGCGATGAAGGTGCTGATCGCACTGACGTTCGTGTACTTGTATTGCAGGCGGCGCTACTCGCCGCTCGCCAGCACCATCGCCGCGGTGACGTTCGCGTTCGGCGGATTCATGATCGGATGGCTGCACTTCCCGATGGTCACCGCCGCCTGTCTCGCGCCGGCTGTGCTGTACGCCGTCGATCAACTCGCGGAGCGGCGCACGTGGGGGCGCTTCACCTTCGCGGCGCTGGTGTGGACGCAGCTCCTCTTCGCCGGACATCCGGAGACCGCGGCGCACGTGTTCTGGCTCAGCGCGGTATACGCGCTCTGGCGCGTGATAGTGGAAAAACGGCGCTGGCGCCTGATCCTGACGCTCGGCGGCGCGCTCGCCGTCGCCGCGTTGCTGGCCGCGCCGTATCTCGGCCCGCTGCTGGAGACCATGCCGCGATCGAAGCGCGTCGCGGAACTGAAAGAGATGCCCTACTCCGCGGACGCGCTGCCGTATCAGGACCGCAACTCCGCGATCATGATGTTCCAGCCGCGCTTCTTCGCGACGGCGACGACGGAGCCGCTGGGCGGCTATCCGGGCGTGTTCGGCTGGGTGGCGTGGATCGCAACGGCGTTGTCGGTCGTGGTGACGCGCCGATGGCGCTCGCGCGAGACGTTCTACGCCGTGACCACTCTTTTCATCCTCGGCGTGATCTACGCCTGGCCAGTCATCGGCGACTCGTTCCATCTGCTGATGCCGATCGCCGCGCATGCCCGCGCGCGAATGCTCTTCACGCTCCTCTGCGCGATCCAGACCGCTGCGGCGATCGATCTCGCGCGCAGGATTCCGATGCTGCTGGCGGTGCTCGCGGCGGCACTGGTGCTGGTCGCGCTGCTGCGCATGCCGCATGCGAGCGCGCTGGAGATGTTCCCAGGCATCGTCACGCTGCTCGCGGCAACCGCGTTCGCATTGACGCGGCACAAGGCGGCGGCGATGGCGCTGCTGGTGGTCGTGATCGCGGAGCTGTTCCACGCCGGACGCGATCGCAACATGCCGCTGCCGCAGCGCACGCTCTATCCGGCCACGCCGCTGATCGCGAAACTGCAGGAGCTGGCGCGGACATCGCGAGAGCCGTTCCGCTTCGCCGGCATGTACGCGCAGTTCTTTCCGAACCTGTCCGCGGTGTACGGCATCGAAGACATCCGCGCGCACGACCCGATGTCGAACGCCCGCTATCTCGCCTTCCTCAAGCTCACCGCCGATTACGAGCCGTGGAACTACTTCGCCTTTCTCAAGGACCCGAACAAGCCGGTGTACGACTTTCTCAACGTGCGCTACGTCGTGCTCGATCCGGCCATGGCCGTGCCTGATCCGTCGCGTTATGCAGTGATCTACGACGGACGCGATGGGAAGATTCTCGAGAATCGCACCGTGCTGCCGCGCTTCTACAGTGTGCGCAGCGTGCTGCCGGTGTTCTATCCGCACATCCGCCCGCATCGCGACTGGGCGAACACCGCGTTCGCGCAAGACACGAACTTCGCCGGCGCCGCGGCGACGACGATCGCCTCCGCGTCGCCGACCGAATACCGCCTGCGCGCGAGCGCAGCGCAGCGATCGCTGGTCGTGAGCAGCATTCCGCTCTGGCCGGGATGGCACGTGGAGATCAACGGCAAGCGCGTCAAGCCGATGGAAGTGAACGCCGTTTTTCTGGGATTCGCGGTGCCGCCGGGAGAGTCGAACGTGCGCGTGTGGTACTCGCCGCTGTCGTTCTGGATCGGCGTGTGGGTATCGCTCGCGACGCTCGTGCTGGGGATGGCTCCCCTCATCCGCCTGCGGCACCTTCTCCCCTCAGAGAGGGGAGAAG
>CAMPKJ010000074.1 GCA_946887105.1 uncultured Acidobacteriota bacterium | reverse complement strand
GGCCGGCTTCTTTCTGACGGGATCGGTGCCGGAGCCGTTCACGATCCGCCGCGACGTGCGCGCGATCGAGCCGGGAACGTCGTTCTTCATCGACGAGGAACGCGGCATCACCGGCGCGCAGCGCTTCTTCTCGATCGCGGAAGTGTTTCGCGATGCCGACGACGACGCGCTGGTCGATCCGGCGGTGTTCGTGCGCGAGCGCGTCGAAGAATCAGTCGCGCACCATCTGGTCAGCGACGTGCCGGTGGGCGTGTTTCTGTCGGCGGGAATCGACTCGTCGGCAATCGCGCAAATCGCGGCGCGACGCACGCCGCTGCACACCTTCACGCTCTCGTTCACCGAGTTCAGCGAGGCGCCATTGGCGGAACGGTTCGCGCGCGAGCTCGGCACGACGCAGACCACGCGCGTGGTCGGCCGCGACGAGTTTCTCTCCGATCTGCCGCGGATCTTCGAGCGCATGGACCAGCCCACCATCGACGGCGTGAACACGTGGTTCATCAGCAAGGCGGTGCACGAGGCAGGCATCAAGGTCGCGCTCTCCGGCGTCGGCGGCGACGAGCTCCTCGGCGGCTATCCTTCGTTCAAGAACATCCCGCGCATGGTGCGTTTTCCGCGCATCGCGGGCCTGGCGGGCAAACTGCTGCGCCATCCGAAGGCGCGCCTGATCGCCGAGCACGGACGCACGTACGCCGGCGCGTATCTGCTGCAGCGCGGCCTCTTTCTTCCCGGCGAACTGCTGGCCATTCTCGGCGACGAGCTCGCGCGCGAAGGATTGGAGCGCCTGCAGCCGCTCGCGAACATCGAGCGCACGCTCGCGCCCGATCCCGGCACGCCGTTCGGCCGCGTGGCCGCCATGGAGGCGGCGCTCTACATGCGCAATCAGCTGCTGCGCGATGCGGACTGGGCCAGCATGGCGCATTCGGTGGAAGTGCGCACGCCGCTCGTCGATGCGTATCTCCTCCGGCAGCTCGTGCCGATGCTGATCCGGCAGCGCGACAAGTCGGCGCTCGCGGCAAACCTGCCGGACTATCTCCGCAATCGCAAGAAGACCGGCTTCTTCGTACCGATGCAGGCGTGGATGGATCTCGCGCCGGATGGCACGTCGACGCGCATGCGCAGCTGGGCGCGGCACGTGTGGGAGAGGTTCGCGTGAACGTGCTGTTCCTCGTCACCGACGCGTACGGCGGCTACGGCGGCATCGCGCTGTTCAATCGCGAGCTCTGCGCCGCGCTCGATCACGTGAACCTGACCGTCATTCCGCGCGTGATCCGCGGACCGATTCAGGATGCGCCGCCGCACGTGACCTTCGTCGCCGCGGCGGCGGAGGGACCGGTGGCGTACCTGCGCGCGCTGGCAGCGGCGCGGCGCGCGCAACCCGATCTCGTGATCTGCGGTCACATCAATCTGCTGCCGGTGGCGTTCGGCGATCCGCTGCTGGTCGTGCACGGCATCGAGGCGTGGAAGCGGCGTCGCGCATCACTCGACTCGTGCCGCGGCATCGTGTCGGTCAGTGCGTTGACGCGCGATCGCCTGGCCGGATGGTCGGGCTACGAAGGTCCGACGTTCGTGCTGCCGAACGCGATTCACCTCGAGCAGTACGGCATCCGCGAGAAACGCGCCGACTGGATCGCGCGCTATCACCTGCAAGGCAAACGCGTGCTGCTCACCGTCGGACGGCTCGAGGCAGCGGAGCGCTCCAAGGGCTTCGACGAAGTGCTGGAGGTGCTGCGCGATCTGCCGGAGGACGTGGTCTACATGATCGCCGGCGGCGGCAACGACGCCAATCGTCTGCAACTGCGCGCGCGCGAGCTCGGCGTGGGTTCGCGGGTGATCTTCACCGGCCTGTTCGCCGACGAGGACAAGCGCGATCTCTACAACCTCGCCGACGCGTACGTGATGCCGAGCCGTGGCGAGGGATTCGGCTTCGTGTTCCTCGAGGCGATGGCGTGCGGCGTTCCAGTGATCGGCAGCAAGCTCGATGGTGGACGCGAGGCGCTGCTCGATGGCAAGCTCGGGCTGCTCGTCGATCCGACCAATCCCGCCGAGATCCGCGCCGCCATCATGGAAACGCTGGAGCACGGAACGCGCCGCGTGCCGGATGCGCTGAGCTACTTCTCGTTCGAGAAATTCGCGCAGCGGTCGCGCGCGATCATCGACTCCGCAACCGCCTGATCCGTTCTTCGGGCGGAATGGCGCGCAGCTCCTGATAGCGCCGCTCCGCCGGCGCGCCGCTCGGATCGACTTTGCCCGGCTGCGCGCGATGCCAGAGGTGGACGATCGGCAGATAGCCGTACTCGTAGACGTGGCCGTACGCGCGCGCGCGCTCCCAGAACTCGAGGTCCTCGCCGCCCCACCCGACGAAGTCCTCATCGAAACCGCCGATAGCGAGGTACGCGTCCCTGGTCGCGGCGATGCTGCCGCCTTT
Source organism: uncultured Acidobacteriota bacterium (assembly GCA_946887105.1). Next base: position 15,565 of record CAMPKJ010000074.1, on the reverse strand, counting down.
GAGGTTCTGCACGATCTTCGTGATGCGATCGTTGCGCAGCGGCGCGCCGTCGAAGATGGCGCGCGAGTCGGCTTCGCTCAGGTAGAAGATGAAGCGCTTCAGATCGATGAAGTGCCACCCTTCGCGCGCCCGCGCCAGGACCTCGGCCGCGTAGCGCTCGGGCACGAGCATGTCGTTGTCGTGCGCGACGATCACCTCACCGCGCGCGATCGGCACCGCCGCGTTGAACGTCGCCGAGCGGCAATAGTCGAAGCCCGGCGCGACCGGCGTGTGGAGATAGCGAACCCACGGCGGGAGCTTCGTCTCGATTTCCCGCGTCGCGGATTGTTCGATGACGATGCACTCGATGCTCGTGCCGGTCTGTCCGGCGATGCTGCGCAGCGTGGCCAGGAGGTTCGGCAGGCGCTCCAGCCCGCGATGGCCGACGAGGAAGGAGACCTGCGGCTGGTCCGTCGTTTCGGGTGCATCGCGCAAGGTGATCGGCCATGCGCGCAGCGTGCGCCGCATCAGCGCCCGCGAGGTCGATGGATAGACGTTCGCGATGTGCAGCTCGGAGGTGTACGTCCAGTCGCAACGCACCCCGCGGCCGTCGCTGACGATCGACTCGTTGCGATTGCGCATCAGGTTCGGATCGCGCAGGCGGAGGAAGCGCGGCCAGTCGTACACGAGCGCGCCGAGGCGGTGGCGGAGAGACATCGGGGAGCGATTCTAAGTCCCGTTACGGCTGTCCGCTCCAGTGCGGCCATTCGCTGCCCGGGTCGCCGTGTTTGCGCTTGCGCATGCGGCGCACGATCTCCGCAATCGCATCCGGTACGCCGAGTCGCGACAACAGTCCCCGATCGCGCGGCGCGAGCGGCAGCGTCCGTCCGGCGCGCGACGCGCGGACGGCGGTCTCGCGCAAGGCCGCCGCCCACGCATCGCTCGCGCCTTCCGCGGAACGGATGCCGCGTTGCGAGTCGCGTGCGTTTGCCGACAGCCGCTCGAACAAGGCGCGATCGCGATGCAGGCGCTCGACGGCATCCGCCGCCGCGGCGATGTCGCCGATCTCGAACGTCAGCGCATTTACGCCGTCGATGAAATCCTCCGCGCCGACGTTGCGCGCGATCACCGGCACGACGCCGTGTGCCATCGCCTCGCGCGGGGCGATGGTCATCCCCTCGAACTCCGCGAAGTGCACCAGCACGTCGAGCTCCGGATAGACGCGCTCGTACAACTCCGCGGTCGATAGCCAGCCGTGAAAACGCGCATCCGGCAAGTGCGCACGCAGCTCGTCGAGCTCCGTGCCATCGCCGGCGACGTCGAGCGTGAACGGAAGGGTCAGCCGCTCCACGAGCAGCGGCAGGTCGAGCACGCGTTTCTGGATCTGCTGCACGCGTCCGACGTAGCCGAAGCGCATTGGACCGTCATGCGCTTCGCGAACACGGCGCGGCGGCGCCACACCGCCAGGAATGCTCACCACCGGCACGGACGTACGCCGCCGCACCTCGTCCGCGATCCGTTCGCCGCTGGCGACGCAGAGATCGACGAAGTCCTGATAGCGCTCCAGGTCCGCGAAGTAATCGCTCTCGAACGCCTGGATCGTCACGGCCAGACGCGTGCGGTGTCCCTCGAGCTTCAGCTGCGACACCACGGGATACGCGTCGAACATCCGCGCCATCAGCACGACGTCCGCATCGGTCTCGAGGATCACCCGCCGCAGCGCGCGCCGCCGCCCGTAAACGGTGCCGCTGGTGCCGTCGACGTCGACGCCGCGAATGCCCGGAAATGCGGCGCGGAACTTCGCCGGATCGTGAAAGCGCGCACCCTTCGCGAGCGCGAACTGCACGTCGATGCCGCGTTGCGGAAGGTCCGCGGCCAGCGACTCCATGATCCGCTCGACGCCGCCCTGCAGGTAGTACGTCGGCGTGCAGATCAGGACGCGCGTCATCGGCGGCCATCGTATCCTCTCGGCGATGGAAACGCGTCCCGGTCTCGTGAGCACGATCCTCCCGGTCTACAACCGCGCGGCCGAGCTGCGCGAGGCGGCGGACACGGTCTTCGCGCAGACGTACCGGAACCTCGAGCTGATCATCATCGACGACGGCTCGACGGACGACACGAGCGCGGTCGCCGATGCGATCGCCGCCGAGCATCCCGAGCTCGTACGCGTCATTCATCAGCCGAATGCCGGCGTCGGTCCGGCGCGCGAGGCCGGCCGGCTGGCGGCGCGCGGCGAGTTCATCCAGCACCTCGACAGCGACGACCTGCTCTACCCGCGCAAGTTCGAGCTGCAGGTGGCGGGGCTGCAGGCGCATCCGGAGTGCGGTGCGTCGTACGGCTGGACGCGCGAACATCTGCCCGACGGCCGGCTACTCGAGACGCCCGCGCGGCGCACCGGCGAACGCGTCGAGTCGATGTTTCCGGCCATGCTGCAATCGCGCTGGTGGCACACCATCACGCCGCTGTTCCGCGCGTCGCTGCTCGGACGCGCCGGCGCGTGGCTCCCGCTGCGCAACGAGGAGGATTGGGAGTACGACGCGCGCATCGCGTCCCTCGGAGTACGCCTGCACTACTGCGACCAGTGGATCGCCGAAGTCCGCCATCACCATCGCGACCGCCTGTCCGCCCTCGGCATGCAACCGGACGTGCTCCGCGACCGCGCCCGCGCGCACGCGCTCATCCTCGAGCACGCGCGCGTAATGCTTCATCTCCGGCGTCTCGACGCCGATGCCGGTCTGCCGCAGGAATCGAGGATGCTGTTCGATCTCGCGCGCGACGCGTCTGGGCCGGATCGCAATCGGATTCAGTTCCGCCTCTACGCCGCCGGCGCGCGGCTTCTCGGATGGCCGCTGATGGGCCGCATCTCCTGCCTGATGGATCACCTGCGATGAAGCTCTCGGTGGTCATGGCGGTCTTCAACGGCGCATCCGCGCTCGCCGCGACCCTGGACAGCATCCTCGCGCAAACGGAACGCGACTTCGAGCTGATCGTCGTCGACGACGGCTCGACCGATGCGACGCCGTCGATCCTGGCCGGAACTACCGATCCACGCATGCGCGTCATCACGCAGGCGAACGGCGGCCTCACGCGCGCGCTGATGCGCGGATGCGCGGAAGCGCGTGCCGAGGCGATCGCACGGCACGATTGCGGCGACCGGTCGCATCCGGAGCGATTCGCGCGACAGCTGGCGTTGCTCGGGCACGCGACGGTGGTCTCGTGCGCGACCCGGTTCGTCGATGGCGACGGCGACCTGCTCTACATCGCGCGCGCCGATGGAGACGACGTGCGGCGCAGTCTGCTCCATGACGATGCCAGTCGCATTCACGCGCTCCCGCATCACGGTTCGGCCATGTTCCGCCGCGATGCGTATTCGCGCGCCGGGGGCTATCGCGCCGAGTTTCGCGTGGCGCAGGATCTCGACCTCTGGATCCGCATCGCGCAGAACGGCGGAACGTTCGCCATCGCCGAAGAGGTCCTGTACGACGCGACGGTCGACGCGCGCAGCATCAGTGGCCTTGCCCGCGACGCGCAGGTTTTCTTGACGGAGATCGCCGTGGCGTTGCGCGATGGACACGGCTCGCTGACCGACGCGGCGGCGATCGGGCCGGCGCGCGTCACGCCGCGCGGAGAAGCAGCGGCGCTGTATTTCATCGGGAAGTGTCTGTTGCAGCAGCGGAATCGAAAGGGATTGCGGGTTTTGCGCGAGGCGGTGCGGAAGGATCCGTGGCACTGGAGAGCGTGGCTGTCGCTCCTCTCATCGCTCCCGAAGCGGCTTCACCGGCGCTAGCTCCGCGGGCAACGCGAAGTCCTTCTTCAAGCTCTTCTCCAGGCACTCATCCGTCACGCAATCGACCGGCAACTGCCGCGGGTCTTTCGCGAATCCCGACGACCGCGCCCGCGCGTAGTGCATGCGGATCGACGGCGCGGAGTACTGCAGCAGCGCGATGTTGATCAGGCGATTGCGCTCGGTCGTGTCGGGGAGCGGGCGCATGAACAGGAACGCCAGCACATTCACGAGCGCGATCGCGGCCGTGACCAGCATCGGCCGCTTCGTCAGCGTCACGATCGCCTGTGAGGCGATGATCGTCAGCGCGGCCAGGAAGATCAGCAGGTAGCCCCATGCGCCGAGGTGATTGAGCGCGAAGAAGAGAGCGGCGGGAAGGACCCAGAGCACGAGGAAGATCCAGCGTTCCGCGTCGAACGTCCGCCGCACGCGTGTGAGAAACGCGAGCAAGACGAACACGCTGGCCAGTCCGAGCGCCACGCCGCCGTAGAACAGTAGCTTCGCGGTCTGGTAGCGGATCAGGCCGATCGCGTGCGACGCCGACGCCACCCGCACTTCCCGCGGCGCGTCAGGAGCCGGCGGCGAGACCTTGTTCCAGAGCGCGACGCCGAGCTCGACCAGCGGCCAGTGGAAGCGCGGCTGCGATTCCTCGTACTCGACCGCGCCGAAACGCGTCGAGTCGTAATACTGCTCCATCGCTACCTGCAACTTGTAGACGCTCTCGAAATAGCTGACCTCCGCCTGGTCCCAGTACTTCGCCAGCCGCTGCGCGTTCGGCACCGACCACGACCAGACCAGCACCGCCAGCACGACCAACGCGCAGGCGCGCTGCCGCCAGCGCGGCACCGAGCGCCACACGATCCACAGCCAGAGCGGCAGCAGAAACGCGAGCGTGGTCTGGCGCACCGAGCCGCCGATGGCCAGCACCGCGGAGTGCGCGAGCAGCCATCCGAACGAGCGGCGCTTCACGCTCAGCCAGCCGGTGAGCGCGACCCCAGTCGCGAACGCGCCTTCGGCGGCATAGGTCAGCGCGGTCACGGCAAAGTACGACGTGTCGAGGCTGGTGGCGTAGAGCACCGCGGCGATCAGTCCGACCTTGCGATCGAACAGGTGCCGCCCGAGGAGGTACGTCAGGGAGGTGGCGGCGGCGGTGGAGAGGACGTTCACGATCACGAACGCGAGATTCACATCGCCGGCGATGTAGTACGCGAGCCGCACCAGCGCGCAGTAGCCGATGAAGCCGGGCGGATGCGCGGTGAGCGTGTACATCACGCCCGCGGCCAGGCCGTAGGAATCGCCGTGGAAGATCTCGTGCGCGCGGAAGGGGATGCGCACCAGCGCGGAGACCGCGAAGAGCGCCAGCGAGATCGTGAGGTCGGTCCGGCGCTCTTGCGTCACGCGAGCATTCTACGGATGACCTCCGCGATCCGGTCGCCGATCGCGGGCCAGTTGTATTGCGCGACGGACGCTCGCGCGTTCGAAGCGAGATGTTCGCGGAGAGCCCGGTCGCGCGCGACGCGCTCGATGGCGTTCGCCATGGCCCGCGGATCGCGCGGCGGCACGAGCAGGCCGTTTTCGCCGTCGACGATCACCGCGCGCAGCGCGTCGATGTCCGTACCGGCCACGGGAAGGCCGCACGCCAGCGCCTCCAGCACGACCAGCGCGAACGCTTCGTTGAGCGTGGCGGTGACGAAGAGATCGTGCCGCGCGTACAAGGCGCCGAGCTGGTGACGCGGAACCGCGCCGAGGAACGTCACGTGCCGCGGCGCGGACTCGCGCAGTTGCGCTTCCAGCGGACCGCTGCCGGCGATCGTGAGCTCGTAGTCGATCTCCAGCAGCCGGCACGCGGCGAGGAGATGCTCGATGCCTTTCTCAATGGAGAGGCGCCCGACGGTGATCATCCGGAGCGCGGCGGCCGCAGCCACCGCTTTGGTCTCTCGCACTCCGAGATCCGCCGGATCGATCCCGTTCGGCACGACCTCCACGTATCGCGCCCCGCGCTCGCGCACCTTCTCCGCGAGATACGGCGCGAGCGCGAACACGACGTCCGCCGACCGGTACGCGCGAGGCGCGATCCATTGATAGAACGCCGTCAGTCGCGAGTCATACGTTCCCGTGGGACGGTCGAAGATGTCGCCGTGTACGAAGAATCCGAACGGAATCCCCAGCCCGCGCGCGCCGATGTGCGCGGCGCTGTGCGCGTGCGCGAGGATGAAGTCGACGTCGTGCAGCGAGCGCAGGGCGCGATTCACGCCGCGCCCGAACAGCACCTCATCGGGAACGTGCCGAAAGCGCCGCAACGCGTGCAGGTCGGGCATCGGCACGCGTGCCTTTTCCGCCCAGTCGATGCCGTCCGGCAAGGAGTCCGACACGAGCGTGATGCGCGCGTGGCGTGTGAGCTCGCGCGCCTGCCGCAGGGCGATCGACGCGACCGCGCCGGGTACGCCGAGGGCGCGGCAGACGATGGCGATGTGCATGGGTTCACGATAACGTGCTCGTGTGCACCGCGTCGCGCTCATCGCATCGCACGTCATCCAATACCAGGCGCCGTTTTTCCGGCTGCTGGCGAAGGAGCCGGACCTCGATCTCGAGGTGCTCTTCTGCTCGACCGACGGCGCAAAGGTCTATCGCGATCCGGAGATGCAGACCACCTTCCGCTGGGATCTCGATCTCCTCGGCGGCTACAAGCACCGCTTCCTGCGCAACTTCGGATTCGGCGACGGCTACGCGCGCTTGATCGATCCGGGCATCCTGCCGGCGCTGCTCTTCCATCGCCACGACGCTGCGATCTTCTTTCTCGGATGGGGCACCATCACCTCCCTCCTCGGCATGGCCGCATGCCGGATGCGCGGAACGCCGATCTTCCTCTTCGGCGACAGCAGCTTCCCGCCGCCGGAGACGACCTTCGCGTCGCGGCTGCGGGCCGGATTGCTGCGGACCATCTTCCGGATCACCGATCGCTTTCTGGTCAGCGGCGTGCTGAACGCCGCCTACTACCGCCATTACGGCGCCGATGCATCGCGCTTTCACCTCGTGCCGTGGGCGATCGACAACGCGCGCTTCGAAGAGGGCAGCCGCTTCGCGCCCGGAGAGCGTGAAGCCCTGCGCGCACGCTTCGGCATCGGCGAAGACGACATGGCCATCGTCTTCTCGGGCAAGTTCCTGCCGCGCAAGGATCCGATGACGCTGCTGCGCGCGCTCGACGCGATGCAGCACCGCGAGCGCACCGCGGTGATTTTTCTCGGCAACGGCGAGCTGCGCGACGAGATGGAGCGCTTCGCGAACGAGCGCAACCTGCGCGTCCACTTCGCCGGGTTCGTCAATCAGAGCGAGTTGCCGAAGCATTACGCGATGGCGGACGTGTTCGTGCTGCCGTCGCTCGACGATCCGCGCGCGACGGTCGTGAACGAAGCGATGGCCAGCGGCCTGCCGATCGCGATCACCGACCGCTGCGGCCCGGCCGGCGACATCGTGCAGCACGGCGACAACGGATTCGTGTTCGCGCCCGGCGACGTGGCGGCGCTGGCCGGACATCTCGATGCGCTGGCGGGCGATCCCGAGCTGCGCTCGCGCATGGCGGCGCGCTCGCGCGAGATCATCGCCACGTGGGATTACTCGCGCGGAGTACGCGGAGTCATGGAAGCACTGGAGAGCCAAGCGTCCGCGTGACCACCGCCGCGATCTCGATCGCGAAGTACGTCAGGAACGCCGCGTAGAGCGCGCCGCACGCCACGTCGATGATGCGCGCGAGCGTTCGTCCGCTCCGCTCGATTCCCCACGCATAGCCGAATGCGATGGCCGCGAAAGAAGGAAAGAGAAGACGGGACTGAAAGGTCGACCAGGCGTCGTACTTCACTCCGGCGGCCATCACGATGGCGAGATTCGCGGCCAGGAACGCGAGAGGGATCCAGGCGCGCGGACGCCACCACCCGGCGAAGATCAGCAGCGTGGCGGGGATGGCGAGCACGTACGTCGCCTGCGCGACCAGCGGCGTCCATTGCCACGACGCGCGGAAGTTCGACACCGGCACGTACGGATGCCAGAACGTCGCGAAAAAAAGCAGCGGCACCGATTGCGGATTCGTCCAGCCGCCTTCGCGCCGCTCGCCATACGGCTCGCGCAGCAGCGTGGTGACGTTCACGTCGATCAGCGAGCGCACGCCGGTGATGGTCGGCTGCTGTTCGCGCACCCAGCGCTGCCCGAAATCCATTCCGTGCACGAACGGCCTGCCGTAGCGGAGCTGATTCTCGACGTATTTGTACGAGCCGAGGAGCGTCAGTGCGATGAAGATCGCGATGCAGGCAGCGACTCTGCGCCCGGCGAGCCGGCGCCATGAAACGATCGCGATCACGAGAAAGAGCACGCCCGCCTGTCCGATGAGCGTGCCTTTGGTCAGCAGTCCGAATGCAGCGACCAGTCCTGCGAGAGCCGCGTTCGCCGGTTTCGGATCGGATGCGAAACGCAGCGCGGCCAGCAACGCCAGCGTGCCGGTCAGCATCGCCAGCGTGTCGTTCGAGACCAGGATCGAGTAGAGCACCAGCTGCGGCAGGAACGCGGTGAGCGCCATCGCGTGCAGGCGCGCGCGTTCGTCCGCCACGAATCTGCGGATGAGCGCGAAGAGCAGGAAGACGTTCGCGATCGAGAGCAGCAGCGAAAACAGTTCGACCCATCGGTCGCCGCCGGCGATGGCCCACGGAAGGCTGAGCAGGTAGTACGCGGGCGGATGAAACGCCTGCGCGTACAGCTCGACCGGCGGCAGCCGGCCCTCGCGCAGGAGGTGCTCGATCACTTCATAGTGGTGGTCACTGCCGGTGGGACCGAGGACGGCGCACGTGAGGATGCGCAGCACGACGGCGGCAATCAGGAGAGTGCGTTCTCGCAATCGGGACATCGTATCGGATCGGGATCCTGGCGGTCAGTCACCTTTAAGTGCGGATTGACGCTCTGGTAGTGAAATGTAAGTATTTCGATACGGAGATTCGCCATGAGAAAGTCGGATTGGCTTTCCGCCTGCCGGAGGGTGTCGTGAACGGCGTGATCACGTGCGGCTCGGAGAAAGCGCGGTGGGCAGTGGCCACCGTCGAGATCCGTCAGCCGCAGCGGGAGCGGGCGAGATCGTGATCGCGGTGCTCCTGGCGGCGACGCTCGCCGCAACGGAACCGCTGCCTCCCGGCAAGTTGTGCATCGATGCTCTGCCCTGCGTGGCCACGGAAGGGCGGCACGCGCGGATCGCGCCGGCGGCGGAGTCGCGGCGATTCGTGTGGACGGCCGACGACCGCAGGATCGTCGCGATGGGAACCATCGAAGGCGATGCCACGAACGTCCTCCTCGACGCGGGCACGTCCCGGCCGCTGCGCATGCGCGGAGACGGGCCGGCCGAGGTCGCGTTCGAGCTCGCATCCGGGTCATCTCGATGGCGATGGACGGTCGCCAAGCCGCCGCCGTCGATCCGGCTGATCCATCCATCGTGCCCTGATTGCGTTCTTTCGGCGGAGGCGAAGGGATTCCGGAAATTCGAGAAGCCGCTCCGCGACGTTCGCGACGTCGTCCTGCATCCGTGGCCGCGCCTGCGCGGACGCGTGGTCGACCGCGGGACCGACGCGCCGCTCCCCGGTGCGACGATCACCGTGAACGACATCCTCATCGCGAAAACCGACGCGGATGGCGGCTTCGATGCGGCCATCGAACAGAAGTGGCCGCGCGCAATCGACGTCCAGTTCCCCGGCCGCGCGCCGCGGCGCGTTGCGGTGCCGCGGGCACCCGCCGATACGGAGCTTCCCGCCATTGCGCTGTCGGCGGGAGGAGCGCTGCGCGTCACGATCGACACGCCGATGCCGCAGGAACTGACCTGGGAGCTCCGCGATCCGGCATCGCGCGATCTGCTGCGCCAGGGCACGGTCGAACCATCGGCCACGCTGGTGGTGGTCGACGGGGTCGGCGAGGGGAAACACAGCTTCGTGATCCGTGGCTCGCGGCCGCTGCAACAAATTGCCACGCCCGTGGACGTCGAGCCGGAACAGGTGACGGAGAGCTCGATCTCCATCGAGCCGGGCACGTTGCACCTGGAGGTGCAGCGCGGCTCCACGCCGTTCGCACACGCGAAGGCAGCGGTTGGGATATTCAGCGGCAGTTGGAGAGGTGAGATCGTCCTCGACGACGACGGACGCGCGTCCGAGGAGTTCTGGCAGCGGGGCAAGATGAGCGCCGCGTTCCACCGAAACGATCGCATCATCTACGTTGCCGTCACGGACGTCGACTCAGACGAGGAGACGTGGCGCATCACGGTGCCGGACCGCCGCGTCACCGGCACGGTGACCGACGCAGCGACCGGCGCTCCGCTGCGAGACGCCGGTGTCACGATCTGGATCGAGACGACCGAGGACGCCGGCATGCGTATCGCCTCCACCGACGCCGAGGGGCGCTTCACATTCGACGGCATCGTGGAGGGGACGCACGAGCTGAAGGCGCGCAGCGAAGGCTACGCTCAGGGCGAGAGGATCACCGTCGCGGTTGGTCGCGCCGACGGAACCTACACGCGCGACGTGCGGCTGCGCTCGCGCAACAGCGGACGTCCGATGATCGCCACGGACGACCAGGGGATGCCGGTCGCCGGCGCGCTGGTGATGGTGTACGGCAACGACCGCGTCCACGAGGCCGGCGTCACCGCGATCGACGGCACGGCCTCGATTCCGCTCGGGATCGCCGAACGCGGCGTCGTCTTCGTCATCCCCCGCTCCGGTTCGTTCGGGTTCGCGCGCGTCGCTCCGCGCACGGAAGGTGGCGACGCCATCGAGGTGCACGTACGCGCCGGCTCGGCCACCATCGAGGTGGAGACGCACAATCCGGACGGCGAACCGATCGGCGGCGTCCTCTTGATGGCGAGGGTGGACGGATTGATGCTGCCACCCGAATTCATCGAGGCGCTTCAGCACGTGCAGGGCGTTTCGTTCTTCACCGACGCCGCGGGACGGGCGCGTTTGAGCGGCATGCCGCGCGGCATGTACGAGCTGTGGGGCGTCACCGGCCGCGATGCCCTGCGCGCGGTGCAGTCGCCGGTGCCGCCGCCTCCTGCCGCATCGCTCGAAGTCGTCGCCGGACGTTACGGCGTGCGCATTGGGTTCACCGCCGCGCCGGCGGGACCCTGATCGTCTCTCGCTTACGATAAGGCGGTGCTGACGATCGCCATCCCGACGTACGAGCGCGGCGCGGTGCTGTGCGACACGATCGAGCAACTGCTCGCGCTCGAGCCGCGCGCGAGCGCAATCGTGATCGTCGATCAGACGCCCGCGCATCCGCCGGACGTGGCCGCGCGGCTGGAGGCTTGGGAGCGCGCGAACGCGATTCGGATCATCCGTCTCGATGCCCCTTCGATCACGCGCGCGATGAACACGGCGCTGCGCGACGCGAAGACCTCGCACGTGCTCTTTCTCGACGACGACATCATCCCCTCGCCGCAGCTCCTCGCCGCGCATGCCGCCGCGTACGCCGAAGGTGTCTGGGCCGTGGCCGGACAAGTGCTGCAGCCGGGCGAGGCTCCGGCGCACTTCGACGAAGCGGAGCTGCGGCGCGGATTCGTGCGCGATCTCGAGTTCCGCTTCACGCACGACACCGCCTGCGACGTGCAGAACGTCATGGCCGGCAACCTTTCCGTCGACCGCGAACGCGCTCTCGCGATCGGCGGATTCGACGAGCACTACAGCGCCGTGGCCTACCGCTTCGAGACTGACTTCGCGCTGCGCCTCGTCGCCGCGGGCGGCCGCATCCGTTTCGCGCCGGCAGCCTCGATCCGCCACCTCAAGGCACCCGGCGGCGGCGTGCGCATGTGGGGCGACCATCGCACCAGCACCTCTCCGGCCCATTCGATGGGCGACTACTACTTCGCGCGCAAACACGTCCCCGCGTTCTGGCGCTATGTCGCCCGCCGCCTGCGCACGAACATCGCCACGCGATTCCACCTGCGGCACCCGTGGACCATTCCCGCGAAGGCGCTGGGTGAATTACGGGGACTGGTTCGCGCGTTGCGGCGGGGGTAAAGTCGCAAAGTCGCAAAGTCTCAAAGTCGCAAAGGAAAGCTCCCCGTCCCCCTTTGAGACTTTGCGACTTTGAGACTTTGCGACTCGGAACCCCATGGCCCTGATCCTCTACCTCGCCTTCCTCGCCACCGCGTGCGCGTATGCGCTCGTGGACTGGCGGCGTGGGTGGCTGCTGGTGATCCTCTGCGGGGTGATCCAGGATCCGGTGCGCAAGCTGACGGCGGGGTCGCCGGTGTACATCTCGTTCGCGGTGGTGGCGTTGTACGCGGCCATCCTCTTCTCCGCGCGCAACGAGATGCGCGCGTATGCGATCGAGTTCGCGCGGCGCTTCCAGAGCATCTCCACGGTCATGGTCGCGTTCGTCTTTCTGCTGGTCCTGGCCGCGCTGAACGGGATGGTCACGTACGGCTTCGACAAGTGGGAGGCGCCGACGATCAGCCTCGTGACCTACGTCATCCCGCTGATCGCGGCGCTGCTCGGCTACACGTGGTTCCAGCGCGAAGAGATGATGCTGCGTTTTTTTCACATCTACGCCGCCCTCACCTCGGTGGCGCTGATCGGCACCGTCTTCGAGTACATGCGCGTCAACTCGCGCCTGCTCGGACTGGTGTCGTTCGAAGGCGATTACATCCGCCATCTCCCCGGAATCCAGATCCGCATGCTCTCCGGCATCTACCGCAGTCCCGACGTCATGGCCTGGCACGCGGGGATGCTCACCGCGATCGGCGTGGGCATGGTGCTGCGCTCCGGCCTGCGCCGTCCGATGCTGCTCTGGTCCGCCGTCGCGGCGTGGGGCTTCACGAACTGTCTGATCGCGGGACGCCGCAAGGCCATCTACTTCGTGCTGGTCTTCTGCTTCACGTTCCTGTGGCGCTACATGCGCCGCGTGCAGATGGCGCAGGTGTTCGCGAGCATCGGCCTCCTGATCGCGCTCGGCGCGGTGGTGAACTACCTGTCGTCGGATGAGGAGACGAGCGTCTACACGCGCAGCGCGATGGCCACGCAGCAGGAGCTCGGGCAACGCTTCGAAGGCGGGATGGTGCAGACGTTCCGCGAGTTCGGGCTGATGGGCGCGGGTCTCGGCACCGCCACACAGGGCGTACACCATCTCCTCGGCAACAGCAGCATCGGCTGGCAGGAGGGCGGGCTGGGCAAGGTGGCGATGGAGGTCGGCCTGCCCGGTCTGCTGGCGTTGCTGCTGATGATGATCGTGATCGGCCGGATGCTCCTCGCGCTGACGCGCGTCCACGACGTTCCCGGCTCGTCGCAGTTCATGCGGGTGATGCTCTTCGCGCTGGTGATGGCGAACATCGCCGGATTCATCGCCTCGGCACAGGCGTACACGGATGCTGTGCTGGCGCTGACCGCGGGCTTCCTGGTCGGCGCTCTGTTCGCATCGGCCGCGCTCGACGAGCGGCTGCCCGCGCGGGCGCCGCAGACGACGCAGGATCCCTCGCTCCGTCCGCTGCCGTCGCCGGCTCTCTAGGAGGCGCATCCTGATGCGCATCCTGCACGTCGTCCCCACGTACCTCCCGGCGCGGCGTTACGGAGGGCCGATCGTGGCCGTTCACGGGCTCTGCAAGGCGCTCGCGGCGCGCGGGCACGACGTGGACGTTTTCACGACCAACGTCGACGGCGACGCGACGCTCGACGTGCCGGTGGCCACGCCGGTGGACGTCGACGGCGTGCGCGTGCGCTACTTTCCCTCGCCGTTCGCGCGGCTCTACTGGTCGCCCGCGATGCGCAAGGCGCTCGATGCGCAGATCGCGACGTACGACGTCGTGCACATCCACGCGGTTTATCTCTGGACCGGCATCGCCGCGGCGCGCGCCGCACGAAAAGCGCGCGTTCCCTACGTGATCTCGCCGCGCGGCATGCTCGTGCCGGAGCTGATCCGCCGCAAGAGCCGCGCGGTGAAAACGCTCTGGCTGCAACTGCTCGAGCGCCGCGGATTCGCGCGCGCGTCGGCGATTCACTTCACGTCGGCGCTCGAAGAAGAGGAAGCGAAGAGAGTCGGATTGCCGCTGCCGTCGCCGGTCGTGATTCCCAATGGCATCGACGTCGAGCCGCGGCCGGACGTCGCGCGCGATGACGCCACGCTGCTCTTTCTCGGACGGGTGAACTGGAAGAAGGGCCTCGACCGCGTGATCGCCGCACTGCCGTCGCTTCCCGGCGTCCGGTTCGCGATCGCGGGCAACGACGACGAAGACCTGACCCCGCGCCTGCGCGAGCTCGCGCAGAAGCACGGGGTCGCTGATCGCGTGGAGTTTCTCGGGCCGGTGTACGGCACGGCCAAGAACGAATTGCTGGCGCGGGCGACGCTGTTCGTGCTGCTCTCGACGTCCGAGAATTTCGGCAACGCCGTTCTGGAAGCGCTGGCGATGGAGACGCCGGTGGTGCTGTCACGCGAAGTAGGACTGGCGGATGAAGTGATGCGCGCCGGCGCGGGCCTCCTTGGACTCGACGACGTTGGCGCGTTGTTGCGCGATCCCGAGCGCCGCGCGCAGATGGGGCGCAACGGCCGCGCGCTGGTGGAGTCGCGATTCACCTGGCCGCGGGTCGCCGAGGAGATGGAGCGGGCGTATGAATCTCTCTGATGTCACTCCGCTGATCCTCACGCGCGACGAGGAGCCGAACCTCGCACGCACGCTCGCACAGCTGACGTGGGCGGATGACATCGTGCTCGTCGACAGCTTCTCCACCGATGCCACCGTCGACATCGCCCGCCGCTTCCCGAACGTGCGCGTGTTCCAGCGCGAGATGGACTCGCTGGCGGGTCAGAGCAACTACGGTCTGCAGCAGGCGCGCACGCCGTGGGTGCTGCTGCTCGACGCCGATTACTACGTGCCGGCGGAGCTCGTCGAGGAGCTGCGCGCGCTCGAGCCCGCGCCGGGCGTGCGCGCGTACCGCGGCGCGTTTCGCTACGCCGTCGATGGAAAGCCGCTGCGCGCGTCGCTCTATCCGCCGCGCATCGTGCTCCTGCATCGCGAGCACGCCACGGTGTGGCAGGACGGTCACGCGCATCGCGTCAGCGTGGACGGCGATGTCGGGACGCTGGCCACGAAGATCGTTCACGATGACCGCAAGAGCTTCGCCCGCTTCGTCGACCGGCAGAAACGCTACATGCGCGAAGAGGCGGAGAAATTGCGGCAGGCCAATCCACTCTCGCTCACCGCCGCCGGACGCGTGCGCAAGCTGATCGTGATCGCGCCGTTCGCGGTCGTGTTCCACACGCTGTTCGTGAAGGGGCTGATCCTGGATGGCGTGGCGGGCTGGAAGTACACGTGGGAGCGATTCGTGGCGGAGCTGATTCTGTCGCGCGAGCTGCTGCGCAGGCGGGTCTAGCGCCGCGACACTAGCGCCGCTCGATCATCAAATCCCCCATCACCAGCAGGTCCATCTTCGTGCGCAGAAAGCAGTCCAGCGCCTCGGCGGGCGTATTCACCACCGGCTCGTTCTCATTGAACGACGTATTCAGCACCAGCGGCACGTTCGTCAGATCGCGAAACGCCCGAATCAGATGGTAGTAGCGCGCGTTCTGCGACTCCGTCACGGTCTGCAATCGTCCGGACCCGTTCACGTGCGTGACCGCGGGAATCTGCGCGCGTTTTTCTTCGCGGATCTGGTAGACCTGCAGCATGAACGGGACGTCGTAGTCGGTCTCGAACCACTCCCCCACGGCCTCGCGCATCACTGACGGCGCGAACGGGCGGAAGGATTCGCGGCGCTTGATCTTGTGATTGAGGATGTCCTTCATGTCGGCGCGGCG
>CAMPKJ010000073.1 GCA_946887105.1 uncultured Acidobacteriota bacterium | reverse complement strand
GAAACGGGCGAAACGGGCGAAACGGGCGAAACCGCGGTCGAAGCGGCGGAAGAAGAGTCGGCCGAAGAGGAAACGCTCACGCCGGTCGACGACGTCTACGGCACGATTCTCACCGTCACCGAAAAGGGTTTCGGCAAGCGCACGCCGGTTCGCGCCTACCGCCTCACCGCGCGCGGTGCGCAGGGCGTGTCGAACATTCGCATCACCGAAAAGAACGGCAAGGTTGCGGGCGCCGCGCACGTGTATGCAGGCGATCAGCTGTTGCTCATCACCGAGCAGGGCATGATGATCCGCGTCTCGGTCGACGACATCCGTTCGATGGGACGCAACACGCAGGGCGTGCGCGTGATCAACATCGACGAAGGCGATACCGTCGTCGCGGCCGTGAAGGTCGTCGATCGCGAAGACGACAAGAGCGAAGTATCCGAGGAGAGCGAGACGATTGAAGGCGGCGGCGAAGAAGGAACCGACGAAGAGCCGGTCCACTAAAGCGTCGGCGGAGACGCTCGTGGCCGTAGAATCAGCGGCAATGGTCCGCCCGTCACGCGAGCGCTTGAGCCATCTCGCACGCGAGCTGGTGGACGCGCTCGCGCGCTCGCGCGCGGTGGTGCTGCTCAAGGATCGAGAAGTGGTCCGCCAGGCTGTCGCGCAGGCTCTCGCCGAAGAGCTCCGCCGCGAAGAGGATTGTCAGGAGAACGCCCGCCGCCGCATGGCCACGATGCGCGGCGCACCCAAGCCCAAGACGCGCGAGTACGAAGAGCTCTTCCGTCAGCTGATGGAGGAGGAGTACCTGCGCGAGGGACTCGACTCCTAACGCTCTTCCGCGGAACGCTCTCCGCGCAGCGTCACATCCTCATCCGCGATCATCCGCCGCAACCGCTGCGCTTTCGTACGCTCGAAGATCCCTCCGGCATGCCCGGCCGGAATCCAGCTGTTGCCCGCGCACTTCGGACAGCGTCCGCGATAGGCGATGTTCTTCCCGCAGTCCGGACAGATGATCACCAGCGAGTGAGAGAGCTCGAATTTCTGCTCCCCCTCGGCATCCAGGCTGTTCAGGAAGGCCGCCAGATTGGTAAACGTCTCGTCGAGCGCCATTGCGACTCCGAGCGGGGCTTTACTGCACGGCACATGCCCGGGCCGTGAGGCCTGCGATCCAACGCCTGTCAGATGCGCATGACGTCGAACTGCTCATGGTGCAGCGACTCGTCCGGCTTGAACACAAGATGGATGCCCAGCGTCCGCTCCACTTCCTCGAAGATCGGATCGCCGGTGTGCATCGTCCCGTAGACCACCGGATTGACGCGCACGATCACGTCCTGCCCTTCGTGGAAATCGCGCAGCTTCATCAGCTCGCGCCACACTTCGAGGGCGATGGTGGTGTTCGACTTGATGCGTCCGCTGCCTCCGCAGTACGGACACGCCTGCGTGAGCGAGCGCTCGAGGCTCTGCCGCACGCGTTTCCGCGTCATCTCGATCAGCCCGAACTCGGAGATCTGCAGGATCTTCGTCTTCGAGCGGTCCTTGCGGATCTCGTTCTCGAGCGCCTCGAACAGCCGCTGGCGGTTCGCCGGCTCTTCCATGTCGATGAAGTCGAGCACGATGATTCCGCCCAGGTCGCGGAGGCGGATCTGCCGCACGATCTCCTTCGCGGCTTCGAGATTGGTGCGGAACACGGTCTCTTCGAGATTCTTCTTCCCGACGTATTTGCCTGTGTTCACGTCGATCGCCACCAGCGCCTCGGTCTGATTGATGACGATGTAGCCGCCGGACTTCAGCCACACCTTCGACTTGAGCGCCTTCGCGATCTCCGGCTCGATGCCGAAGTCGTCGAAGATCGGCTCGTCGCGGCGATAGAGGCGCACGCGCGAGACGAGCTGCGGCTGGATCTGATCGAGAAACTCGACGATGCGCTGGTACTGATCGACGGAGTCGACCCACACGCTCTTGAACTCCGCGGAAAGCACGTCGCGGATGGTGCGCAGCACGAGATCGAGATCGTGATGGATGGCATTCGGCGCCGATGATTTCTCCGCACGGCGCTTGATCTGTTCCCACAGTTCGGTGAGATAGCGGAGATCGGCGAGGAACTCCTCCTCGCCGCGACCTTCGCCCGCGGTGCGCACGATGAAGCCGCCGTGGCTGTGCGGGCGGATTCGCTCCAGCATTTCCTTGAGCCGCGCGCGCTCTTCCTCGTCTTCGATGCGGCGCGAGACGCCGACGTGATTCACCGTCGGCATGTAGACGAGAAAGCGCCCTGGCAGCGTGATGTGGCTGGTGATGCGCGCGCCTTTTCCGGCGATGGTGTCCTTCGACACCTGCACGACGATCTCCTGTCCTTCGCGAAGGAGATCGGAGATCGACGCCTCGGGACGATGTGGCGCGACGTCGTCGAGATGCAGCTCGTCGGGCGTTTCGCTCTCGTACTCCTCGAGGTCCTCGATCACGTCGGAGACGTAGAGGAAGGCATCGCGCTCTAAGCCGAGGTCGACGAAGGCGGACTGCATGCCGGGCAGGACCTTGGTCACTCGGCCTTTGTAGATGTTGCCAACGATCGTGCGATGACGCGTCCGCTCCACCCACAGCTCGACGACCTGCCCCTCGTCCAGAACCGCAATCCGCGACTCGTGCCGCGTGGCATTGATGACGATCTCCCGCGACATACGCGGCGCGAATTGTAGACTGCGATGGCGTGGCGACGACGATCTACTTCTCCGGCGCGATTTCCGGCGGACGCGCCGATGTCGGGCTCTACCGGCGGCTCGTGCAAGTGCTGGAGAACGAGGGATATCGCGTGCTCGCCGGCGCCGTGGCGGCCGAAGATGTCGGCGCGGGCGGTGAAATGCTCCATCCGCCCGACATTTGCGCCCGCGACCTCGGCTGGCTGGACGAGGCCGACCTCGTCGTGGCCGAGATCTCGGTGCCATCCCTCGGCGTCGGCTATGAGATCGCGTACGCCACCCGGATCCGGCAGATCCCGGTGATCGCGCTTTACCGGAGAACCTTCACCCAGCGCTGCAGCGCCATGATCGCGGGAGATCCGGGCGTCCGGCTGATCCAATACGAGGACGCGTCCGCCATCCTTCCCGAGCTGTTGGAATCCCTCCGCCGCCTCGGGCGTTAATCCGACCGCTTCCCTTGACGGAGGTGGGTCGCGGTGCTATTTTCCGCCGCCTTCAGAAGTGTTCCGGCATAGCTCAGTTGGTAGAGCAGCGGACTGTTAATCCGCGGGTCACAGGTTCGAGTCCTGTTGCCGGAGCCAAACTTCCTCACCTCTTTCCCGTTGCAGCTCCACGGGCGACGCATTTGCACGTCGCAGAACCCGAACGTATGGAGCTGCTCCGGATTCTCGACGAGTGCCGCGCGGCAGGCGGCGGCGATTGCGCGTTGGCAACCCTGGTGGAGACGCACGGCGCGACCTATCGCCGCGCCGGTGCGCGATTGCTTGTCCGCGCCGACCGGCGCACGTGGGGTGCGATCAGCGGCGGATGCATCGAATCCGAGATCATTTCCCGCGGCCTCGCCGTCATCGCGCGCCGCGAACCAGCCCTGCTCCATCTTCGCCCGGCTGATGATGACCTGATGTTCGGCTTCGGGAGCGGCTGCCAGGGCGAGGCGGTGGTGCTCGTCGAACCGCTCCCTTCCGCGCGTGCCGACGCGCTCCACGAACGGCTCTCGAATGCCGCGGAGCACGACGCCGCGATCACGGTGTACGGCGCGCCCAACGCGGGCACGTTCATCGGACGGGGAACTGATGCTCCCGATGGCGCATTCGTGCAGCGCGTCGTCGAAGCGCCATCGCTGTTCGTCTTCGGTGCGTCTCCTGCCGCGGAGGCGCTGCTTGCCTTCGGTGTGTCGCTCGGATGGCGCGTGCACATCGGCGATCACCGCCCGTCCATCGCGGCCGACGAGCGATTCGCGCGTGCAGCGAGCATCGCCATCGCTGCGCCGCAGGATCTCCCGTCGCGGTTTTCGTATCCGGCATCGTCCGCAGCCGTAGTGATGACGCATCATTACCTTCGCGATCTGGAGGTGGTGGGGCAGCTCGCCGAGCGCCGGCTGCAGTACCTCGGCATCGTCGGATCGCGCGACCGCGCGCAACGCCTGCTGGCCGAATTGCACGCGGAGGGCGTGGATCCCGCCGCGCTGCAATCCGTTTGCGCGCCGGCCGGTCTTGACCTCGGCGCGGACGCACCGCCGGAGATCGCGCTCTCGATCGTTGCCGAGATTCAGGCCGTTCTCCGCCGCACCCGCGCGCAGCCGCTGCGCGATCGGGCCGGACGGATTCACCTCGATTGCGAAGAGAACGTCGTGGCCATCCTTGCCGCCGGCGGGTCGCGGCGGCTCGGGCGAGCGAAACAGCTCGTGCGCATCGATGGCCGATCGCTCGTGCGCCGCGCGGCCGAGGCGGCGCGATCGTCCGGCGCCGGGTCGGTGTATGTCGTCGTGGGAGCTGAGGCCGGTCGTGTCGCCGGCGAACTGACCGGGCTCTCCGTCGATCTCGTACGCAACGACGACTGGCGGCAGGGGATCGCCTCCTCGATTCGCGCCGTCGTGCGTGCAATCGAGAAGCGCGGCCACCCGGCCGGCACGCTCACGCTGATGCTGTGCGATCAGCCGGGCGTCTCGGCGGATACGCTACGGCGGCTGCACGAGGCGCATCGCGTCACGCACGCTCCGGTCGTCGCCTCGCGCTACCCGGAGGGACCGGGCGTGCCCGCGCTGTTCCACCGCGAGCTGTTTCCGATGCTGAAGTCGCTCGATGGCGACATCGGTGCGCGCGAGCTCATTCGCAGTCTCGATCGCGACGTCGTCACGGTTCCGCTGGAGACACCGGACGACATCGACACGTCCGCCGATCTCGAGCGTTTCCACGCGCGCTGAACTGGCTCGCTCACTGCAGCGCACTGCGCGCGCGACAGGAGGAACCGATGCCGTTGCCGCCCTGCTACGAACCTCCCGAGAACCATGCCTTCGAACATGACGAGGCACCTGCCGATCCCTCGCGCCGCGACTTCCTGATCGGATCGGCTGCAGCCGGCGCAACCGCGCTGGTCGCGCCGATCATCGTGAAGGCGCAGGATGCGCCGGCGCTTCGAGCGAAGAGCGGAAAGACGGTCGCCGTGACCTTGAACGTGAACGGACAACGGCGAACGTTGAATCTCGATCCGCGCACGAGTCTGCTCGATGCGTTGCGCGAGCACCTCGATCTCACCGGATCGAAAAAAGGATGCGATCAGGGTGCGTGCGGTGCGTGCACCGTTCTCGTCGACGGCCGGCGTGTGAACGCCTGCCTCACCTTCGCGGTCATGCACGAGGGGAAGGCGATCACCACCATCGAAGGCATCGCCGCGGGCGAAGCGCTTCATCCGGTCCAGGCGGCATTCATCCGCAACGATGGCTTCCAGTGCGGCTACTGCACGCCGGGGCAGATCTGCTCGGCTGTCGCGCTGCTGCGCGAAGGCCACACCGGTTCGGACGACGAGATCCGCGAATGGATGAGCGGCAACATCTGCCGCTGCGGCGCCTACGAAGGCATCGTCGCCGCCGTTCGCGAGACCGCGCAGGGAGTCCGCCGTGCATCCGTTTGAGTTCGTGCGCGCCACCGCAATCGAGAACGCGGTCCGCGACGGATCGCGCGAGCGCGTGAAGTGGATCGCCGGCGGCACGAACCTCGTCGATCTCATGCGCGTGGAAGTCGAGGCGCCGGCGCAGGTGGTCGACATCAACGGCCTCGAGCTCGGGAGCGTCACCGAAGAACGCGGCGGAATCCGCATCGGCGCGCTCGTGCGGATGAGCGACCTCGCCGCACATCCACTCGTCGTCGAGCGCTTTCCCGCCATCGCGCAGGCTCTCCTGGCGAGTGCCTCGCCGCAGATCCGCAACGCCGCCTCGATCGGCGGGAACCTGATGCAGAGGACGCGTTGTCCGTACTTCCGCGAGCTGACGTTCACGCCGTGCAACAAACGCGATCCCGGAAGCGGCTGTTCGGCCATCGGGGGACAGAACCGGATGCACGCGATCCTCGGCACCTCGCCTTCCTGCATCGCCACGCATCCTTCCGACTTCGCGGTCGCCGTGACTGCGCTCGACGGCGTGCTGACGCTCCGAGGAGCGAACGGCGAGCGGACGGTGAACGCTACCGACTTTCATCTGCTCCCGAATGACACGCCGCACCTCGAGCACGACCTGCATCGCGGGGAGCTCATCGCGTCGCTCTTCCTTCCCGCCGCGCCGCATGCGCGGAATTCCGCATACCTGAAACTTCGCGACCGCGCATCGTACGAGTTCGCGCTCGCGTCCGCCGCGGTCGGACTCGACGTCGAAGGCGGCACGATCCGGTCGGCGCGAGTGGCGCTCGGCGGCGTCGGAACGAAGCCGTGGCGCGCGCGCCTCGCCGAATCGGCGCTCACTGGTAAACGTCCGAGCGCCGAAGTCTTTCGCGCGGCGGCGGACGCCGAACTGAAGAACGGGCGCGGCTACGGCCATAACGATTTCAAGATCGAGCTGGCCAGGCGAACGCTCGTGCGCGCGCTAATGGATTTGACGGGAGGTGCCGCATGATCCCGAAAATCGGGGCGCCGCTCGATCGCGTCGACGGCCGGCTGAAGGTGACCGGAGGGGCACGCTACGCGGCCGAGAACAACCTGGAGGACATCGTCCACGCGGTGCTCGTCGGCAGCACGATCGCCGCCGGCACGATCCGTTCGATCGATGCGGCCAGGGCGCGAAGCGCGCCGGGAGTGATCGCCGTGCTCTCCCATCGCAACGCGCCGAAGTTGCATCTCGAAGCGCCTCCTCCGCAGGCGCCGCCGACGCAGCCACAGTCGAGCAGCGGGAGCGGTTCCGGAGGCAGCGGGCAGCAGCGGGGACGCGGCGGCAATGCGTTCCGCGAGCCGCGCGCCATTCCGTTCGCCTCCACGCGCGTGCATTACCTAGGGCAGCCGATCGCGGTGGTGATCGCGGAGACGCTCGAGGAAGCGATGCGCGCGGCGAGCCTCGTCACCGTCACCTATTCCCCGTCAACCGCAAAGGTGTCGCTGGAGAAGCATCGAAACGATGCGAAAGACCTGGCGGAGAGTGCGTTCGAGACAGGCAACGCCGACGCAGCCTTCGCTTCCGCGCCCGTGAAGATCGACCACGTGTACACGACGCCGTACGAGCATCACACGCCGATGGAGCCGCACGCCATCGTGGCCGCCTGGAACGGAGACAAGCTCACGCTGCACGATTCGTCGCAGAACATCTTCTCGGTCCGCGAGACGCTGGCCAAAGCCTTCGACATCCCGATGGAGAACGTGCGCGTGCTCTCGCCATTCGTCGGAGGCGCGTTCGGCAGCAAGGGCGGAATGTGGGCGCACGTGCTCATCGGCGCGATGGCCGCGCGCGAAGTGAAGCGGCCGGTGAAGCTGGTGGTGACGCGGAAGCAGACCTTCTTCACGTGCGGTCACCGCCCGCTGACCTCGCAGCGCATCGCCCTCGGCGCCACGAGCGAAGGCAAGCTGGTGTCCTTCATCCACGAGGGAGCGAGCCAGGGAAACTCGATCAGCGACTACGCGGAGCGCTTCACCCGGCCCACCCGCGTGATCTACGCATCGCCGAACATCCGCGCGGCTCATCCGGTGGTGCCGCTCAACATCGCCAGCCCCACGTTCATGCGTGCACCGGGTGAAGCGCCCGGGATGTTCGCGATCGAATCGGCGATGGACGAGCTGGCGCATGCGGTGGGCATCGATCCGCTGCAGCTGCGCCTGCTGAACCACGCCGACGTCGATCCGGAAGAAGGAAAACCGTGGTCGAGCAAGTCGCTCAAGGAGTGCTACACCGCCGGCGCGGAACGCTTTGGATGGACGCGACGCTCTCCGCAACCGCGCTCGATGCGCGACGGCCGGCTGCTCATCGGCATGGGCATGGCCAGCGCGACCTATCCCGCCCATCGTTCCCCTGCCACCGCGAAGGCGTCCCTGCGCAGCGACGGCACGATGCTCGTGCAGTGCGGATCGCACGAAATGGGGATGGGGACCGCCACCGTGATGGCGCAGCTCGCCGCCGAGATCATCGGACTGCCGCCGGAGCGCGTGCGCTTCGAGTACGGCGACACGAACCTGCCGCAGGCACCGCTGTCGGCAGGCTCGCAGACCGCCGCGAGCGTCGGCTCGGCCGTGCATGGCGTGGCCACGGACCTGAAACGCAAACTAATCGACATCGCCATCGCCGATGAACGTTCGCCGCTGCACGACGCGAACGTGGATGACATCGTCGCGGCCGACGGCCGTCTGTCGCTTCGAGGCGAATCGGCACGCGGCGAAAGCTATTCGGCGCTCGTTTCGCGGCAATACCTCTCCAGCGTCGACTCCTCGTTCGAAGCGGCGCCGCGCGAGGAGGAGGAGCAGTACGCGACGCACGCCTTCGGCGCTCACTTCGCGGAGGTGAGCGTCGATCCCGATCTGGCCGTCATCCGCGTGCGGCGGCTGGTGGGTGCCTTTGCGGGCGGCCGGATCCTCAACGCGAAAACCGCGCGCGGGCAATACGCGGGAGGAATGGTGTGGGGGATCGGCATGGCGCTGCTCGAGCAAAATCATTTCGACGAAAAGCTCGGCGCCTACACGTCCGTGAACCTCGGCGAATATCTCGTGCCGGTCAACGCCGACATTCCCGCGCTCGAGGTCATCCTCATCGAAGAGGACGATCCGTTCGTGAATCCGGTCGGAGTGAAGGGCATCGGTGAGATCGGCATCGTCGGCGTGGCCGCGGCAATCGCCAACGCCGTCCATCACGCCACCGGAAAGCGGGTGCGCGACCTGCCGGTCACGATCGATAAGATCCTGTAGACCGTCGTCCGGAGGTAGGGAAAAATCGGTTGGAGCCTCTCCCATCTGTGAGGTCCACACGATGAAGCGAGTCGCGCAGCTGTTGCTGCCGCTGTTGTTCGTTTGTTCCGTGTTCGCGCGAGATGGAGTCCGCCCGCCGGTGACGGGCGAGGCGCGCACGAGCGAATTTGATCCCGAGAAAGAAGGCGACACGCTGTTCGTCGTCGATGATGGCTCGGGTCTCGACACCGGCTGCTCGTATCGCACGGACGGCCCACTCGAGATTCGTTTGCGCATCCGGCGGTATGTCGGTCCGGTGAATCCCGACGGCACGCTGCAGAATCCCGAAGCGCTGATCGACGAAGGCGTGCTCTCCGAAACGGCACACCTGCGCATGCCGGTCTACGACGTCGATTCGGACGGCGATCCGGGCGATCCGGCGGTGCCGCCGGAGCTCGACATCATCGCGTTCAATGGCGAGAAGATCGGGGAGCTCTCCGGCGAAAACAACCGCTGGAAGCACAACGAGTTCACGATCCCGATCCGCCTGCTGAAGTTTCCCGCGCTTGGTGCGCCCCCCGTCGACAACGTCATTCGCATCGACATTGACCAGGCCAGCGGTACGGAGGAGAACTGGTGCACCGCGGTCGATTGGGCCGAGTTGCAGTTCGACGCGGTGGCGCCGGTGTTCTTCGTGCACGGCATCAACTCGAACGGCGCGGAGTGGCAGCAGCAGTTTCTCGACGCGTTCAAGAGCCACTCCATTCCTTATTCGAACGCCATCAACCTGCCGCCGTTCGGCACGATCGTCGGGAACGGGCGCGTGCTCGCGCAACGGCTGCACGCTGAAGCGGAACGGTTCGGCGCGCGCGAGTGCCACATCATCGCGCACAGCAAAGGCGGCCTGGACACGCGTGCGTTTCTCAACGACGACTACGACGAGGAACGGCTGAAAGTGCGGTCGTTCTACACGTTGGGCACACCGCACCGCGGAACGCCGGTCGCCGATTTCGGCATCCTGGTCGGCACGGCGCTCTTCAACAACTCTCCGATCTGGGAACTGCTGCGCGACCTGATGCCGGGATTCGACGACCTCACCACGTGGAGCGTCAGCCGTTTCAATGCGAGCCACCACAACATCCCCAGCGGCATCCAGCTCAGGAGTTTCGGCTCGGACGCGGATCTCAATCGCGACGGCTCTATCTCCGGAAACGAAGCAGAGCCGTATCCGCGGTTGTTCGCGGCCTTCACCTATCAACTCATCGGTCATGGCGAACGAGTGGTGGTGATCACCGTGACGCCCGGCGACTGGGGCACGTTCACGTTCCCGTCGATCGACATCAGCGTCACGCCATTCGTGGTGAACGACACACTCGTTTCCGAATTGAGCGCGAACTTCGGCACGTACATCTCGACGCTGCCAGCGAATCACTCGACGATGAAGGGGCGCATTCTCGGCGAAGTCATCGTCGATCGCATCAAACACTCGGCGAGTGCGCAGACCGTCGTCACCGAATCGACGCCCGTCGTGGAAGACACCGATCAGCAATTCGTTGCGCCGACCTCGCTCATCCGCGATTCGTTCCAGCTCACTCCCTCGAGCCGCACGCGCACCTTCAACGTGACCGTCGATTCGACGCCGTCCGTCACGTTCTTCACGATCGCTCCATCGCGGACGCTGACCGTGACCGCGACGGCACCCGGCGGCGCGACGTTCGCGTGCGAACGCGTGCCGCTGCAGAACGGCAACACGATCGGCGGCGGCTATTTCGCGACCGTCGCGAATCCCATCCCCGGCGTCTGGACGATCACCGTGGCCGAAGCCGCGACGCTCGCGAAGCCGCTCGATGTCGTATCGACGGTGCAGATCGCGAATACCGTGCAGAGCGTTCTGGTCGGCGGCGGTGACCACTATCCGCTCGGCGGAAAGATTCGGCTGGCCATGGTCGTGTTCGATGGCACGCGGCGTTTGACCGGCGTTACGATCGCGTCGCTGCTGCTCGACCCGTCCGTCGCGAATCTCGGGCCGCAGCCGATCGTGTTTCGCGACGATGGAACGGACGCCGATACGAAAGCAGGCGACGGCGTCTACGAGGCCTTCGTCACTCCGCCATCGACCGGCGAGTTTTCCGTGCGGGTCGAGGCCACCGGCACGGCATCGACGGGAGCATTCCGGCGGTCGGCCGCGACCACGTTGCGAGTGGTCGCCCGTGACGCGCAAATCACGGACGTCGACGACTTCGGCAGGGACGATGATTTCGACGGTCTGTACGACCGGATCCTGATCTCGCCATACGCGACACTGAACACCGCCGGCGCCTATCGTGTTTTCGCGCGCTTGCGTGCGTCCAACGGGCGCGAGATGCAGCGCACGGTCGAGCTCACACTCCCGGCGGGCGGCGTTCGCGCCGACATTTCCTTCGCCGCGGACGCACTCCGCCGCGATCTCGGCGTCGACGGACCTTACACGATCGCCGAGGTTCGTTTCTCGCACATCATCGACGGCGAGCCGGTTCCGGCCGACATCCGCTTCAACGTCGGAGTCACGGCCGCGTATGACCTCGACGACCTGCAGCATCGCCTCATCAGCCTCAGCGGCACCGGCTCCGCGCAGGGGATCAATACGGACAACGACAGCGACTTCGAACAACTCGAGGTGAAGGTGGGCGTGCTCGTCGAAGTCACGGCCACCTACACGTGGTCGGTGACGTTGCGCGATCGGAACGGCCGCGAGATCTCCTTCATCGCCGGACAGCAGCGTCTCAACCGAGGCACGAATGATCTGCGGCTGCTCTTTCCCGCCGACGCCATTTCACGTCACGGAATCAACGGTCCTTATCTGGTGACGAACCTCGCGATATACGGCGCCGGAGAATCACTGGTCGTGAACAACGTCTTCACCACGCAAGCCTTCAAGGTTGCAGATTTCGGTCCGGCACCGCGACGCCGGGCCACCAGGCACTGAGTGTTACCCTTTCCGGCGACGGTCTCGTATGACCATTGCCCCATTTCCGACCACGCGGCGCAGCGTCGTGGTTGCGCTTGCGAGCGCGGACGCGGCCGAGCGCACGCGCGCGTTCGACACGCTCGTGGCGTGCTACTGGAAGCCGCTCTACAAGTTCGCGCGCGTGGCGTGGCGGCGGTCGCGCGAAGACGCGGAAGATCTCACGCAGAGCTTCTTCGCGCGCGCGTTCGAGAAGGAGTCGCTCGCGACGTACGACGCGGCCAGGGCGAGCTTCCGCACGTTCCTGCGGCTGCTGTTCGAGCGTCACGTGAACAATGAATGGCGCGCCGGGCAGGCCATCAAGCGCGGCGGCGGGGAAGTGCACCTCGACTTCGACTCGGCCGAGATCGAAGTCGCCGATGAGCTGACGCACACGGTCACGCCGGAGGAGTACTTCCAGCGCGAGTGGGTGCGCAGCGTGTTCTCCGTGGCCGTCGAACGGTTGCGCGCGCGCTGCGAGAGCGAGGGAAAGCAGGTCCACTTCGCGATCTTCGAATGCTACGACCTCGATGACGATCGCGGCGCGTCGTATCGTGAGCTCGCCACGCGGTTCGGCATCGCGGAAACGCAGGTCACGAACCATCTCGCCGCGATGCGCCGCCGGTTTCGCGAGATCGTGCTCGATGCGTTGCGCGAGGTGACGGCCACGGATCAGGAGTTTCGCGCCGAGGCGCGTGCGCTGCTCGGGACGTCGAAATGAGATTCCTGTCGGACGATGCGGTCGCGCACCTCCGTCAGATCGCCGAGCTGCCGGATCTCACCGGCACGCGCTACGAGCTGGTGCGCGAGCTCGGACGCGGTGGCATGGGCGTCGTGTACGAAGTGCGCGATCGCGAGCTCGAACGCGCCGTGGCGATGAAAGTGGTCGAGAGCGATTGGCGTGCGGAAGCGCGCATCATCGCGGCGCTCGAGCATCCCGGGATCGTGCCGGTCCACGACAGCGGAACGCTTCCCGACGGCCGCCTCTACTACACGATGAAGCTCGTGCGCGGCACGCGTCTCGACGAATGGGCGAAAGCGGATCACGTTCTCACGGAGCGCCTGCGCCTCTTCACGCGCATCTGCGAGCCGGTGGCCTTCGCGCACGCGAACGGCGTCGTGCATCACGATCTCAAGCCGGAGAACGTGATGGTCGGGGAGTTCGGCGCGGTGCTGGTGATGGACTGGGGTGTGGCGGGTATAGGAACGCCCGGCTACATGGCGCCGGAACAACTTCGTGGCGAGAGTGCAGACGCCCGCTCCGACGTCTACGCCCTCGGCGCCGTGCTCGCGTTTCTGCTGCGCGGTCTCGAGACACCGCGCGCGCTGAACGCGATCGTCGCGAAGGCGAAGGCAGATGACGCGAGCGCGCGATATCCGAACGCCGGCGCGCTGGCCGATGACGTCCTGCGCCATCTCGATCAGAAGCCTGTCAGCGCGTATCGCGAGAGCATCATCGAGCGCGCCGGCCGCTGGCTCACGCGCCATCGCGCGCTGGTCGCGCTCATGGCGGCATACATCGTCATGCGCGTGATCGTGTTTCTCTGGATGCGTCTTTAAAGGATTTCGCCGGAACGGTGAATCCGTCTATGGAGGATCGGAACGATGAACAAGATTCTGGTTGGATTGATCGTAGGTGCGGTGCTCGGCCTCATCGACGGCGCGACGGCGTGGTTCACGCCCGAAGTGCGCTCGCAGATGCTCAGCATCATCATCGGATCGACGTTGAAGGGCATCATCGCGGGCGTGGTCGCCGGCTGGTACGCACGCCGTGTGCAGTCCGTGCCGAAAGGCATCGCGGTGGGATTCGTCGTTGGGTTGTTTCTCGCGTTCATCGTCTCAGCGATGAACGAACCACATTACTGGTGGCAGATCATGGTCCCGGGCAGCATCCTCGGCGGCGTGATCGGCTGGGCCACGCAGCGCTACGGCCAGCCCGCGGCCGCGCGCCGTTCCGTCACGGCGGCAATGGTCATCGCGTTGGCATTGATGGGCACGGATGCGTACGCGGATCACGATCACGCGACGGCGAAGCCGACCACGACGAACGCCGCCTTCGAGAAGCTCAAGAGTCTGGCCGGCACGTGGAGCGCCAACATGGTCGAGCGCGACGGCGAGCTGACCAGGGTCGAGTACCGCATCACCGCCGGCGGCTCGGTGGTGATGGAGACGATGTTCGCCGGCCAGCCGCACGAGATGATCAACATGTACGCGGTCGACGGCGACTCGATCACCGCCACGCACTACTGCTCGGGACAGAATCAGCCGGTGCTGAAGCTGAACGCTGCGAAGTCGACCGCCGACGAGCTCGTGTTCGACTTCGTCAAAGTCACGGGCGCGAACATGAAGTCGTACATCAACGGCGTGCAGCTGAAGTTCAGCAAGGACGGCAAGGTCGAAGAGGTGTGGCACACGACCGAGCAGAGCCCGTACGTGAAGCTCTTTCTGAACAGCAGGCAGTGAGCTCAGGCGACATAGACGGTTTTGATGTTCACGAACTCGCGAATGCCGTAGCTGCCGAGCTCGCGCCCGAAGCCGGAGTGCTTCACGCCGCCGAACGGCAGGCGCGCGTCGGAGGCCACCATGGCATTCACGAATACCTGGCCGGACTCGATCCCGCCGATGAAGCGCTCGGCCTCGGCCGCGTCGCGCGTCCAGACGCTCGCGCCGAGGCCGAAGGTCGTTGCGTTGGCGAGCCGGATCGCCTCGCTGGCATCGCGCACGCGAAAGAGCGACGCCACCGGCCCGAATGTCTCCTCGGCAAACGCGGGCGCCGACTCGGGGATGTCGGTGAGGATCGTCGGCGCGTAGAAGTTGCCGCGCTCGCGCAGGCGTTTGCCGCCGGTGAGGAGTTTCGCGCCCGCAGCCACGCTCGCGTCGACCTGTTTCTCGATGTCGTCCACGATCTGCGGCGTCGCGAGAGGTCCTACGTCGGTCGCTTCGTCCATCGGATCGCCGACCGAGAGCGATTCCATCGCCGCGATGAATCGCGCCTCGAACGAATCCGCGATCTGCTCGTGCACGATGAAGCGTTTCGCGGCGATGCACGACTGCCCGTTGTTGACGATGCGCGCTTTCACCGCGGTCTGTACGGCCGCATCGAGATCGGCCGACGGCATCACCACGAACGGATCGCTCCCGCCGAGCTCGAGGACGCTCTTCTTGATCCGCCTGGCCGCGCGCGATCCGACGCTCGCTCCCGCGGGCTCGCTGCCCGTGAGCGTGGCCGCCTTCACGCGCTCGTCATCAAGTAGCGCGGGCACCTGTTCGGAAGAGATCAGCAGCGTCTGAAACTCGCCGCGATCGAAGCCCGCCTCGCGAAAGATGTCTTCGATGGCAAGTGCTGATTGCGGCACGTTCGAGGCGTGCTTCAGAAGTGCGACGTTCCCCGCCATCAGCGCCGGCGCCGCGAATCGGAAGACCTGCCAGAACGGAAAGTTCCACGGCATGACCGCGAGGATCGGTCCGAGCGGATCGAAGCGCACGTAGCTCTCTCGCGCCTCGGTCTTGATGTGCTCCGGCGCCAGGTAGCGTTCCGCGTTGTCCGCGTAATGGCGGCATGCAGTCGCGCACTTCCGCACTTCGGCGATCGCGGCAGTGATCGGTTTCCCCATCTCCAGCGTGATCGTCCGCCCGAGCTCCTCCGCGCGCTCTTCGAGAATCTCCGCCGCGCGCTGCATCCGGTGCGAGCGTTCCGCAAACGTGCGCGCGCGATTGATCGCGAACGCCTCCATGGCGCGCTGCAGTTTGAGCTCGATGTCATCGCTGCCGAGCGGCTCGAACGTGGCGATGGTCTCGCCTGAGGCGGGGTTGAGGGAGGCGAGGGCCATGGATTCGGTTCCTCGGAGTTCCACGGGAGTTCCGCGGGTCCCTCGAAGTGGATTACGCGGGGCTCCTCCGAGGAACGCCGAGGAACCCGAGGTACTCCGAGGAACTCGTCAAAGCACGTACCGCGACAGATCTTCGTCCTTGATGATGCCTTCCAGCACGCGCGCCACGTATGCGGCGTCGATGGTCACTTGTTGTCCGCCCATGTCGCTGGCCTCGAACGACAGCTCGTCGAGCAGCCGCTCGAGAATCGTATGCAGTCTTCGTGCACCGATGTTCTCGGTCTTGTCGTTGACCACCGCGGCATAGCGCGCGATCTCGCGAACGGCGTCATCGCTGAAGGTGAGCGTGACCTGCTCGGTGCCGAGGAGCGCGACGTATTGCGTGGTGAGCGCGTTCTTTGGCTCGCGCAGAATGCGCTCGAAATCGTGCTCGGTGAGCGACTCGAGCTCGACGCGGATCGGAAAGCGGCCCTGCAGCTCGGGGATGAGGTCCGAGGGCTTCGAAACGTGAAACGCGCCGGCGGCGATGAAAAGAATGTGATCGGTCTTCACCATGCCGTACTTCGTGTTCACGGTCGTTCCTTCGACGATCGGCAGCAGATCGCGCTGCACGCCTTCGCGCGAGATGTCGGGTCCGTGCGATGCGTTCTGCCGTCCCGCGATCTTGTCGATCTCATCGAGGAAGACCATGCCGCTCTGCTCC
Organism: uncultured Acidobacteriota bacterium; assembly: GCA_946887105.1. Next base: position 1,731 of record CAMPKJ010000073.1, on the reverse strand, counting down.
ACGCGCTCGATCGCTTCGCGCGCGACGTTCTGTTGATCGACTAGCTTCTCGGCTTCCTCCTGGATGAGGATCTCCCGCGCGTCGCCGAGGCGCATCTTCTTGCGCTTCGAGCGTCCGCCGAAGATGCCGGGCAGCATGTCCTTCATGTTCACGCCCATCTCTTCGACGCCCTGCGGCGTGAAGATCTCCAGCGATGGAAAGCCTTGCTCCTTCACGTCCACTTCGATCTCGCGCTCGTCGAGTTTCCCTTCGTCGAGCCAGCGGCCGAGCTTCTCCCGAGTTTCGATCGGTGAGTCTTCGCCCGCCGGCGTGCCGACGAAGGCGGGCCGCGCGCGCGACGGACGCGAGTCGGGCAGCAGGATGTCGAGGATGCGTTCGCGCGCGTTGCGTTCCGCGGCATCGCGCACCATGCGGTTCTTCTCGTCTTTCACGAGCTTCACGCCGATCTCGGTGAGGTCGCGGATCATCGACTCGACGTCGCGGCCGACGTAGCCGACCTCGGTGAACTTCGACGCTTCGATCTTCATGAACGGCGAGCGCGTGAGGCGCGCCAGGCGCCGCGCGATCTCCGTTTTTCCGACGCCGGTCGGACCGATCATGATGATGTTCTTCGGCGCGATCTCGTCGCGCAGCTCGGGCGGGAGCTGCTGGCGCCGCCAGCGGTTGCGCAGCGCGATGGCCACGGCGCGTTTCGCGGCGTTCTGCCCGACGATGTACTTGTCGAGCTCGCGCACGATTTCCTTCGGCGTGAGCCGCTCGGCGTTCAGGATGCCTTCATCGGAAGAGCTGGGGAGTTGGATGACCATGATGGCTCAGAGCGTCTCGACGGTAATGTTGTCGTTCGTGTAGATGCAGATTTCCGCCGCGATGCGCAGCGATTCTTCGGCGACCTGCGCGGCGGTGAGCGTGGTGTGCTTGACCAGCGCGCGCGCGGCCGCGAGCGCAAATGCGCCACCGGATCCGATCGCGAGAATGCCGTCGTCCGGCTGGATCAGATCGCCGGTTCCGGAGATCAGGTACGCGCGCTCGTTGTTCGTGACGATGAGCATGGCCTGCAACTGGCGCAGGTACTTGTCCATGCGCCAGTCCTTCGCCAGCTCGACCACCGAGCGCTCCATGTTGCCGCGATACTCCTCGAGCTTCGCTTCGAAACGCGAGAAGAGCGCAAACGCGTCCGCCGCGGAGCCGGCGAAGCCGGCCAGGATCCTGTCGTGGTAGAGGCGGCGCACCTTCGCCGCGCCGTGCTTCATGACCGTGTTGCCGACCGTCACCTGCCCGTCGCCCGCCAGCGCGACCTGGCCGTCGCGGCGGACACAGATGACGGTCGTCGCCCGAATGACCGTGTCTTCCATATCGGGACGGATCGTATCGCGGATGGTCAGGGCGAAGAAAAGCCCGCCGGAACAGAAGCGACGAGCTCGCCGCGAAGGCATCGCCGATCCGTAGCGGCGATCGCCGTCCACGGGACGCGCGCACCGGAAACGTCGCGGTTATTGCGTGCGGGCAGCTCGCCACGAAAACGCGTGCTGGAGCCCAGCTGCAGCAGAGGCGCGGCGTGGCATCGCGGAACCGTAACGGCGATCGCCGTCCATGGCCACTCGGAACGTCAGGGCGAAGGAAGTCAGCCGGGACCGGCGCGAGTTCGCCGCCAAAATGCATGGTGGAGCTCCGCTGCAGCAGAGTCGCGGCGTGGCATCGCGGAACCGTAACGGCGATCGCGGTCCACGGCCA
>CAMPKJ010000072.1 GCA_946887105.1 uncultured Acidobacteriota bacterium | reverse complement strand
GGGCGCCCCCGGCGGGGGGCGCGGGCGCGGGGGTTTTGTTGCGCGCGCGCGCGCCCGCGCCCCGCCCCCCCCCCCGCGCGCCCGCGCCCGCCGCCCGCCCCCCCCCCCCCCCCCGCGCTCGCGTAGCCATCGCCCTCACCCTCGCCCTCTCCCCGCCAAGCGGGGAGAGGGGACTGCCGGCTGATGGTAGATGTCCGCCTCGTAGCGCTGCTGCCAGGCCGGCCACGCCTCGACGGTCTCCTCGGCTTCGTCGAGCACCTCGAAGAGATCGACGGGCTGCGGGTTTTCCTCGGCCATGCACGAGGATTATCGCCCAGGCTTTTGTGCGCCCAGAAATTTCTTCAATTGGTAGAGCGACTTGGCCTCCAGATCGAGATAGCTCAGCGGCAGCATCTCCACTTTCGGGAGCGAGGTCTTCGGATCCCAGCGGATCCGTTCGCCGGACGCCTTCTGCTTGCGGTCGCGCAGGATGCCCGCTCTGCTGGTGATGGAGAAGAGGTCGACGTAGCGATGCGGGCCGACGCCGCGGAACGGCTCGAAGCGCACCGCGTGCCGCTCGGTGCAGCCGGGCATGCCGCAGCCGGGCGGCTGGAGATCGTCGAACGCGAAGATCGCATCGCGATGCAGCTCGAGCGCGCGGCTCTTGGGATACGGCTCGATGTAGACGACGCGCCGCACGCCCGCGGTGACGATCGAACGCGCGCATTCATGGCAGGGGAAGGTGGTCGTGTAGAGCGTGGCCTCGCGCACCATCGCGCCGACTCGTGACGCGGCCAGCACCGCTTCCATCTCCGCGTGCGTGGTGCGTCCGAACTCGAGCAGGTTCATCACGCGCGATTTCCGGAACGCCGCGCGCGCCTCGGCGAGCCGCGGTTGCGCATCGTCCGCGAGCCAGCCCGCGCGGCGCACGGTCTCGAGCACTTCTTCGATGATCTGATCGGCGTGGACGTTGACCGTATCGCGGTCGGCGTGCAGATCGCGGCAGTCGTAGTGCTCGCCGGCGCGATAGAGACCGCCGCCCGCGTTCGGGACGTCGTTCCAGCCGATGCCGAGGACTTCGCCGGTGCGCGCGACCAGGACGGCGCCCACCTGGCGGCCGAGCGCACCCGATCCGAGGGACGCGGCGAAGGCCTGATACATGAACTGCTCTTCGGCCGATGGCGTCTCGCCGAGATCGCCGAGGATCAGTCGCACGAAACGATGGATCTGATCGAAAAGCGAAGGCCTGACCCCAGGAGCGACGCCAGTTGCGACGAAGAGATCGCAGAGCTGGAACACGTCGCGGAGGCGCTGCCCGTACGGGTCCCACTCCTCGTCTTCATCGCGTTTCGCGAGCGCCTCCGCCTCGAGGAGATCGGCCTCGTAATGCGGCGACGCGGGCGTTTCGCGATGCGAGCGCGCGATGCGTTTCGCGAGCGACTCCACGCGCGCCGGACGGTTCACGTTTACGCCTACGAGAAAGAAGCCCGGTCCGTAGACGCGACGGAGCAGGTTGACTTCTTCCGGACGCTTCAGCGAGCGGATGATGTACGCGCGCCGCGAAGGTCTGCCGCCCGCGCGGCGCCTGCGTCCGCGCACCTCGGCGATTGCCGCGGCGGCGACGGCGGCCGGCGTGGCGCAGAGGCGGCGGATGGCGTTCCCCGCGTCCATGTACGTGGCGATCCGTTTCTCTTCAGGCTTGTCGAGCAGCTCGATGCTGGTGCCGTCAGGGCGCGTGAGTCGGCGGCGATTCGCGATCTGGCGGATGAGCGTGCTGACGCTGATCTCCTCGACCTCGGCGTAATCGCCCTGCTTGAGGGCGTCGGCGAGGGTGCGGCTCACCTCCTGCAGGTCGGCGCCGACGGGGCCGGCGAGGCCAAAAATGAGCTCGAGATCCCGCTCCGGGACGCCATTGACGTCATTAACCGCTATGCTCATGCACGCCTCGATGTCCAAATGGAGACATTGAAACAGGGTAGCAGAAGGACGTAGAAGGACAAATAAGGAACGCTGAGGTGCGCATGGCCGTCACCACCGAACGGTGTCCCTGGTGTGGCAGCACGATCTCTCACGACAAGTTCGTCCAGATCCAGAACGCCATCCGCGAGGAGGAGCGCCGGAAGCTCGCGCTCGCGGAGAAGACGATGAAGGCGCAGCTCGATCAGAAGCTGTTCGCCGAGCGCAAGGCCATCGCCGCCGAGCGCGCGAAGCTTGCGCAAGTTGCTGCACAAGCGGAGAAGCAACGGCAGAAAGAGATCGCCGAGGTGCGCAGGATCCTGCAGAAGGACCGCGAGCAGGCGCTGCTGAAGAAGGACGCGGAGTTCGCGCGCGAGCGCGACGCGATGCGGAAGAAGATCGCCGACATGACCCGCCAGATCCGCAGGAAATCACCCGCGGAGATCGCGGAAGGAGCGGAGATCGATCTCTACGAAGAGCTTCGCGCCGCGTTTCCCGACGATCAGATCGCGCGTACGCAGCGCGGAAGGACCGGCGGCACGATCCTGCAGGAGGTGCGCTACAAAGGCGCCGCCGCGGGACGGATCCTGATCGACTCGAAGCAGCGCGCCGCCTGGCAGCATTCGTTCGCCACGAAGCTGCGGCAGATGCAGACCGAGGCCACGGCTGATTACGCAATCCTGTCGACGGCGGTGTTCCCGGCCGGCCGAAAAGAGATGTTCATCGACTCCGGCGTGATCGTCGTTGCGCCGGCGCGCGTGACGGTGCTCGTCGATGTGCTCCGCCGCGCGCTGATCGCCATGCACGCCGCGAAATTGAGCGATGCCGAACGCGCCGATAAACTGACGGACCTGTTCCGCTTCATCACCTCGCCGGGGTTCAAGAAGAAACTCGCCGAGGCGGAGAATCTGGCCGGAGAAGCGTTGGAGCTCGATGTTCAGGAGAAGCGCGCGCACGACAATGTCTGGAAGAAACGCGGGATGGTGCTGGCCCGGATCAAACACGTGCTGCGCGAAATCGACCTGGATGTAAGCGCGATCATCGAGACGCCGGGCGCGTCGCGGCCGCGCATCGCGGCGCAGACGGTGCGCTCGAACGACTCCCGAGTGAACTGATGATGGCCGAGACTCAATCGCCTCAATGGCAGGAGCGCCGCCTCGGGCGCACCATTCTCCGCACGTATCGCGATACGCGCGATCTTTACGACGTGCTCCCCAACAACCGCCAGCCCCGCCTCGGGCCGAAGGAAGATCTCGAGCTGCAACGGCAGATCGAGGCCAACGAGGGGATCTTCGAGCCGTTGCTCGTCGAGCCGCATCCCGATCTCGAAGGGAAGTTCCGCATCATCGACGGCGACCGCCGCTGGACGAACTCGAAGGTGCTGGTCGAGACGCAGAAGAAGGAGGAGTACCGGCGCATCCCTCTCGAGATCACCGACCGCACGCTCACCGACGAGGAGCGCCTGCGCGTCTGGATCTACATCCATCGCCAGCGCAAGGAATGGGACGCGAAGGAGAAGGAGATGGTGGCCTACGGTCTGGTGGACATCGTCGGCCGCGCCAGCGCCGCGAACATCCTCGGTGTGACCGTGCGTGAAGTCGACAAGCTCGTCGAGATCTACCAGCTCTCGCAGAAACTGACCAACCTCCCCGAGCCCGGCTCGTCGATCACCTGGGCGCGCGAGATCAAGAACATCAACAAGAGCCTCCTCACCCCGACCGTGCTCGACACCATCGTGCGCAAGGTGAACGACAACGAGATCACCAACTCGAAAGAGATCCGCAAACTGCGGCTGGTGCTGCGCGATCCCGTGGCCAAGCAGAAGTTCGTGAACGGCGAAAGCCTCGAGTCCGCCGTCGGCGCGCTCATGCCCGAGCCGGGCAGGAAGAAAGGCGGCCTGGCCGGCGACGTCGCCGAGCTCACCCAGGCGCTGAAACGCCACTCCTGGACCGCCCTCGTCGAACACCGCGGCGACAGCGAACTGCTGAGGCAGGTCGAAGAGGCGGAACGGTTGCTGAAAGAGCTGAAGAAGGTGCTGGAGTAGGATGGTCTCGTGCCTGCGGGAACGCTCATGACGGCGGATGAGCTGCTCCGACTCCCGGACGACGGGTGGCGATATGAGCTCGTACGAGGGGAGTTGAAGAAGATGTCGCCGTCTGGTGCTCGTCACGGACGCGTGGCAGCGAACCTCATCGCCAGCCTCATGAATCATGTCAAGCGAAACCGGCTCGGCGTGGTGTACGCGTCGGAGGTTGGATTCCGGCTTTCACGCAATCCCGACACTGTGCGCGCGCCCGACGCGGCATTCGTAAGAGCTGAGCGCGCGGTCGACACCGCTGGTTTTTTCGACGGTCCGCCCGACGTTGCGTTCGAAGTAGTCTCGCCAAGCGACCGCTACTCCGAGGTCGAAGACAAAACGCTGGAGTGGCTTCGCGCCGGCGTACGCGTCGTGATCGTCGCCGATCCAAGCACCAGGAGCATTCGCGTGCACCGCACCAGCGGAGGCGTCAATGTCAGTGACACGGTCGAGATCGATGACGTGATCCCGGGCTGGCGCATCTCACTCGCCGACGCCTTCGACTGACCCTCAGATTTTTTTTGCCTCCCGTGTCGATTCGGCGTCTGCTCGTTCGACGTGGATGCAGGAGGCAACGAAATCGATGAAATTCATGATGCTGATCAAGTCGGACCAATACACCGAGAGCGGGGCCATGCCGAGCGAGAAGCTCATCGCCGCGATGGACAAGTACAACGACGAGCTGGTCAAGGCGGGAGTGTTGCTCGCGGCCGAGGGGCTGCAGCCGAGCTCGCGCGGCGCGAAGATCCGCTACGAGAACGGGAAGCGCACGGTCGTCGACGGGCCGTTCGCCGAGGCGAAGGAAGTGATCGCCGGCTTCTGGATGATCCAGGTCAAGTCGCGCGAAGAGGCGATCGAATGGGCCAAGCGCGTGCCGCTCGAGGCCGGCGACGACATGCCGCACGAAGGGCCGGGCGAGATCGAGTTGCGCCAGGTCTTCGAGTTGGAGTAAGGAGAAAACCATGCGATTCATGATGCTGATGATTCCCGGTGGATACGAAAACGCGGCGCCCGGCACGATGCCCGACGCGAAAGCGGTCGAAGCAATGATGAAGTACAACGAAGAGCTGCAGAAAGCCGGCGTGCTGCTCGCGCTCGATGGACTGCACCCGCCGTCGATGGGCGCGCGCGTGACGTTCAAAGGCGGCAAGCCGAAGGTCACCGACGGGCCGTTTTCCGAGGCGAAGGAAGTCCTCGGCGGCTACTGGATGATCGACGTCAAGTCGAAGGAAGAAGCGATCGAGTGGGCCAAGCGCTGCCCCGGCGGCGAGAACGAGACCATCGAAGTGCGCCAGGTGCAGGAGATGGAAGACTTCCCCGAGGACGTGCAGAAGGCCGCGGCCGGCTTCGACGAGATGCACAAACAATCGCGCCGTTGAGTTGTTGTAACGTGCTCGCATGCAGTCGACATGCGAGCACCTCCAAACCTCCGACGACGCGCCGCCGAACACGCGCGGATGCGAAGAGTGCCTGCAGATGGGTGACACGTGGGTGCATCTGCGGCGCTGCGTACGCTGCGGACACGTCGGCTGTTGCGATCAGTCGAAGAACCGTCACGCCACGAAGCACTATCGCGCGACCACACATCCGGTGATCCAATCGTTCGAGCCGGGCGAAGCGTGGCGGTGGTGTTTCGTCGATGAGATCGGAGTGGAGTGACGCGCACCGCGCCATCGACGCCATCTGGCGCATCGAATCGGCGCGGTTGATCGCCGGACTGACGCGCGTCGTCCGCGACGTCGGGCTGGCCGAAGAGCTGGCGCAGGACGCGCTCGTGATCGCGCTCGAACAATGGCCGGAGTCGGGCGTGCCCGGCAATCCCGGCGCGTGGCTGATGGCCACGGCGAAGCATCGCGCCATCGACTACTTCCGCCGCAATGAGATGCTCGAGCGCAAGCACGCGGAGATCGCGCGGGAGCTCGAGGAGCGCGAACAGGCCACGCCCGATTTCGATACGGCGCTCGATGATCCGGTCGGCGACGATCTGCTGCGGCTGGTGTTCATCGCCTGTCATCCGGTGCTGTCGACCGAGGCGCGCGTGGCCCTCACGCTGCGCCTCCTCGGCGGATTGACCACGGGCGAGATCGCGCGCGCGTTCCTCGTCCCCGAGGCCACGGTCGCGCAGCGGATCGTGCGCGCCAAACGGACGCTCGCCGAGGCGCGCGTGCCGTTCGAGCTGCCGCGGCGGAGCGAGCTGGCGGAGCGGTTGTCGTCGGTGCTGGAAGCGATCTATCTGATCTTCAACGAAGGCTACGCCGCCACCGCGGGCGATGACTGGATGCGTCCCGCGCTCTGCGAAGACGCCTTGCGCTTCGGCCGCATCCTCGCGGGACTGATGCCGCACGAGCCGGAGGTGCACGGCCTGGTCGCGCTGATGGAGATCCAGGCGTCGCGCGCGAAGGCGCGCGTCGGTCCGTCGGGCGAGCCGGTGCTGCTGCTCGAACAGGATCGCGGCCGCTGGGATTACGTGCTCATTCATCGCGGGCTGGCCGCTCTGGCGCGCGCCGAGGAGCTGGGCGGCGCGCGCGGCCTGTACGCGCTGCAAGGCGCAATCGCCGCGTGCCACGCCCGTGCGCGCACGGCGGAGGAGACGGACTGGACCCGCATCGCCGCACTGTACGAAGCGCTGTTGCAGATCGCGCCGTCGCCCGTGGTGGAGCTCAATCGCGCGGTCGCGGTCTCGATGGCTTTCGGTCCCGAGCTGGCGCTGGGGCTCGTCGATGCATTACGCGACGAGCCGTCGCTGCAGGCCTATCACCTCCTGCCGGGCGTGCGCGGCGATCTGCTCGCCAAGGTGGGACGCGTCGATGAAGCGCGCGCGGAGCTGGAGCGGGCGGCGGCGTTGACGCGCAACGAGCGGGAGCGCGCGCTGCTGCTGGAGCGAGCGAAGAAGCTCTAGTGCTTCATTCGCGACAGGCCAGCTTCATGCTGAGCCGCGGAGACGGCGAAGCATCTCAAAACGCGCAACTTGGGATCCTTCGCTACGCTCAGGATGACGTACTAGCCGCGCCGCACCCGTTTGGCGATCTTCTCGTCGCCGATCAACTTCGCGACTTCGTCGAACGCGCTCGTCTCTCCGTTCCAGCGCAGCTCGTCCACATCCTCGAACAACGCCGCGTCCGTGCGCAGCGTCGCGAGCGTCTTGAACAGCATGGCGTGATCCGCGTGCTTCCCGAGCACCTCCGCCGGAAAATGTTCCAGCGGTCCGTACTTGCCGATCACCTTCGCGGCCGTCTTCGCTCCGAACTTCGGAATCCCTGGATAACCATCCGCGGCATCGCCGACCAGCGCGAGATAGTCGGGGATGTACGCGGGCGGGACGCCGAACTTCACGCGCACCCCTTCCTCATCGCGAATCTGCCCGCTGCGCCGGTCCATCTGCACCACGCGCTGGCCGGTCACGCACTGCGAGAGGTCCTTGTCGGGCGTCCAGATGCACACCTTCTCCACGCGCTCGTCGCGCGCCGCGAGCACGGCCGCGGAGGCCAGCGCGTCGTCCGCCTCGAGCTCGGTCATCGGCCACGTCACCACGCCCATGGCCTGCATCGCCAGCTCGAGCGGATGGAACTGCGCCCACAGCAGGTGATCGATGCCCTGGCCGGTTTTGTACCCCGGCCAGAGATCGTTGCGGAATGATTCGATGACGTGATCGGTGGCGACGGCGATGTGCGTCGCGCCCTGTTCGAGCATCTGCGCGACCGTGTGCAGCACGCCCGAGACGGCACTCATCGGCGGCGGCGTCTCGGTGAAGCGGCGGATGCCGTAGAAGTGGCGGAACAGCTCGTACGTGCCGTCGATGAGGTGAACGATCATGTTCGTCTGCGCGCGATCGTCGCGTCGACGCTCCAGACGCCTGCGCCAGCGAGCATGAAAAAGAGAAAGATGAAGCAGTACAGCACCGCCGGGACACCCTGGTTGACCGTGGGGAGGAAGGCGGCCGGTGCGTGGAACTGGAAGTACGCGACGGCCATCTCGCCGGCCAGGACGAACGACACCGGCCTCGTGAAGAGGCCGATGGTGAAGAGCGCGCCGCCGATCACTTCCATCAAACCGCCGATGCCGATCTGCGAGAGGAGCACGACCGGCGGCTGGTCGGGCGGCATGGGCGGGTAGTTGAAGACTTTCATCGTGCCAGCAAAGATGAACATCAGCCCGGCCATGATGCGCAGCAGGCTCTGCATGCGGCTGGTCCAGGCAGAAGAGGATGGCTCGAAGATCGACATCGTTACCTCCAGGGCGCGGACGTTATGCCACTGCCGCGGTGCGTGACAACTGTTCGTCGAGACGATCGAACATCTGCAGCCAGCCCGGATGCGCGCCGGTCCGTTTCGCGAGCGACTCGGACACGGTCTGGTACAGGGTCATGGTCGTCTTCCCATCGTGCTCGGCGAACGTCACCGTCACGGTGGTCTCGCGCGGCCAGCCGGGATCCATCCCCGCCTCGGCCGGCTCGATCAGATTGCCATCCGCATCCGCGACGGCCATCGTATAGACGATGCGCTCCGGCGCGACCAGCTCGGAGTACACGCCGCGGCACCAGCAGTCCTTCCCGTCCGGCGTGTGAATGACGGAGTGAAACGCGCCGCCTTCGCGCACGTCGAGGTGACGGAAGGCGATCGTGCAACCGTGCGGCGCGTACCACTGCGCGAGTCGTTCGGGATCGGTCCAGGCGCGGAACACCAGCTCGCGCGGCGCATCGAAAATCCGCGTGATCAGCACGTCAGGCATGCTCGACCTCCATCGCGGTCAGATACTCGCGAAGCCGCTCCATGTGCTGCTCCGCACCTTCCAGCGCGCCGTACTCGTCGATGACGCGCTGCAGGTCCTCGGCCGTCGGGAACTGCGAGCGCATCGTCAGCCTCGTTCCGCCCGCGTGCTCCTCGAACGTCACCGTGACATGAAACTGCGTCCGCGGCTCCTCGGCGTCGTCGGTGTGGTCGTACACCAGCCGCTCCGGCCGGACCACTTCGCGGAACACGATCCTGTTCGGATAGTCCGTGCCGTCGGGGCCGTGCATGGTCAGCCGGAACACGCCGCCGGGGCGTACGGCCATCTCCAGAATCGTGTTCGTGAAGCCGTTCGGCCCCCACCACTGCGCGACATGCTGCGGCTGCGTCCATGCATCCCACACCAGCTCGCGCGGCGCGTCGAAGTCGCGCGCGATCACGAGCTCGCGGTCATCGCTTCTTTCTGCTTCCATCTTTCTTCTCCTTCTGCATCTTCTTCAGATAATCGTCGAGGCGTTCGAAGCTCTCGTCCCAGAATCTGCGGTAGCGATCCGCCCAATCGGCCACTTCCTTCAGCGGCGCTCCGTCGATGCGGCACGGCCGCCATTGCGCGTCGCGCCCGCGCGCAATCAGCCCCGCGTTCTCCAGCACCTTGAGGTGCTTCGACACGGCGGGCAGGCTCATCTCGAACGGCTCGGCCAGCTCGGTGACCGAGGTCTCGCCCGACGCCAGCCGCGCCAGGATGGCCCTGCGGGTCGGATCGGCGAGTGCGGCAAAGATGATGCTGAGGCGGTCGCGAGGCATGTCGTGTTCTACCGGTCGGTTAATTAACCTCGCGGTAAAATAAGGCCTGATCCGTTCGTTGTCAAGGCGCGGTGTGACAATCGGAAGCGATGCGCGTATGGTGAGGCTCTGTCGAGGAAACGTCCTCGCCCCTTCAGTCCATCTGAACTAAGTCAGATCCTCTGGACTCACTCCTCTTAGCTTCCACCCCATGGCAGGAGCTCCAATGAAAGTGTATGTAGGAAATCTCTCCAAAGAAGTCACCGCGGCACAGCTCAATGAGCTGGCCGTGCCGTATGGCACGCTGGTGTCGGCGGAGATCGCCACCGAGCGCTCCGGCGGCGCGTCGAAAGGCTTCGGCTTTCTCGAGTACAGCGATGACGACGCCGGCCGCGCTGCGATCACGGGCCTCAATGGCCGCGACGTGAACGGTCAGGCGCTCAAGGTCGACGAAGCCAAGCCGCGCAAGGACGCGCGCTGAGGCAGTGCCGGATGCGATGAAAGTCACTGTCGCCGATACCGAGATGCGTCTGCACGAGCGGCTGCGCGAGCGGCTCGATCGCGCGGCGCAGTTGCATTGTGACGAGCACGGCCAGCCGATCGTCTCGGTCACGATTTATGGCCGCGAGAACGGCTGGTTCGACGCGCGCTGGACCACTTGTTGCGAAGTGCTCGAGAAGCAGGCCGTGGCGATCGTCAAAGACCGCGTTTGAAACTGGGACGCCGGGCCGCAGGGCCCGGCGTCATGCATCCGAGACCCTCTATGACAGCAAACGCGACCGAAACAGAACCCCGGGAAGTCGTCCGCGTCACCGCGGGCAAGCTCCTGCGCAGCGATGATCTGATCGGCAACGAGAAAGACGTTGCCAGCGAAATTCTCCGCGCGCACCCCGAGCTCGGCTTCCCGCACGTCGTCCGCTGCAACTGGTGCCGCGAGACGCGCACGCTGTTCCGCGACGAAGCCGCCGCTCCGTTCCAGCTCACCGCGCACGGATGGCACTGCGTTTCGTGCGACGTCAGCGCCGCCAGTCAGGAAATCAAATTCTGACGCAGTAGCGGCGCGCGTGTTGCTCTGCTCCGTGTTGCGCAGCGCCGCGTGATTCGCAGTCGATGAGACCGCATGAGGCGGGCTCCTGCAATCAGCCGCGCGGCGCAGGAGACTGACGCATGAACGAGAACAGGAAGCGCGACTCGAATCCCGATCCGATCACCGGCGAGCCAGGTGCACATCCGGCCGGCGTGGCTGGCGGAGCGACCGGCGGCGCGCTGGCGGGCGCAGCGATCGGAGCGGTCGGTGGTCCGATCGGCTCGGCAGTCGGTGGCGCGATCGGCGCGGTGGCCGGCGGACTGGCCGGCAAGGGCGCGGCCGAAGCAGTCAATCCGACGGAAGAGGACCGCTTCTGGCGCGAGCAGCACAAATCGCGGCCGTATTACCAGAGCGGTCGCACGTACGAGGATTACGGTCCCGCGTATCGCTACGGATGGGAGTCGGCCAGCCGTCCCGAGTACCACGGGCGGCGCTTCGACGACGTGGAGTCCGATCTCAGCCGCGGCTGGAGCAATGCCCGCGGAACTGCGCGCGGCGAGTGGAACGAGATGCGGCACGCGACGCGCGATGCGTTCGAGCGCGTGCAGAATCGCATGTCGCCCGGCGTGACGCGCGCGTCGGAAACCACCGCGGCCGCCGCCAGCACCGCCGGCACGAAGACCGATGCGGTGTGGGACCAGGTCAAGGGCAACTGGCACCAGTTCAAAGGTGCGATCAAGGCGAAGTGGAACGATCTGACCGACGACGAGATCGATCAGATGAACGGTGAGCGCGAGCGGATCGTCGGCAAGATCCAGGAGCGCTACGGCAAGGCGAAGTGGAGCGCCGCCGACATCGAGCACGAGCTGCGCCGCCCTCGCTGACCGGTTCTCGGGGTTCCTCGGGTACGTTCCTCCCGAGGAACCCTCAGGGGCTCAGGACGAACGCTGTCGCGGCGCGAGCGGAATCGTGAACGAGAACGTGCTGCCGGCGCGCGGCGTGCTCGCCACTTCGATGTGACCGCCGTGCGCATCGACCGCCAGCTTGCAGAACGGGAGGCCGAGGCCGGTGCCGATCTTGTTCGTCGAATCGAGCTGGCCGAATTTCTCGAAGATGCGTCCGAACGATTCGGATGGGATGCCGTAGCCGGTATCGCGGACCGCGAAGCGCATGTTCTCCGCATCGGCGGACACGCTGACGGTCACCGTGCCGGAGGGCGTGAACTTGATGGCATTGGCGATCAGGTTCACGAGCGTGCGGGTCAGCTGGATCTCATCCGCGGCGAATGATGGAAGCCCATCCGCGATGTCCGTGACCAGCGCCGTGTTGCCGATCTGTGCGAGCGGCGCAACCTGGAGCATCGCGCCGGCCACGAGAGTCGTAGCGGACAGCTCGGAGTAATGCAGCTGGACGGCACCCGACTCCATCTTTTCGACGTCGAGCAGATCGTTGATCATGCCCAGGAGCGTTTTCCCGCCGGCGGTGGCGATGTCCGCGATTTCTCGTTGCGTGGCGTTCAGCGGGCCGGTCTGTTCGAGCATTTCCACGCCGACGATCAGCGCTGTCAGCGGAGTGCGGAGATCGTGCACGATCATGTTGCGCAGGTCGTCGCGCAGCATCTCGGCATGCTGCAGCCGTTTGAAGTTCTGCTGGAGCTGTTCGAAGAGTACGGTCTCGCGATGGCGTCCGCGTTTTTTCTCCAGACACGCGCCGATACGCGCTTTGAGCAAGGTCGGGTCGAACGGCTTGGCCAGGTAGTCTTCCGCGCCCGCTTCGATGCAGCGCACCACGGACTGCATTTCATTGAGCGCGGAGATCATGATCACCGGGATGTGCTGCAGCCGGTCGTCGCTCTTCAGGCGCGCCAGCACTTCATAGCCATCCATGTCCGGCATCATGACGTCCAGCAGGACCAGATCGAAGTCGCCTTCGCCGATCACGCGCAGCGCTTCGAGACCACCGCTTGCGGTCCGGACTTCGTGACCGTGCCACTTCAGCCGGCGCGAGAGCACATCGCGATTCGCGGCGTCGTCGTCGACGACGAGGACCAATCCCGGCGCAATCACCGCGTGCCGCTGGACCACCAGCGAACGCACGGCGTCTGCACCGGTTGCAGGATTTTCGTCGTGATGCCGGGCGGAATGGGCGGTGAAGTGTTCCTCCAGGAGCATCAGGATGCGATGTCCGGCAGAGCGTATTTTCTCGACGTCGGCCTGGCCGCTCTCCTCGGCCAGGATCTCGGAGTAACCGATGATCTGATTGAGAGGACTGCGCAGATCGTGCAGGAGTTGCCCGGGCAGTGCGGTCTTCATGAGCGTGCCTCCGCAACCGGCGCGGGCAACAGCGCTTCGATCTTCGCGAGCAGGCGAGACAGCTCGATCGGCTTCGTGTCGTAATCGTCGCACCCGGCGGCGAGCGCGTGGTCGCGGTCGTTGGCCATGGCATGGGCCGTCAGTGCAATGATCGGAATGTGCCGGAGCGCCGGATCGGACTTCAGGAGACGGGTCGCTTCCCAGCCGTCGACGACCGGCAGGCTCATGTCCATCAGGATCAGATCGGGTGCGCGGGTGCGCGCCACGTCGATGCCGGTTGCACCGTCGGTGGCGATCAGCACCGTGAAGCCGCGGCGTTCCAGCCGCCGCGAGAGCATGTCGCGATTCATCTCGTTGTCTTCGACGATGAGGATGGTCGTCATGGCGTAACGACCTCCGCCGGATCATGCAACGCGCGCGGCGCCTTGCTGTCCGCGAGCAGATCGCGCACCTGAGCCAGCAGCGACTCGCGGGAGTCGCCGTCCTTGCGCAGGATGGTCTCCACGTGTCCGTTCAACCGGCGCCGGTCCTCGATGCTCAGGTCCTGCGAGGTCACCACCACGATCGGGATCGAGCGCCACTGCCGGTGCCGCCGCACTTCGGCGGCGAACTCGAATCCATCCATCTTCGGCATCGCGAGATCGAGGAAGATCAGGCTGGGGCGGTGGAGCTCCATGCTCCGCAGCGCCTCGATTCCGTTGCCGGCTTCGGACACCGACCACCCCTCGGTCTCCAGCATCGCGCGCGTGACCGAGCGGATGTCCGGATCGTCGTCGACGACCAGGACCGGACATGGCGGATGGTGGCAGGTGTACTTCTTCAGGATCTGCAGGAGGCGCAGGCGGTTCACCGGCTTCATGGCGTAGTCGGACGCGCCGAGCGTGAATCCGCGCTCCGGATCGTCGACCATGGTGAGCATGATCACCGGGATCTCGCGCAACGCGCGGTCGGCTTTCAGTGCCGCGAGCACGCTCCAACCGTCCATGTCCGGCATCATCACGTCGAGCGTGATGGCCGCCGGTAGCAGTTCTCCTGCGAGCCGCAAACCCTCCGCGCCTCCGCTCGCTGTCTGCACGGTGAATCCTTCTTTGTGCAGGTAGCGCTGCATCAGGTCGCGCTGCACCGGATCGTCGTCGATGACCAGCACACACGTTCCGAACGCGGGAAGCGCTTCGGTACGCTGGAGAATGGGCAAATGCGCGGTTTCGCGCGAAGGCTGGTGCCGGTCGGTGACGGCGGCCGGCTCGGCGACCGATTCGATGACCGTGGCGGGCAGCTTGATGGTGAACACGCTTCCTTCGCCCGGGACACTGTGCACGGTGACGTCGCCGTTCATCATCTGGCAGAAGCTGCGCGTGAGTGCGAGGCCCAGTCCCGTTCCGCCGAACTTGCGCGTCGTCGACGCATCGGCCTGTGTGAATGCCTGGAAGAGCCGCACGATCTGCTCCGAACTGAGGCCGATGCCGCTGTCGGAGACGCGAAACATGATCCAGTCCGTGCCGTCCATCTGCTGCCGCTCGGCTTCCACTTTGATCCAGCCGCCGTGTGTGAACTTGGCGGCGTTGGAGACCAGATTGAAGAGTCCCTGGCGCACTTTGCTGAGATCGGCCCGGATGGCGCCGGCGTCCGGCGCGCAGACGATCTCCAGCGTGTTGCCGTTCTTCTGGACCTGCATCGCGATCGTCGACGCCACCTCATCGATCAACGATGCGATGTCGAACGTCTCCAGAAAGAGCTCCATCTTGCCGGCCTCGATCTTCGAGAGATCGAGGATGTCGTTGATCAGTCCCAGCAGGTTCCTTCCGGCGGTGGAGATCTTCTGCAGGTCGGCGTCGAACTCCTGCAGACCGCGTTCGCCGGCTTCCTCCTGCAGCATTTCGGAGAAGCCGAGGATGGCGTTGAGGGGCGTGCGGAGCTCGTGACTCATGTTGGCCACGAACAGACTCTTGGTGCGATTGGCGGTCTCGGCTGCTTCTCGCGCGTTGGCCACCTCGGCCTCCGCACGGCGCCGCTCGGTGACGTCTTCCATCGCCAGCACCAGTAATTCGGAGTGGCTGCCCGGCCGCAGTTTTCGCGCATTGAGCAACATCACCCGCCGCCCGATGGCCGGGAAGTCGTGCTCGAGCTCGAAGTCGTTGAACACGGAGCTCATCGGGACGATGTCTTCCAGCAGCGTGCGCAGGTCGGGGATGTCCCACTGGCCGTTGCCGAGCTCGTAAATGAGCTGGGTCTCGGTCTCCTCCGAAGTGACGTGAAAGGTTTGATAGAACGCGCGGTTGGCGGAGTGTACGCGCAGGCTGCTGTCCAGAATCAACAGCGGCTCGCGCACGGTGTCGACCACGTCCTGGGCATAGGTCTCGATCTGGTCGAGCAGACTCTGCGAACGGCGGCGTTCGGTGACGTCCTCCATGGCCAGCAGCACCAGCTCGGCGTGAAGTTTTCGCGCGTTGAGCAGCATCACCCGCCGCCCGATGTCGGGAAAGTCGTGCTCGAGGACGAAGTCATTGAACACCGAGCTGCGCGGCACGACGTCCTCGAGCAGGGTGCGCAATGCCGGACTGTCCCACTGCCCGTTGCCGAGCTCGTAGATGAGCCGTTTTTCGGTCTGGTCCGCGGTAACGTGAAATGTCTGATAGAAGGCGTTATTCGCCGATCGCACGCGCAGACCGGCATCGAGAATGAGCAGCGGCTCGCGCACCGTGTCGAATACGTCCTGCGCGAAATTCTGAATGTCCGCCACGAGCGGGGCACAGAGAACAGTGCCGATCTGGAGCGTGGATGGGGCCTTGGGCAGCGTCAATGGATCGCCTCCTGGTTGCTTCAACCGGACGCGATCGCAAGGCGCGGGCAGTCGATCGATACTGAAATTGTTAAGGAAAAAACGCGACGATCGATTCCAATGCACTTCGTGGGCCACAACTCTGGGTTATCTTTGTCGCCGATGACGAAGGTCCTGTTGCAGACCAGCATTCCGTTCATCGAGGATGACTGGCACATCGGCCGGTTTTCCATGCTGCGCGACGTCATCGCCTCGATGGACGGAGTGGCAGTGACGGCGCGCGATCGCGCAGCTAGCGGCGACGATCCGGTGCTCTCGTCGCTCGGCGATTCCGATTACGACCAGCTCTGGCTGTTCGGTGTCGACGCCGGCAACGGAATCACCGCCGCCGATTGCGCGGGCATCACCGCATTCGCGGAACGCGGCGGTGCGATTCTGGCCGCGCGCGATCATCAAGACTGCGGCTCTTCGATCTGCGTCCTGGGCGGCATCGGCAAGGCGCATTTTTTCCACTCGAAGAACGTCCATCCCGATCCCGCCCGGCGCCAGCGCGACGATCCCCACAACTTCGGCATCGACTGGCCCAACTATCACTCCGGCAACAACGGCGACTATCAGCGCATCACGCCCGCCGGCGGCGTGCATCCGCTGCTGCGCCGCCCCGACGGCAGTGCGATCGAATGGTTCCCCGCGCATCCGCACGAAGGCGACGTCGGTATTCCGCCGGATGAAACGGCGCAGGTGATCGCCACCGGAACGAGCAAAGCCACCGGACGATCGTTCAATCTGATCGTTACGATGAATCGCGCGCTCGCGCACTCGAGCTTCCACCATTTCTGCGACTACAACTGGGACGTCTCCGCCGGCGCGCCGTCGTTCGTCGACGAGGCGCCGGGTCATGAGATCGCGCGCTCCCCTGAACGATTGAACGACGTGCGCACGTATGTGCGGAACGCCGTGCGGTGGCTGCGTTGACCGCACACTTCCGGCGTCCCGCGTTGCTCTTCGCGATGTCCGCCGCGGCGATCCTCGCCGCGTGCATCGCGATCGTGCGCTCGCAGGCGTACGCCGCGAATCCCGACGTCGCGGCGTGGGGCATCACGTTCGATCTGACCATCAGCATCCCGCTGCTGTACTGGTTCTTCGTCGTGCGCGGCGGGAAGGCGCGGCCGCTCACGATCGTGCCGCTGTTCCTGATCGGCACGATGATCGCCGCGCGGCTCATCCCCGAAGGGCAGCAACAGTTCGTGCGCCAGCTGGGATGGATCGTCGTTCCGGCGGCGGAGCTGTTGCTGATCTGGACACTGGTGAGCCGCGTGCGGGCGATGCGAAAGCAGCGCAGCACGTCGTCGGATCCATACGAGCGCATCGCGGCGGCCGCACGAACATTGGCCGGCGACGGGCTGCTCGCGGACGCGATCGCATCCGAGTTCGCTTCGTTCTATTACGCGTTCTTCGGCTGGAGACAGCAGCCGGAGCCGCGCGAACGCGCCATCACGTTTCACGAACGCAATGGATGGGGCACGATCCTGATCTGCATCTTCGTGATGATCGCCGCCGAAGGGCTGGCGATGCATCTGTTCCTCTCGCGCTGGAGCGCGCTGGCCGCGTGGGGCTGGACCGCGCTCGATCTGTGGGCGGCGATCTGGCTCCTCGGCGATTATCACGGCTTGCGCCTGCGCCGCTCGTGGATCGACGGCGAGGCTCTGCACGTTCGCCATGGCCTGCGCTGGACGGTGACCATCCCGCGCGAGCTCATCGCTTCGATCGATGAGATTCACGACCAGAGCAAGTGGAAGCGGAAGGACGTGCTGAAGATCGCCATGCTCGATGAGCCGCGCTGGCTGATCACGTTGCGCGAGCCTGTGGTCGCCCGAGGAATGGTGGGGATGCGCAAAAGCATCCGCGCGCTGGCGGTCCTGGCCGATCAGGACGACTGGCGTGAGCAGCTGCCATGACCGCGCATCTGCTTCTCTTTGCCGCGACGGAGCTGCTGCTTTCGGCGACGCCCGGACCGGCGGTGCTGCTGGTGGTATCGCAGGGAATCCGCCGCGGATACCGCAGCTCGACGCGCGGCGCGGCGGGAATCCTCACCGGCAACGCGATCTACTTCGCGCTTTCGGCCGCGGGCCTCGGCGCGTTGCTGATGGCGTCGAAGCGCGTGTTCGACGTCCTGCAGATCGCGGGCGCCGCGTATCTGGTGCTGATCGGCTCGAAGATGCTCATCAAACCCGCGCGTGTCGATCCTTCCGCGATCGAAGACAGCGGCAGCGCGGGCTCGTTCGTGCAGGGGCTGTTCACGCAACTCGCGAATCCGAAGGCAATCGTGTTCTTCACGGCGCTGCTCCCGCAGTTCGTCGATCCCGCAAAGCCGATCGCGATCCAGTTTCTGGTCCTTGGCGTGATCTCGATCGTCGTGGAGCTGCCCGTCCTGCTGCTGTACGGATACGCGGCCGATCGCGGACGCGCGCGTTACGGCAAGCACGCGCCGCTCTTCGAGCGTCTCGCCGGCACGTGCCTCATCGCCGCGGGCGCGAAACTGGCAGCCATGCGAGGATAGCTGGACGAGTTCCTCGGAGTTCCTCGGAGT
>CAMPKJ010000071.1 GCA_946887105.1 uncultured Acidobacteriota bacterium | reverse complement strand
GTCGGAAAAAGAGCGCATCCGCATCAAGCTCTCCGCGCCGCTGGAGACGATCCTCAGCCTGTCGAAAAAGCAGTTCCGGATGATCGAGTCGCGCCGCGAAGTACTGGCCGCGGATAAGGCGCGCATCGAGTCGATCACCGATCAGCTCGAACGCGCGCGCGGCGATCTGGTGTCGAA
Source organism: uncultured Acidobacteriota bacterium (assembly GCA_946887105.1). The sequence continues at coordinate 18,220 of CAMPKJ010000071.1, read as the reverse complement.
CTTCACGCAGTTCGTGGTGCGCATCGACAACCTGCTGATGGATCTCGAGCGCCGCGGTCTCGAGTTTCTCGACAACTACGTGCGCATCCAGCACGTGATGCTGCTGCGCAACGCCTCGCGCTTCCGCGAGGAATTCGAGCGACAGGTGTTCCAGGGTTGGAAGGGGAACATCGATACCACCATCCAGGAGGCGGTGGACTGGCTGGTGAAGGAGAACATGAAGCTCTGGACCTCCACGGTCGACGCGTTCCAGCGCCGCGCCGCGTCCGATGCGAAGAACGAGGAGATCATCGGCCGCGTGGGACGCGAGTTCGCGTACAACCGCGAAGAGGTCTACGCGCGCATGCGCCAGAACGCGGAGCAGCGCCTGTCGTCGTACGACGTGAACGTCGAGAGCCGCCGCATCATCGACAACGCCATGCGCGCCGTCCTCCACTCCTTCGGGCTCGGCGCCGGCGCACTGGGCCTCGGCTACCTGCTCACTACCGCCGTCAGCAGCACCGCCGTCGACGTCACCGGCCTCACCGCCGCGACCATGCTCCTCGTGACCAGTTTCCTGATCCTTCCGTACAAGCGCACCAAGGCAAAGGACGAGTTCCGCCGCAGAATCGAGGAGATGCGCGGCCAGCTGAAGGAGTCGCTCGACCGCGAATCGAGCACCGAGATCGACCGCATGCTCCGCACCATCACCAGCGCCTTCGAGCCGTACCAGCGCTTCTACACCGCCGAGTCGGAAAAGATCGAACGCTTCGCGGAGAAGCTGAGCAAGATCGAAACGGAAGCGAGAGAGATCCAGGGCGCGATCTCCGCCGGACGCTGATCCTGTACGATGCGCGGCGTTTTGACGCGACGGGAAAAACTCCTGCTGATCGTGCTGGCTGCGCTCGCATTCGTGCTGCGCGTGGCCGCGTATTTCCGCTATCGCTTCGATTCGGACGAGCAGCAGCATCTGCACGTGACGTGGGGGTGGACCGCGGGGCTCGTGCAGTATCGCGATCTGTTCGACAATCACGCGCCGCTGTTCCACATGCTGATGGCGCCGCTGCTGGCGCTCGTGGGAGCGACGATGGGCGAGCGCCCGGACATCCTGTTGTGGATGCGCTTGCCGATGGTGGTGCTGTTCGCGATCGTGGTGTGGGCCACCTGCACGATTGCGCGGCGGCTGTATGACGCGCGGATCGCCGCATTTGCGGCGTTGCTGCTGGTGCTCTTTCCGCCGTACTTTCTGAAGTCGCTCGAGTTCCGCAACGACAATCTCTGGACCGCGCTGTGGATGCTCGCGCTGCTCGCAATCCTGCGGCAGCGGATGTTCGTCGCCGGACTGTTGCTCGGTGCCGCGTTCGCGGTTTCGTTGAAGACGGCCGTGCTCGTGCTCGCGCTGGCGATCGCCGGCGCGTTGGTCTGGCTCTTCCGCAGGGAGCGCGTGGACGGCGTGGTGCGGGCAGCAGCGGGATTCATCCTCGTCCCCGCCGCCGTGGCGATGATCTTTGCGTCCCTCGGCGCGTGGGACGAGTTGGTGTTCTGCAACTTCACATTCAACGGCAACTTCACGCAGACACGCACGCATCTCTGGGTCGGACGGGCAACGTTTCCGCTGACGTTCGGCGTGGTGCTGTGGCTGGCGTGGCGGTTTCGCGCGACCGCGGAGCGCTGGCGCTACTTCCTCGCGTTCGTCGCCGGCGCGTTCGTCGTCACGCTGGCCGGCTTCTGGCCGGTGGTGTCGCCGCGCGATTTTCTGCCGATGATGCCGATCGGCGCGATCTTCGTGGCCGCGGCGCTGATGCGTTCCGCGAATCCGATCCGTGCGTTCGCCATCACCGCGGTGGTGTGCATCGCATCGCTCTTCTACTACGCCGACCGGTTCGCGGACCGGACCGCATGGCACATCACGATGATGGATCAGGTCTTGCGGCTCTCGCATCCCGGCGAGCCGCTGATCGATCACAAAGGGGAGACCATCTACCGGCGCCGGCCGTTCTACTTCGCGCTGGAGCTCGCCACGCGCACGTTGATCTCGCGCGGTGTCGTGCGCGACACGATCCCCGAGGATGTGGTGCGGACGCGGACGCATGTGGCGCAGGCGGATGGCGCGATGTGGCCGCCGCGCGGACGCGCGTTCCTCAGCGAAAACTTCGTGAACCTCGGGCGGCTGCGCGCCTCCGGTCAGGAAATCCGCGGCGACGGGACGTTCACCATCGCGGTGCCCGGTGAGTACGTGATCGTCAGCGAGCGCGGCGAAGTGCGCGCAGGCACGCTCGATGGGACCCTGTATCGCGGCGCACGCGAGCTCGGCGCGGGCGCCCATCAATTCGTTGGCGAGAAGAAGGTGACGGTGTTGTGGGCGCCGGCGTTCCGCCGCGGCCACTCGCCGTACCACCTGCGCGACCTGGAGTTTTGATGACAGCGCGCTACGTGTACAACCCGCCGCTCACGTTGAGCACCGTGCCTGTGATGTAGCTGGCCTGTTCGCTGGCGAGGAACACCACCGAATGCGCGATGTCGTCCGTCGTGCCGAGGCGTTTCAGCGCGATGCGCTCGGTCAGCTTCTCGCGTGCTTCGTCCGGCAACGCGTCCGTCATCGCGGTCTGGATGTAACCGGGCGCGATGGCGTTCACGGTGATGTTGCGCGAGCCGATTTCCAGCGCCAGCGATTTCGTGAATCCGATCAGCGCCGCTTTCGAGGACGCGTAGTTCACCTGGCCGGGATTGCCCATCAATCCGACCACGGAGGAGATGTTGATCACGCGGCCCCACCGCGCGCGCAGCATCTTCTTCACGATCTCCTGGGTAATGTGAAACGCGGAGTCGAGGTTCGTGTGAATGACCTTCGTCCACGCCTCCGGCTTCATGCGGATGAAGAGATCGTCGTCCGTCACTCCGGCGTTGTTCACCAGAATGTCGATCGAGCGCTCTTTGAGCAGCGCGCCGATGCGATCGCGGACGTCCGCCGCGGTGATGTCGAGCTCGACGCCGGTGGCATTGCCGATCTCACTCGCGAGCTGGTTCACCGCCTCGGCGGAACGCGCCGCGCACAGCACGTGCGCGCCCGCTTCGCCGAGACGCCGGGCGATCGATTCGCCGATGCCGCGCGAGGCGCCGGTGACGAGTGCGGTTTTGCCGGTCAGATCGATCTTCATGCGCTTGCCTTCTCCAGAAATGCTTCGAGCGTCGGGACGTCGGAGACGTTGATGGTTTCGACGTTGCCGTCGATGCGTTTGATGAGTCCCGTGAGCACGGTTCCCGGTCCGATCTCGACGAAGCGCTTCACGCCCATGCCGATCATCTTCTGCACCGACTCCACCCAGCGCACCGGCGACGCGACCTGACGCAACAGCGCGTTGCGCACTGCCGTGGACGTGCCGATCGGCGAGGCGTCGACGTTCGAGACCAGCGAGAACCAGAGGTCTTTGAAGTTTGCGTCATCGAGGATCGGCTCGAGTCGATCCGCCGCGGGCTTCATCAGCTCGCAGTGAAAGGGCGCGGAGACCGGCAGCGGCAGGGCGCGGCGCACGCCGCGTTTCTTCGCCACGTCGATCGCGCGCTCGATGCCGCTCTTGGTTCCGGCGATGACGATCTGACCCGGCGCGTTGATGTTCGCGACGGAGACGACGTCGCCCTGTGCCGCCTCTTCGCAGATGGCCTGCGCCTCTTCGACCGACGGTCCGATCAGTGCGGCCATGCCGCCGGTGCCGACGGGAACGGCTTCCTGCATGAAGCGTCCGCGCGCGCGCACGATCTTCGCCGCGTCCGCGGGCGTCAGTCCGCCGACGCTGACGATGGCGCTGTACTCGCCGAGGGAATGTCCGGCCACCAGATCGCGTCGCGTGGCGCCGCGCTCTTCGAGCACGGCATGCAGCGCGGACGACACCGCAAGAATCGCGGGCTGTGTGTTCTCGGTCAGCTTGAGCTGGTCTTCCGGACCGTCGAAGCAGAGTTGCGAGATGGAGAAGCCGAGCGCGGCGTCGATGTCGTCGAAGACTTTGCGCGCGGCGGGATATTTTTCAGCGACATCGCGACCCATGCCGGCGTACTGGCTTCCCTGACCCGGGAAGACGAATGCAGTGTGATGTTCCATGCGGCGCGGATTTTACGCGATAGGCGAGAGGGGACGACGAAGGGCCTCCGGCGGCCGGGCCGCGGGCCCGGACCCGTTTGTTGGCCTAGCCTCCGCGACACAGCGTCGATTCCTTGCGAAAGGGTGTCGCGGAGGTTAGGCCAACAAATGGGGTCCGGGCCCGTGGCCCGGCCGCCGGAGGCCTCTCGTCGTTCCCTCTCGCCTACTGCGCGAGAATCGCCGAGTCGTGTTCGCGGGAGTGGAGCACGTTGATCTTTTCGCGGATCTTCACGTCGATGCGTTTGTTCGCGAAATCGCATGCCACGCGGATCGCGTTCTTGACCGCCTTCGCGTTCGACCTTCCGTGCGAGATGATGCAGCCGCCTTTCACGCCGAGGAGCGGGGCGCCGCCGTATTCGGCGTAGTCGGTGCGCTTCTTCACATCGTCGAACGCCCCCTTCGCCAGCAGCGCACCCATCTTGCGGGTGAACGTCGAGGTGATCTCTTCGCGGATCAGCGTGCGCATCATCTCGGCCAGCGATTCCGAGGCCTTCAGGACCACGTTGCCGATGAAACCGTCGCAGACGATCACGTCCGCGTTCCCGTTATAGATATCGCGGCCTTCGGCGTTGCCCATGAAGTTCAGGCCCGCTTCCTTGAGCACGCGGAACGTCTCCTTCGTGAGCTCGTTCCCTTTTCCTTCCTCTTCTCCGATCGAGAGCAGGCCGACGCGCGGCGCCTCGATGTCGAAGAGCATCTGCGCGTAGAAGTGACCCATGACCGCGAACTCGCGCAGGTGCGCGGGCTTCGCGTCCACGTTCGCTCCGACGTCGAGCAGGATGGTGTGCCCTTTCGCGCTCGGCAGCACCGCGGCGAGCGCGGGACGGCTGACGCCTTCGATCGTGCCGATGACCTTGTACGCGGACGTCATGGCCGCGCCGGTATGTCCCGCGGACACCATCGCCGCCGCTTTCCCCTCGGCGACGAGATTCGCGCAGACACGAATGGACGAATTCCGCTTCCGGCGCAGCGGCGCCAGAGCGTTATCCGTCATGTCCACCACTTCGCGCGCGTCGACGATCTCGATCCGCGAGGGGATCGCGTTGCCGAGCTTTTCGCGCAGGACCTCTTCGCGGCCGACCAGCAGGATCTCAACGCCCGGATATTCGGCGAGCGCGAGCTGCGCGCCCTGGACGATCTCGTCCGGGGCGTGGTCGCCACCCATCGCGTCGAGCGCAATCCTGCAGGCCGCCATACAGGCGAAAGACTACAGCGTTTCCTTGGTGGCGATGACTTCGCGGCCCTTGTAGTAGCCGCATTTCGGGCAGACGCGGTGCGGCTGCTTCGCTTCCTGGCACTGCGGGCAGGTGGAGAGCGACTGCACCTTGAGGAAGTCGTGCGCGCGGCGCGTGCGGGTTCTCGCCTTCGAATGGCGGCGTTTTGGATTCGGCATGGTGAAGCTCCTTCGGCAGCTTGCGCTGGTTTATACGTTCTTCTTTTTCGCGAGCTCTTCGCGCAGATCTTTGAGCGCGCCCCAACGCTCGTCGACGACCGTTTCATTGCACGAGCATCGCTCGCGCGTGCGGTTCACGCCGCACGTGGGACAGAGACCGAGACAGCTCTCGTCGCACAGAGGTTTCATCGGGAGCGAGAGCTGGACCTGTTCGAGAGCCAGTTCGCGAAGGGGAATGACCGGCTCCGAGTAAAACTCGACGTCCAGCTCTTCCTCTTCAGTGATCTCGACCTCCTCTTCGACGGAGGCCTCCGGGCGAGGCCGGAATCTTACGGTAAAGGGAGACGGATTCGCAAACGGATACGGATCCGCGCACCGCGAGCAGGTCAGGTCGGCCGTGAAGTTCACGGTCCCTTCCGCGACGTATTCGCCTTCGAGATCGCCGCGGTCGACCGTCGTATCGATGGTCACCGACCCCAGGCCGGCGACCTCGTCACGCCCGAGCTCCTCGGCGCTCACATCGAACGTGGCGCGATAGGTTTGCGGCCCATGCTCGTCGATGGTCTCGAATTCGATGACGTCTTTCATGTGCGTTTTCGGGGCTGCGCGAGCACACACGAAGGGCGTGCCTGCTGACAGAACACCCCGTAACCCCCTGAGGGGACAAATCTATTTCGACGAGACCCGCACGCGCAACTCCTCGATCTGCGGTTCCTCGGTTCCTCGGAGTGCCTCGGCGTTCCTCGGAGTGGAGGACCCGGCTTCCCCTCCGAGGAACCCCGAGGAACCCGAGGAACTCCGAGGAACCACGATCAAGGCGGCCTCGACGGTCTCGGCATTCTGCAGCGCGTCCATCCAGCGGCGGAGGTCGCGCGCCGCGCGGTGCAGCCGCGGCGAGGCGAAACGGAGACCGGGGCTGTCGCCCGCCTTGCGCAGGACCGGCACGAGGCGTTTCGGATCGAGGCGCAGCGCCCAGCGCGTGGCCGGCCAGCTCCCCGCCTCCATCACATCCTTTATATACAGGCCCATGCTGCTGCGATCGAACGAGACCAGGATGTGCTCGCCATGCTCGCGCGTTTCACCGACCAGCGCGATGACGTCCTTCGCGTCCTCGAGCTGCTCGCGGGCGTGGTCGTCGGCGCGGATGACCAGCACACCTTTCGGGCGCGGCAGGAACGTTCCGCCGTCGACGTCGTACAGAGCGACCGCACCGCCTTCATCCACGAGGGCATCGATGCGCGCGCCGAGGAGCCGGTTCAGGTCGCCGAGAACCCGCGGCGGCGTGGCGAAGGCGGCGGCGAGCATCGCGCCGCGCGGGAAGCTGGGACGGATCTCGCGCTGCGGACTGATGTCGTCTGTTGCGGCGCGTGAGACGAGCAGGATGTCGGACGCGGTCACGCGTACGGACGTCACCGAGGGCCGGCCAATCGGCGGATAGGCACCGCGGCCGCCCTTGCGCTGCACGAGGAACAGATCGCACTCCGGCAGGCCGGCCGCCAGTCGCAGCATGTCGTCGAGATCGGGAGACGGAGCCGCTGCCGCCGCGGCGTCGTCGGCGGGATGCATGATCAGCGTCGAGCCTTCCCATCGCGCATGGGCGTTGCTGCTGATGAGCAGCCAGGCGCGCACGAACATCGCGCGGAAGCGATCGAACCGCACGGCGTAGCTGGTGACCTTGCCGTTTTTCCAGATGGCGACGTCGGCAGCGCCGAGCATCCACGGCCGCGGCAGCTCGTGCTCGTTGGTCCACTGCAGCACCGGGTCGCGCGTGACCGGATTGGCGAGCAGTTTCCCGTGCAGCAGCGCCGCGGACGGCACCAGCGCGTACGCTTCGGCCGAGGCGGGCACGCGCGCGAGCAGGTCGCGGTGCGAGGCGGCGATGGGGAAGCGGATGGACTCGGCGCTCGTCGGCGTGGTGACGACGAGATAGACGACCGCCGCGCCGACGAGCGCGACCAGAACGATCAGGATGAGGATCAGTTTCCGCATCAGTGAGTTGCTTTTCCGCCCAGTGCTACCATCGCGCGCCGATGTCGCTCCTCCCGACCCTCGGAATCGTGGCGCACACTCTACGCCATGAGCTCACCGCCCGTCTCCGCCGCGCGTGGCGCTCGGCCGCGCGTCGCCAGAAACCGTTACGGATCGGGGTCGACATCCGTCCGTTCTATGAGCCGCTGACCGGCGTCGGCTGGTACCTCTATTACCTGCTGCACGAGCTGGCCAAACGCGACGACGTCGAGCTGGTGCTTTTTGGCGACGCGCGCATCACCGACGTCGGGCCGGCGCTGCACGCCGATCTGCCGTCGAACGCGCAACTCTGCGTGTTCGACCTGCGCGGGCGGCCGCTGGGACGCTTCGATCGCCCGCTCACGGCAGCCGCATACGTCGCCTGGATCGAGCTCGCGGGCGTCGACGTGTTTTTCGCGGCGAACTATTTTCTGCCCCGCCTGCACTCGGCCGTTGCGCGGAAGCGCGTGATCGCCATCCACGATCTGACGTTCCAGCGCTTCCCCGAGCTGCTGCAGAAGGAGACGCTGGAGAACCTCGGCCGGCAGATGATGCGGGAGATCGCCATCGCCGACGCCATCGTGTGCGTGTCGGAGTCGACGCGACGCGACCTGTTGCACTACTACGACGTCGATCCTTCGCGTGCGTTCGCGATCCACTCGGGACTGGGCACGCCCGCGGTCGCGGCGCCGATGGACGGACTGCCATCGCGCTACATCCTCTTCGTCAGCACGATCGAGCCGCGCAAGAACCTGGAGGCGCTCATCGAAGCGTACGAGTTGCTGCGCGCGTGCGGCGCGTACGACGGAGCGCTGGTGGTGGTTGGAAAAGTGGGATGGAAATCGGAGGCGCTCATCCCCCGGCTGCAGAGCGATGGCATCGTACATCTCGACTATCTGCCGGCCGCGCAACTGGCCACGGTGTACGAGAACGCGGAGGCGTTCGTCTTTCCGTCGATCTATGAAGGCTTCGGGTTTCCGTTGCTGGAGGCGATGGCACGCGGCGTGCCGTCGATCGCGGCGCGCAGCTCTTCGTTGCCGGAGATCGGTGGCGATGCGGCGCTGTACTTCGAGCCGCATGACGTGCAGGCGCTGGCTTCGCAGATCGAGCGCGTGGTGAGCGATCGCATGTTGCGCGATGAGCTCGCGCGCAAGGGGCGCGCACGGGCCGCGGAGTTTCGTTGGCAGGATGCGGCGGAGCAGACGTTGGATGTGCTGCGCCGCGCGGCGGGTCTGTAGACTCGTGTGGTGCAACTGCTCATCGACGGCCGCGCCCTGGTCGGGAACCGCACCGGCATCGGCGTGCACACCGCCGAGATCGCGCAGCGCCTCGACGCCGATACGCTCATCGCATCGCATGCGGAAATCACAAACCGCGAAGGGCTCGAACGCTGCGCCTTCCGCGTCGACCGAATGCCGCTCGGCGTGGCATGGCAGCAATGGAAGCTGCCCCGCATCGATGCGGATGTGCTGTGGGGTCCGCACGGAACGCTGCCTCTGAGCTGGAAGAAGCCGTCCGTGGTCACGGTGCACGACTTCACGTCGATCACCATGCCCGGCCGTCACCGGCTGAAGACCATCCTCTCCTTCAATCTCTTCATCGGCCGCAGCCTCGAGCAGGCGTCGCGCATCGCATGCGTCTCGCGCACGGTTGCGGATGAAACGATGCGCGGGTTCGGCGTCGACGCCTCGAAGATCGACATCGTGCCGAACGGTGTCGACGCCTTCTTCTCGCCGGGTGGCGAAGAGCGGGACTACGTCCTTTTCGCCGGCACGCTCGAGCCGCGCAAAGGCGTGCACGATCTGATCGCGGTGTGGCGCGGCCTGCCGGTGCCGCGCCCGCGGCTGATCCTCTGCGGCGACGCGGGGTGGAAGACCCGCATTCCGCACGAGCCGGGCATCGAAGTCACCGGCTACGTCACGCGCGAGCGGCTGCGCGAGCTCTATCGCGGCGCGATCGCGTTCGTTTATCCGTCGCGTTACGAAGGCTTCGGCATTCCGCCGCTGGAGGCGATGGCGTGCGGCGCGCCGGTGATCGCCACGCGCACCGGCGCGATCGAAGAGTTCGGCGAAGGCGCGGCGCTGTTCGTCGAGCCGGGCGATCGCTTCGCGCTGCGCGCGGCGCTGGTGACGCTGCTCCGCGATGCATCGCTGCGCCGCGAGCTGCGCGCGCGCGGACCGGAGCAGGCGCGGCACTGGACGTGGGATCGCGGCGCGCGCGTGATGTCGGAGTTGCTGCGATGCGCGTAGGGATCGACGCGCGCAAGATCGCCGACTTCGGCATCGGCACGTACATCCGCGGATTGCTGAAGGGACTGGTGGAGCTGGACACGGGTGACCAGTACGTCGCGTTCGCACCCGCCGGCGCGCCGGTTCCGGACGGCGTCGAGCACGTGATCCTCGACGCGCCGCACTACTCCGTGCGCGAGCTGCTGATCGTCGGACGCGCGGCCGATCGCGCGCGGCTGGATGTCTTTCACGCGCCGCACTACGTCGTTCCGGTGACGCGCGTGCCGCTGGTGGTCACGATCCACGACCTCATCCACCTGCACCAGCCGATGCGCAACCCGCTCGCGCCGCTGTACGCGCGAGTGATGATCCGCCGGGCCATCCGCCGCGCGCGCCGCGTGCTCACGGTCACGGATGCCGTGAAGGCGCAGCTCGAGCGCGAGCTGGGTGCGCGGAACGTGATCGTCACGCCGAACGGCGCGCCGTCCACTCCGAGGAACTCCGAGGAACGCCGAGGAACCGAGGAACGCTTCTTCCTCTACGTCGGCAACGACAAACCGCACAAGAACGTCGACGCGCTGGTCGATGCGTTTGCGCAGGTTGCGGACGCGCGGCTGATTCTCGTGGGTGGATCGTTCGACCGCTTTCGAGGACGTGCGCGGATCGACGTGCGCGGATTCGTCAGCGACGACGAGCTCTCCTCGCTCTACGCTCGCGCGCTCGCGCTGGTGATGCCCAGCCACGAGGAAGGCTTCGGATTGCCCGCGCTCGAAGCGATGGCGCACGGCACCGCGGTGATCGCCTCGCGCGATGCGGCGTTGATGGAAGTGACCGGCGATGCGGCGCTGCACGTCGACGCGCGCGACGTGCGCGCGCTCGCCGATGCGATGCTGCGCGTGATGCGCGACGGCGCACTGCGCGCGCAACTCGCCGCGAACGGCATCGCCCGCGCGCGGCTTTTCACGTGGAAGCGATGCGCGGAAGCGGCGCGCCAGGCGTATCTCGACGCGCGCTGGTGATCGAAAAAGCGTCCGCTTTCGTGGAACATCGTGGAACATCCGCTCAAAATTACGATTTTGATAAACAAATGCTTGACAATATGAGTTAACGATCCTATTTTTTGATCAGTACATGATGATCGCCAGCTGGATACATGATTCAGACTCGCCGCAGGTCGTCAGCATCCGTCTCTCCATCTCTTCTCTCCCCGCGTCCCTGGCTCCGAACACGATCGAAAAGTTAGCCGAAGCGATTCGGCGCGATATGCCCAGAAGCGCGACCGGGAGGTCCCGTACGGCATGAAAGGTGGTGAGTTCTAATGGCAGCCAAGAAGAAGGCACCTGCGAAGAAGGCGGCGAGCAGCAAGAAGTCGTCCAAAAAGAAGTAACCATTCATCACCGAATCTTTTGGGGAGTCGTACTCGATGGGCCGGCGTAAGCCGGCCCATCGTCTTTCACGGCTCCGGCGCAAGCCGGCCCATCGTCTTTCACGGCTCCGGCGTAAGCCGGGCCATCGTCTTTCACGGCTCCGGCGTAAGCCGGGCCATCGTCTTTCACGCAACCTTGCGCCGCGCCACGGCGTACTAAAGAACATGAACCGTTTCGCCATCCTCGCAGCAGCGCTCCTCGCCGCCTCGACCGCCGCGGCGAAAGACGTGTCCCACTCCTTTCAGAATCAGATCCCGCGCGGCGTCGTGCAGCGCGTCGTGATCGCCATCCCGACCGGCAGCTTCATCATCCGCAACGGCACCGGCGATCGTCTGGCCCTGGCCGGCGTGGCCTCGCGCGACTACGACACCTCGCGGGAACGCGGCTGGGCGCAGAAGGTCGTCGACGACACCTCGGTCGAGTTCATCGTGAACGGCGCCGAAGCGACCGTGCGCCGCAAGTTCGGCCCGAACGCCCAGTCCTGGCGCGCACGGAAGTTCACCGACATCAACCTGCGCCTCGAGCTCCCGCCGGGCATGGACGTCGACTTCGACACCACCGCCGCCGAGATCGAGATGAACGGCGACTTCGGCGACGTCGATATCGATCTCCGCGCCGGCGAAGTGGACCTGCGCATCCCGCGCAAACGCGTCCGCGAGCTCAATGCCTCCTGCCGCGTCGGCGAAGTGCGCACGCACCTCGGCCACGAACTGGTCACGCGCGAAGGCATCCTGCCCGGCAGGACGCACTGGTTCAACGCGCAGGGATCGGCGCACGTGAATGTGCACGTGACCGCGGGAGAAGTGGACGTGACGCTCACGCAGTAGCTGCTCGCCGCAACACGAAGGCGACAGCTTCTTCGCGCGTCGTTACCTCGCCGCGGATCTGCGCTTCGAGCAACGCGCGTTTGAGCCGGCCGAGCTCCGCACCGGGCGCAACACCGGTGAGTTTCGCGATCTCGCCGCCTGTGAGCAATGCGCGGATCGTGAAGTCGGGGACGTCCAGCCGATCGTCGCGGCCGAGCGCGCGCAGGATGCCGGGGAGTTGCCGCGCGATCGTTTCGCCGGCGTCGTAGAGCGCGATGCGATCGTGCTTCTCCACGAGATACCGGAGCGTGATTACTTCGCGCAGCAACTCGACGCTCCAGCGCCAGCGTTCTGCGTAGGCGCGCGGATCGTCGACGAGCAGCGCGTAGGCGCCGGCGAGGGAGACGTCATCGGCGTGCAGCTCGCGCGCGCGCAGTCCGAGCGGCGCCAGCAAGCCGGTGCGTTGCAGTAAGTCGACCGCGGTGCGCAGCCGGCCTGCCGCGAGGATCACCGAAAGCTCGTACGTCACGCGTTCCGCGGCCATCTCGACGATGCGCGGCGCGCGCTCGCGGATCGCGATCAGCGTCTGCTCCTCGATCGCGAAGCCGAACGTCACCGCCATGCGCACGCCCTTCAGCGTGCGCAGCGGATCGTCGTCGAAGTTGGATGGGTCGACCATGCGCACCAGGCGCGCGGCGAGGTCGCGCCGCCCGCCGTGCGGGTCGAGCAGTTCGCCGCGTCCGAGGTGCACGGCCATGGCGTTGATGGTGAAGTCGCGGCGGGCGAGATCGGCGGCGATGTCGTGATCGAGCAGCTCCGCGAAGTCGTAGACGTGTCCGCTTTCGACCAGGCGATAGGCGCTGAGATGTTCGGCGTCGCCGAGGCGGATCACGCGGTCGCGGATCGTTCGTGCGGCGGCGAGCGGATCGTTGCAGGCCACGTCGGCGTCGGCGGGATTGCGGCCGAGGAGGAGATCGCGGATCGCGCCGCCGACGACGTAACAGTCCGCGCTCAGTCTGGCCAGCGCGGGAAAGCGGCGCGTCAGCTCCTCACGCCACTGCATTCGAGAGCACGCCGATCCCTTCGACCTCGACCTCGACGACGTCGCCCGCCTGCAGCGGTCCGACGCCCGACGGCGTGCCGGTGAGGATCACGTCGCCCGGCACGAGGGTCATGATCGCGGTGATGTATTCGAAGAGCCAGTCGAGCGCGAAGATCATCTGCGACGTGCGTCCGTCCTGTCGCGTTTCGCCGTTCACGCGCGTGGTCAGGCGGACGTCGGACGGATCGAAGTCGGTCTCGATGCACGGACCGAGCGGCGCGAACGTGTCGAAACCCTTGCCGCGCGTGAACTGCACGTCCTTCTTCTGCAGATCGCGCGCGGTGACGTCGTTCGCGACGGTGAAGCCGCGCACGTAATCGCGCCAGCGCGCGGCCTTCACGTCCTTCGCCTCGCGTCCCACCACGATGGCCAGCTCGCCCTCGAAGTCGACGCGCTGCGAAACCGCCGGCCGCACGATCGTCCCGCCCGGCGCGAGCAGCGCGCTCGGCGGCTTGAAGAACAACACCGGCTCCGGCGGCGCCTCGTTCCCGAGCTCCTTCACGTGCTCCGCGTAATTGCGTCCCACACAGATGATCTTCGAAGGAACACACGGCGTCAGCAGCGTCGCGCCGTCGGGCACCTCGGAGGATTCGGTGATGCGGCCGCGGTGGAGGGTGCGGTAGGTGCGCATTTCGCGGGGGATTGTACCGGGGGACCGGGGCCGGGAAGTCGCAAAGTGTCAAAGTCTCAAAGTCTCAAAGTCTCAAAGGGCGCGGCAATAACGTCTTTGAGACTTTGAGACTTTGCGACTCGGTCACTGCCTGTCGTAAATGAGCCACAGCCCCGAAAACCCGCGCAGGAGGCGGAAGCGCGAGCGATAGAGCTGCCGCAGGATGCGACGGTTCGAGTAGTACACGGCCTCCTGCTGCAGGTCGCCGAACTGTTCGTCGAGGTTCTTGGCGAGGTCGAGACTCTTCTTCGCCTTCGCGAGCAGGTCCGCGCCGGGATGCACGCCCGCGCTGATGGCGGTGGCGAGCATGGTCGCTTCTTCGTCGATCTTGAGCCGGAGCGCCGCGGCGCGCACGTACAGCAGCCACAGCTCCTCCGTGTCCTCTTCCGCTTCCGCGGGCATGCGCTCGACGAGCTTCTGATACGCGGCCGCTTCCCATGGCTCGAGACGCAGCTCGCGCGCGGACGGCGTCTCCACCAACTCGTCAACGGTCAGCGACGGATCGGCGGCTTCGATCGCGGCGTCGATGCGCAGCACGTACTCGAGCAGCGGCTCCGTGCGGCCGAAGCGCGCGGTCATGCTGCCGATCTTGCGCGCCTCCTCGAAGAACGTCTCCGGCAGCTCCGCGGTCTCGATCTCCGGATCGAGTCCGCGGTCGAGTTGCGCGAGGATCGTGTTCATGCTCGCTTTGAGCTTCGACACCACGTCGTGCTTCACGTTCGACTGCGCGCGCGAGGTGTCGAACTGTTCGCGGAGCAGGCGGAAGTGCGCGAACTCGCCGGCGAGTGCCGGATTGGCATCGCCGAAGTTGCGCTCGATGGCCGCCCCGTGCTGCATCAGTTTGTCGGCATCCTCGACCAGCCGGCGCTCTTCGTTGCCATACAGCCGGTGGAAGCGGTTCTTCGCGGCCACGTTCATCTCGATGATGGCCATCAGCACGTCGGGATCGAAGTAGAGATCGCCGACGCGATGCTTGAACGTGCGGGCGTCCTTGAGCAGGTTGCGCTCCGCGAAATCGTCGAAGGCCGCGGCGGCCTCGATGTCCTCGCGGATCGACTTGAGGGCGCGGATGAGCCGCACCACTTCTTCCCGAGGGGCCGTGGCGACGCGCAGCAACGAGACCAGCTCGATGATGTGCTGCCGCAGGCCGAGCGCCTCGCGTACCACGAACTCCTCGCGATCGCCGTGAAAGTCTTCGCCGATGCGCGTGAAGAGCAGGTCGAGCTTGTCGCGGCGGTCGCCTTCCACCGCGTCGGCGTAGAGATAGAACTTGATCAGATAGTCGACCAGCGAGTCGTCGGGCTGCTTGAGCCGATCGAAAAAGCGGCGCAGCAGTGACGGGCTCAGGCGCGCGTCGGCCGCGAGGATCATCTGCGATGCGCGATCGAGCTCCTCCTCGAGGTTGTCGAGCAGCGTGGTCACTTCGTTCGGATAGGTGCCGTTCAAAACGCGGCCGGCGCTTTTGATGCGCTCGAAGAGCAGCTTGAAATCGATCTCGTAGGGCAGGTCCTCGCCGAGGATCTGGCCGAAGACGCCGGAGGCAAACTGGTGCGACGTCCAGGTCGCCTTGAAGCGATCCGAGATGTGCCCGTAGCGGGTCTGTAAATCGCCGGCTGCATCGACGGTCATGCTGAAATCCGCGATGCTATGATTCTGACACGAATGGCACAGACGACGTTATTCACTCGCGAACAGATCGATCGGCGCGTTGCCGAGATGGCCAGGGAGATCAGCGCCGAATTTGCGGGCAGCGAGTTGATCGCGCTGTGCGTGCTCAAAGGCGCGGTGTTCTTCTGCGCGGACCTGGTCCGGCAGCTGGACATGGACGTCGCCCTCGACTTCATCCAGATCTCCAGCTACGGCAACCAGAAGTACTCCTCGGGTGTGGTGACCATCCTCAAGGAGCCTCAGCTGGACATGCGCGGCAAGTCCGTGCTGATCGTCGAGGACATCATCGACAGCGGCCTCTCGATCCGCGAAGTCCACAACTACATCGAGAGCCGCGGCGCCGTGAAAGTGAAGACGGCCGCGTTCCTCGACAAGCCGAAAGCGCGCAAGGTGCCGTTCACTCCCGACTTCGTCGGCTTCCCGATCGAGCCGCAGTTCGTGATCGGCTACGGACTCGATTTCGCGGAGAAGTACCGGAACATCCCCGAAGTGCAGGTGCTGTCGGATTAGCGCAGCGCCGCCCGCGCTTCCGGCAGGATCAGCTTCACCCATTCCGCGTACTGCTTCCCTGACGGATGCAGTCCATCGCCGGCGACGAGCGCGGGATCGTTGCCGCGTGATACCGCCGTGATGTCGACGTAGCGCGCGCCGGCTTTCGCGGTTTCTTCGCGATTGATGGCGTTGTAGCGATCGATTTCCGCGGCGATCTTCGCGCGGTCGCGTCCTTCCGCGAACGGCGTGACGCCCCAGTCCGGAATCGAAACGACGACCACGTTTCTCGGATCGTCGCCGGCGAATCCGATCGCGCGGCGCAGCAGTTCCGCAAACTCGCCGCGGTACTGCTCCGCATCGCGGCCGCGGTACTGGTTGTTGACGCCGATCAGAAGCGTCACCAGGTCGTACGGCCCGGCCACGCGGATCGAATCGAGGGCGTTGGACAGTTCGTCGGTCGTCCAGCCTGTCTTCGCGACGATCAGCGGCTCGGGCAGGCCGAGCTCGCGCGCGAGCTGATGCGGAAAGCGCTGTTCCGCCGGGACGCTCTCGCCGATCGTGTACGAGTCACCGATTGCGAAGTAGCGGGCGCTCGACGATGCGGACGATTCGGGAGCGGGAGGCGCAGACATACCGCCGCATGATGACAGGAACAGCAGCGCGAGCAGCCAGCGTGTCATTTCACGATTCCGGTGATCAGCCCGATCGCCAGGATCGCGCCGAGCACGTAACGATAGTAGATGAAGACGTGCGTCGTGTGCGTGCGCAGGTAGCGCAGCAGGAAGTAGATCGATGCCCAGCCGGAGATGAATGCGACGCTGATCCCGACCAGCAATGCCTTGGTTCCGATCGCCGCCAGCTCATCCTTCGCATCGAACATCTGAAACACGCCCGCGGCGGTGATGGCGGGAATGCTCATCACGAACGAGAAGCGCGCCGCGTAGTCGTGCGGCACGCGGCGGAAGAGCGCGGTCATGATGGTCGAGCCGCTGCGCGAGGAGCCGGGAATCAGCGCGATGCACTGCCCGGCGCCGATGACCCAGGCGTCCTTCGCGTTGAAGTCTTCCTTCGTCCGGAACCCGGCCCGCCGCGCGTACGCCTCCGCGACCTGCATCAGGACGGCGATGAAGACCAGCTGAAAGGTGACGATCCACGTGCTGCGAAACACACCTTCGATCGGATCCTTCAGCAGCACGCCGGCGATCACGATCGGGATCGTGGCGAAGATCACGTACCACGCCTCGCGCGAGTCGGGATCGGCGAACGGCTTCCGCGCGATCAAGCCGCGAACGAAGCCCACGGTGAGGCGGACGATGTCGCCGAAGAAGTAGATGAGCGCCGCCAGGATGGTTCCGAACTGAATGACCGCGGAGATCGCGGCGCCCGGATCGCCCCAGCCGAGCAGCTCGGGCACGAGCTTCAGGTGACCGGTGGACGAAATGGGGATGAACTCGGTCAGGCCCTGGACCAGGCCGAGGACGATGGCTTCGATGATGGTCATTCGCTTTATCTACCCACAAGGCGATTCCTGGCGCAACCGAGGGAGCAAGATACCGCACGGCCAGTCTCAACACCGTTGCTGATGAGTGGCGGAATGCGCAATTGCATCAAGGACCGACCGTACCCGCGACCGCGTCACTGCGAGGTGAGCATTCTGACGCATCAGATCCCGGGCATTCTCGAGCCGCTCCGCACCGAATTTCTGCACGAGCTTGCCGCGGCCGCGGTGCGTCAGTTCGCGGCGCCGCGCGTGTCCATAGCTCCGCGACTTCGCGTGAAACACGTAAGCGGAATCGACAACCACCGCCTGAAAGCCTGCATCGAGCCCTCGAAAGCAATAGTCGATCTCCTCGCCATAGCCATCCGGAAAGGAGTCGATGTCGAAGAGTCCGATCCGGTCCAGCAAGGTTCGCTTGATGACCAGGCAGAAGCCGTTGAGCATCGGGACCGCCGGAGCCGCCGAGGGCGCACACGCCGCCACGAGGCCAGCCATCGCTTCGACCGACAACGCAGGTGGGATCTCGTTCACTTTCCAATCGCCACTCTCGTCGTGGACCTCCGGCACGGACTGCCATGCGGCGGCATTGGACAACGGCCCGAGCAGGCCGATCGCCGCGCGACGTTCGCCTTCCGCAATCAGGCGAGCGAGCCAATCATGGGGCACTACCGTATCGCTGTTCAGCAGAACGACGTAATCGCCGCGCGAGCGCTGCAGCCCCTGGTTTGCGGCGGCCGTATATCGCACCGGCATGAGATTCTCCTCGAGGACGCAGCGGGGATGCGTGACGGCAAACGCTCGCAAATACTCCGTTG
>CAMPKJ010000070.1 GCA_946887105.1 uncultured Acidobacteriota bacterium | reverse complement strand
GCTGCCGAAGAACGGGCAGGGCCCGTTCACCGATTACCTCTACACCAGCGGCCGCGCCACGGACGATCTCTGGAACGGGCTATGGGGCATCCTGCGCGCGTACGGACAGCACCAGGACGATCTCCAGAAGCTGCCGAGCAATCCGCAGGGCATGGCGCCGCTCATCGCCAACGTCGGCGATTTCACCGGCGTCTGTCCGAAGACGGCGCCGGTGCGCCCGTTCAACGTCACCGCCGTCCGCGCCGATCAGGCGCTGCCCGGCAACACGCTCACCTACAACAAGCGTGAGATGCACAACGGCACCATTCACGACCCGACGGCGATTCTGTACGTCCGCGACAGCGATCTCGACGCGAACTTCAAGCTGAAAGCGAACACGCCCATCGAGCCGCTCGTCTTGCGCGCCGCGGCGGGCGACTGCATCAGCGTGCAGCTCACCAACCGCCTGCCCGCGGGCGACCAGGCGGATCTCGACGGCTGGAACACGCTGCCGATGATCGTGCGCGAGTTCAACAACAATCACATCAGGCCGTCCAGCAACGTCGGCCTGCACCCGCAGCTGGTGTTCTTCGACGTCACGCGCGGCGACGGCCAGAACGTCGGCTCCAATCCGGTGCAGACCGCGGCGCCGGGGCAGAAGGTCACGTATCAGTGGTTTGCCGGCCAGGTCGACATCAACGACATCACGAAAATCGCCACGGGCACTCCGGTCGAATTCGGCGCGACCAATCTCTCGCCGGCCGATCCGATCAAGCAGGCCCACAAGGGCGCGATCGGTGCGCTGATCATCGAGCCGCAGGGCTCGACGTGGATCGAGGACGCGGAGTCGCGGGCGTCGGCGACGGTGACGTCGGGGTCGACGATCTTCCGCGACTTCGTGCTGCAGTTCCAGACCGATATCAATTTCCGCTTCGGCCATCCCGACGCTCCGATCCCGAACGTGGCCGACCTCGAGGATCCGGAGGACTCGGGACACAAGGCGTTCAACTACCGCACCGAGCCGATGTGGAAGCGTTTCGACTACGCGCCGGAAACGCCGCTGAATGTGACGCGCAATGAGAACTTCGCGCACGCGTTCCATAACGAGAAGATCGGCAACAACCCGCAGACGCCGATCTTCACGGCGCAGAAGGGCCAGCAGATCCGCTTCCGCCTGCTCAACCCCGGCGGCCACGCGCGTAACAACGTGTTCGTGCTGCACGGACACACGTGGCGCGAGCTGCCGTACATCGACAATTCCACGAAGATCGGCGCGAATCCGAATTCGGAATGGACCGGCACGTTCATGGGCATCGGCCCGTCCAGCCACTTCGACGCCGTGCCGGAGAACGGCGCGGGCGGCAAATTCAACGTGGTCGGCGACTTCCTCTTCCGCACGCAGGTGTCGACGCAGGTGGATGGCGGTCTGTGGGGGCTTCTGCGTGTCACACCGTAACCTTCTCGTTCTCTTCTTCTCCATCGTTGCGGCGCTCCGTTCGGGCGCCGCAACGCAGAAGCTCGACAAGGACGGCATCACCGTCGAGTTTCTCCAGCCCGACTCCGTCGTCGAAGGGAAAGACGCGCAGCTGCGCTTTGCGATTCGCGCCGCCGACGGAACGCCGCTGACCGGCATCCGTCCCGCCGCGTGGATCGACGCAAAGGGGAGCGTTTCCTGCCGCGACAAGATCCAGTCCTTCCTCGGCGGCACGCTCCGTGCGCGTCCGCAGGTCGATCTCAACACCTACTACATCCTCACGCTCGATGCCGAGCCATCGGTCGCGGTGATCGATCCGCTGGTGGGATTCGGCGGCAGCAAGCTGCTCACCGCGGTGACGCTGCAGAGTCCGGGCGTCGACTGGGTGCTGTCGCCCGATCAGAAACGCCTCTTCGTGGCCATGCCGCTGGTGAACCGCGTGGCCGTGATCGACACCGGGACGTGGAGCGTGGTGAAGAACATCGAAGTGGGCGTGAAGCCGACGCGGCTCGCGCTGCGCGATGCGCTGTGGGTACTCGCGGATGCGACAGCGTCGGTGATCGATGTGTCGACACTCCAGGTCACGCGCAATATCGACATCGGCAAAGGCCCGCACCAGATCGCGTTCGATGAAACGAACGTGTACGTCACGATGCAGTCCCCTCTCCCCGCTGCGCGGGGAGAGGGTAGGGTGAGGGGCGTCGACGCCGACGCGTTGGCCTACTCGCCGCTCAGCGACTCCGTCTACGCCATCGACACCGAGACCGGCGTCATCTCCGTCGTCGGCACAGACACGCGCATTCAGGCAAAGCCCGGCATTAACTCCATCCAGTTTGCGCCGGGCGGGCGTTGGGGCTTCATCACCAATGCGAAGGACAACTCCGTGCTCGTGCTCGACGCATCGACGGCGAAGATCGTGAGCACCGCGACGAACGCCGGCGCGCATCCGGATCAGATCGCGTTCACCGATGCATTCGCGTACGTCCGCGCCGCCGGCTCCGATCACGTGAAGCTGATCCGTCTGGCATCGCTGGCGACGGATGCGGAGGTGAGCATGGCCGCGTTTCCGGCCGGACAGCTTCCGCCCGCGGCCGCGAAGGCGGAGAGCTTCGCCGCGGCGATCGTGCCGGCGCCGGAGCCGAAGGCGGTGCTGGTCGCCAATCCCGCGGACCGCACGGTCTACTACTACATGGAAGGGATGGCGGCGCCGATGGGCAACTTCGTCGCGAAAGGACGCACGCCGAAAGCGGTGCTCGTGCTCGACCGCTCGTTGCGCGAGGAACAGCCGAGCGTGTTCTCGATCCGCACGAGCGTTCCGGCGGCCGGTCACTACGACGTCGCGTTCTTCATGAACGAGCCGCGCGTCGTGCATTGCTTCGATCTCGCGGTCGCCGCCGATCCGAATGCTCCCGCGAAAGCGGTCGCGCGCACCGTGAAGATCGAGCCGATGCTCGCGCAGAAGTCGATCCGCGCCGGACAGGAAGTGGAGGTGAAGTTCCGCCTCACCGATACCGCCACGAGCGAGTTGCGCCGCGATGCACGCGACGTGCGCGCGCTGGCGTTTCTCGCGCCCGGTATCTGGCAGAAACGCGTCCCGGCGGAGCCGGATGCGGACGGCCTCTATCGCGTGAAGTTCACCGTGCCGGAGCCCGGCATCTATTACATGTTTCTCGAGTCGCCGTCGCTGAACGTGCGCATGAACAAGACCCGTCCCGTGATCTTCGAGGCCACGCCATGACCCGCCTGATGCTCGTGATGCTGCTGGCCGTACCTGCATTCGCCGATTCGTTTTCACCGGACATCCCCGACGTCGAAGTGGTGACGCACGAGGGGAAGAAGGTGCGTTTCTATTCGGACCTGGTGAAGGGCCGCACGGTCGCGGTCAACTTCATCTACACCGGCTGCAGCACGATCTGTCCGTCGTCGGGTGCGCTCTTCTCGGCGCTGCAGAAGCAGCATGAATCGGTGCAGTTCATCTCCATCAGCATCGAGCCGGAAGTGGATACGCCGCCGAAGCTCGCGGCGTGGAGCAGGCGTTTCCGCACCACGCCGCAATGGACGCTGGTCACCGGTTCGCCGGCGGCGATCGCGAAGATCGTGAAGGCGTTCGGGCAGACCACCGCACGGCCGCAGGACCACACGCCGCTCACGATCGTCGGCTCCGACCGCACGCACACGTGGTCGAAGCTGTACGGATTTCCCGGCAGCGAGAAAATCGCGGACCTGATCGCCGAGGTGTCGCGATGAACGTTCTTCTCGCCCTGCTCCTCGCCGCCACGCTGCGCGAAACGGGCCTGCAGTACTTCGGCGACATTCCACTGCGCGACCAGAATGGAAAAGAAGTGCGCCTGTACAGCGATCTGATCGCGGGCAAGACCGTCATCGTGAACTCGTTCTTCGCCACGTGCTCCGGAAGCTGCCCGGTGATGACCGGCACGTTTCGCAAGATCCAGACAGATCTCGGCGATCGTCTCGGCCGCGACGTGCACCTGATCTCGATCACCGTCGACCCCGAGACCGACACGCCCGAGCAACTGCGCCGCTTTGCGACGGAAGCGGGCGCGAAGCCGGGATGGAGCTTCGTGACCGGCGATCGCGAGAACGTGAATCTCGCGCTGCGCAAGCTCGGCCTGAGCGCGGACGTGAAGGAGAACCACACCGCGGTGGTGATCATCGGCAACGAGCCGAAGGGCGTCTGGAAGAAAGCGTTCGGACTCGCGCCGGCGGACGACGTGCGCAAGCTGGTCAAGGAGGTGGTCGCGGCACCATGATTTGGTTCCTGGTGCTTTCGCTGCTCACGCCCGCGGAGAAAGGCGGGCGTGAGATCTACTTCAACGGCGGCTCCGCGACCGCGATCGTGGCCGGCGCAGCGGAGCTTCCGGCGGCCGGTCTGCCGTGCGCGAGTTGTCACGGTCCCGACCGGCGCGGCGTCGCGGAGGGGACGATCGTGCCGCCGGACATCCGCTGGCGCGTGCTGGCCGCGCCGGATCTCGAGAAGCCGCGCCCGCGCTACGACGAAGCGCTGCTGCGGCGCGCGATCGCGGAAGGCGTCGACTCGCGCGGCACGGCGCTGTCGCCGGTGATGCCGCGCTACCGCATGTCCGCCGAGGCGTGGTCGGATCTGATCGCGTTTCTCGCGCGTGATCGGCCCGATCCCGGAGTCACCGAGACCTCCATCACCATCGCCACCTCGCCGCTCATGCAATCCGCTGTGGCCGCGTACGTGAAAGATCTCAACGACGCCGGCGGCATCTATGGACGAACGTTGCGACTCTCGCAATCGGCCGACGACGCATTCGCGCTGATCGGCGCAACGGATCTCGACGTCGATCCGCTCGAGCGCATGCCGGTGGTCACGCCGTTCGCGGCCGCGACGTCGCCGACGTCGTTTGCGCTTTATGCCGATCTCACCACGCAGGCGCTCGCACTCGTGCGTGCAATCGCGCCGTCATGGAACATCTTCATCGAGCACGACGGCTCGCCCGCCGCCATTGCCGCCGCCGCTGCGCTGACTCGGCGTGACGATTTCCCACGCAGCGACGACGACGTGCTCGTCCTCCTCGGCGACGCGGAGATTCCCGATTACGACGGATGGAATCCGCGCATCCTCGCCGCCGGCACGCGCCGTCCGTTGCCGCCCGGCCGCCGCATCACCCGCGCCGCGCCGACCATCCCGGCCGACATCACCCCGTCCGCTCACGAAGCACTGTCCGCGTTCGCCGCGCGCCATGAGCTGCCTCGCGATGCGATGCAGCTGGCGACGTTTGCCACCATGACCGTCTTCGCTGAAGCCCTCAAACGCGCCGGCCGCGACCTGACGCGCGAAACGCTCATCGCCGCCCTCGAACAGCTCTACGACTTCCCCACCGGCCTCACGCCGCCCATCACGTTTCATCGCAACCGGCGTATCGGCGCGGCGGGCGCGTGGATCGTGGCGGAGGACGGGACGGCGCGCTATGTCAGCGCCCAATGAGGAGGAGGTGCGCCTCTTGCACGCCGCTCGTCTTTCGGAGCAAGACGAATATGGAACGCTGGTTGGGACGCTTTTCCGAGATCGCATACACACTCCTGCGGGTGGTGGCGGGGCTGAGTTTCGCCACGCACGGGACACAGAAACTGTTCGGATACCCTCCGGGAGGGCACGGCCCGGTGCCGGTTGCCTCGCTCATGGGAGTGGCCGGAGTGATCGAGGCGGTGGGAGGTCTGATGATCGCCCTCGGCTTCTTCGCCGGATTCGCGGCGTTCATCGCCAGCGGCGAAATGGCGGTCGCGTATTTCAAAGTGCACGCGCCGCAGGGATTCTTTCCGGTCGTCAATGAAGGGGAGGCGGCGGTCCTGTACTGCTTCCTGTTCCTCTACATCGCCACGCGCGGCAGCGGGCGATACGCGCTCGATGCCGCGTTCCATCGTGGTCCGCGAACGGCGCTATGAGCGATCGATCCGCAGCGCAAAACATCCGTACGTCGGAAAGCGCGCGTGGAGGAACGCCGTCTCCTCCGATGCGAAGAAGCGCTCGACGGTCGTTGTGAGGTCGGGCGCTTTCACGAGCGCGGCATCGAGGATCTCCTCCTGCGCCGAATACGCGCGGATCACGAACTGCTCGCGCAGGTAGTCGGCCGGACCGCCTGCGCGCGGGAGCTCGTTCCTCGAACCCGATTCGTCGGACGGCTGTGCGAGCACGAAGATCGGTCCGTACTCCTTGTACGGACCCGCCTTGGTGAATGGCGTGAAGCTGGCCAGGATGAGCTCTTCGCCCGCGATCGCGCGCCGTAGCACGTCGCGACACGGCTCGCCGCCTTGCGCGATCACGCGCTTCACCGGTTGCCCGAGGTCGTCGATGTCTTCAGAACGGACGCGGTGGAGGAACGGCGCCGGGATCGCTGTGATGGAGATGGTCATGTTCGAGAGAACACGGCGTGGGGCCGCTCCGTTCGTCCGTCCGGGTAGGAAAATCTTCTTCTCGTGCCTCTCTTCTCATGGAGAGAGGTGATCATGGCTGACTCACTGGTGAAGAGTGCCCGGGCCATGCTGTCGGGCGCCGTCGTGGCTGTGCTGTTGGTGGTGGTCATCGGCATTGCCTTCTGGCTCGCGTCGACGACCGGGGCGACGTTCGAAATCACGCTCGCCATCGTCGTGATCGTGATCGGGTTCGCGGCCGTGGCGGGGTATTTCACCGCGGCCAACACTTCGATCATCGGATTCGCGACGCGGTGGAAAGCCGATCTGGCCCTGCTCTTTCCGCCGCCGGACGACGAAGACGATCTGCTTCGCGATACGCGCTGGACGCGCGATACGTTCCTCTGGGTGGCGATCGTCGGCGTCGGAGCGATGTTCATCTACGCGCTGCAGTGGAAGGCGGCCGGATTCGCGCAGGTGTTCGGCAGTGCGCTCATGATCGCGCTCGCGTCGCTCGGCGGCGGAATCTTTCTCGGCTTCCTCTTCAGCATCCCCCGAACGCTGCAGGAGGACTCGCGTCCGGCACCGGCCGCGCCCGCGGCTGCCGCGCCGCCAGCCGTGAGCGGGACGGCACCGCCTGCACCGCCGGCGTCACCGGTCGCGAGCTCGTCCGCCTTCGGCGTGAACACGAACCTCGAGCAGATCTCGGACTGGCTGACCAAGATCATCGTCGGTCTCGGGCTGATCAATCTCGACAAATTGCCCGGCAAAGTGCGCTCGTTCGTCGGGCAGATCGCGCCCGCCGTCGGCGGTCAGTACGGATTCGCCTTTGCGATCGTGGCCACGTATGCCCTCTGCGGCTTCATGCTCGGATACCTGCTCACGCGGTTGTATCTCGCGCGCGCGTTCGCGCTCGCATTCGTGCGGTCGACGCAGGTTGCGAATGCCACGGCGGGGATCCGCCGTGAGATCGACCGTGTCGGTGCGCAGAGCGCCACGAGCGTCACGGTCGGAGCCGGAAGCTCCGAGGTGGATCCCATCTCGCCGCAGGAGCAGGTTGCGGCCGTGCGTGTGGAGCGCCTGGCCGAAAAGACCGATACGGCGCATCTGTGGGAGCAGGTGGAGGCGCTGGCGCAGGAGTACGAGGCGGTGCGCAACGCCATGTCGGCCGGCAACGCGCGCACGAGAGCGATGGAAGTCGTGGCCACGAAGATGCGCACCCTGGGGCGCGCATGCTACGAGCTCTTGCCGTCGCTGGTTCTGTCGCTGTCGCCCGGACTGCGTCTGGCGGCGATCTCATTCCTCGAAGCGCAGCCGAGCCGCACGTACCTGGAGTGGCTCGGTGGACGGTTCGGCATCGAGAAGCCGTTCCTCCTCTATCACGCGGCCTGGGCGCTCCGGCACGCGGCCCGAAAACTGGCCATCACGGATCTCGATGCGATCGAAAGGGTCATCGACAGCGCGATCGTCACGATGGAAAGCCATCCCGCTCCCGATCGCAATGCGCTGGACACGTTGAAGGGCGCGAAGCGCGAGGTCCAGAACCGGCGATTGGGCGGCTGATTTCGTTCCCGCGCAAACGTGCGAGGTATCATCCCGCGCATGCGCTCGTTCGTGCTTTCTCTGCTCGTTCTGTCCTTTCTCGCGCAACCGCTCGCCGCACAAAGCGAGATCTCGCCGGACTTCTCGCCGGTCACCGATGCCTTCGATCACGAACGGCGCGAGGTGATGATCCCGATGCGCGACGGCGTGAAGCTGCACACCGTCATCGTCATCCCCAAAGGCACCGCGCCCGCGCCGATCATCCTCACGCGCACTCCGTACGGCGCCGACAAACCGACTCTGCAGGCGCAGAGCCCGCATGTGTCGATGATCCTGCCGGTCGCGGACGAACCGCTGCTGCGCGCGGGATACATCCGCGTCTATCAGGACGTGCGCGGCCGCTACGACAGCGAAGGCGATTACGTGATGACGCTGCCCGTGCGCGGGCCGCTGAATGCGTGGAAGGTCGATCAGCCCACCGATACGTACGACACCATCGAATGGCTGCTGAAGAACGTCGAGCGCAACAACGGGCGCGTCGGCATCACCGGCGTTTCGTATCCCGGCTGGCTCACGCTGATGGGCATCGTCGAACCGCATCCGGCGCTGAAGGCGGCGGTGCCGATGTATCCGATGGTCGACGGCTGGATCGGCGACGACTTCTACCACAACGGTGCGTTCCGCCAGACCATGTTCGAGTGGATCTACAGCATGGGCGCGCACAAGAAGAGCGAGTACAGCGTGCCGTACGGCTATCGCGACATGTACGAGGCGTACCTCTCCGCCGGATCGGCGGACGCGGTGGCGCGCCGCTACAAAGCGGATCGCCTGCCGACGTGGCGCAAGATCGTCGACAACCCGAGCTACAACGCGTTCTGGCGCGGTCAGGCGGTGCAGGACATCCTCGCGGCGAAACCGCTGAAGGTGCCGGTGCTGGTGGTCCACGGCCTCTTCGATCAGGAGGACAACTTCGGCGGCATCGCCGTCTATCGCTCGCTCGAGGCGAAAGACTCGGCGAACGACATGGTGCATCTCGCGGTCGGCCCCTGGAATCACGGGCAATCGCAACACGAAGGTTCCTCCCTCGGCGCATTGCGATGGGACTCCGACACCAGTCTCTGGTTCCGCGACAAAGTGCTGCAGGCGTTCTGGGATCAGCACCTCAAGGGAATCGCGCCCGCGCAGCCGGTGCCGCCGGTGGTGGCGTTCGATACGGGCACGCACGAGTGGCGGACGTACGATCGTTGGCCTTCCAATGGACAAGTGACGCCGGCGAAGCTGCATCTGCAGCCGAACGGCGGTCTCGCATTCAACGCTCCCGCCGCCGGCGAAGGCGCAACGGCGTACGCCGAATACGTTTCCGATCCTGCGAAGCCGGTTCCGTATCGCGTGCGTCCGGTGCTGGCGATGTACAACGCCGATTCGACGTGGCGGCAATGGCTGGTCGACGATCAACGTCCCTTCGCGGATCGCACGGACGTGCTGACGTTCGTCAGCGACCCGCTCACCGAGCCGTTGGCGATCGGCGGTGAGATCGCGGCGACTTTGTTCGCGTCGACCACCGGCACCGACAGCGACTGGGTGGTGAAGCTGATCGACGTCTTTCCGCCCGAGGTGCGCGCGAATCCGGCGCTGGGCGGCTATCAATTGATGGTGTCGGGCGAGATCCTGCGCGGCCGCTATCGCGAGAGTCTCGAAACGCCGAAGGCGCTCGAGCCTGGACAGGTGGCGCCGTTCCGCGTGCGCATGCCCGAGGCGCATCACACGTTTCTGCCTGGCCACCGCGTCATGGTGCAGGTGCAGTCGAGCTGGTTCCCGCTCTACGACCGCAACCCGCAGACCTTCGTCGCGAACATCGGCAAGGCACAGCCCGGCGACTACCGCGCGGCCACGCAGCGGATCTGGTTCTCGCCCGAGCAGGCCAGCTTCGTGGAACTGCCGGTGGTCCGCGTCCCCTCTCCCCGGTAGGGAGAGGGGACTCGCCTCGTTTTTCTTGCGGCTACGAAACCTTTCGTCGTGTCTTACGAATCATGTCGTATGACCGACAACATCCGAGCGCTGCTGATCGTCACACTCGCCGTCCTTGCTCTCCCCGCCTTCGCGCAAACCTACACGCCGGCCGACTTTGCGCAGTTCGCGCCGCAGACGGCGCTGGACATGCTCAATCGCGTTCCCGGTTTCGCGATCAAGGAAGAAGACGAGGAGCGCGGCCTCGGCGATGCGACCGGGAACGTGGTCATCAACGGCCAGCGCCTCTCCGGCAAATCGAATGACGTGGTCACGGAGCTGAGCCGCATCCCGGCGCAGGACGTCGAGCGGATCGAGATCGTCGACGGCGGCACGCTCGACATCCCGGGCCTGTCCGGCCAGGTTGCGAACGTGATCGTGCGCTCGACCGGCATCAGTGGACAGTGGGCGTATCGCCCCGAGTTCCGCTCGTACTACACCGATCCGCTGCTGACGCGCTTCGAGGTTTCGGTGAGCGGCACGAAGGGGCCGGTGCAGTACACGATCGGCATCGATAATCGCGGCAGTCGCAGCGGCGCGGGCGGTCCGACGTGGATTTACGACTCCAGCGGTGCGCTGACGGAGGAACGCGATGAACGGTGGCGCGGCAATGCCGAGCAGCCGCGACTCAGCGGACGCTTCGTTTTCGACGGACCGGGAACGTCGAAAGGCAATCTCAATCTGCTGTACGGCCGTCTCTACTATGACTACCTCGAGACCGGACTGCGTACGCAGATGTCGGGTACGACCGGGAATCGCCGCGTGACGGTCGACGAGCACGGCCACAATTACGAGATCGGCGGCGACTATGAATTCGGACTGGGGATCGGACGGATGAAGTTGATCGGCGTCGGCCGCGGCTCGCGCTATCCGAACGAGACCACCGTCGTCACGCGTCATCCCGACGGCTCCGCGATCGGCAGCCGCTCGACGCAAATCGGCGATGACCGGGAGATGATCGGCCGCACCGAATATCGCTGGACCCATCGCGGCGCGGAATGGCAGATCTCCGCCGAGGGTGCGTTCAACAGTCTCGATAACGCCACGCGGCGGTTCGACATGGAGGCGGATGGAGACTTTGTGGAAGTCCCGTTCTCCGGCGGCATCGCCAAAGTCGAAGAAGATCGATACGAAATCATGGGCAGCTACGGCCGTTCGCTCGCGTCGAACGTGACCATGAAGCTGTCGGCGGGCGGGGAGTACTCGCAGCTGGCGCAGGCCGGCGCGGGCGGCACGACGCGCACGTTCCATCGTCCGAAGGGTGAGCTGTCGGCGGCGTGGAAAGTTTCTCCGCGCACCGACATCAACGTGAAGCTCGCACGGCGCGTCGGACAGCTGGACTTCTTCGACTTCCTCGCGTCGGTCGACGTGGCCACCGATCAGGAGACGTCGGCGAATCCCGATCTCGTGCCCGAGCAGAGCTGGGATCTCGATCTCGAAGGCGTGCGCAACCTCGGCACGCTCGGCTCCACGACGCTGCGCGTGTACGGCCGCCTGATCGACGACATCATTGATTACATCCCCATCGGCACGACCGGCCAGGCGCCCGGCAATCTCGATTCGGCGACGGTGTACGGCATCGAGTCGCGCAGCACGTTCAATCTCGATCGCATCGGCTGGACCGGCGCGCGCTTGGACGCACACATCGGATGGCAGGACAGCGAGGTCGAAGATCCGCTCACCGGCGAGCAGCGCCCGATCAGCAACTCCATGCAGGAGTTCTTCAGCCTCGCGCTGCGCCACGACATCGCCGGCACCGATTGGGCGTGGGGCTCGGGCTATTCGTATCAGCTCAACGCGAAGGATTACCGGCTGACCGAAGTGGGCAGGCTGTGGGAAGGACCGGTGTGGGGCGATGTATACGTCGAGCACAAGAACGTCGGCGGTCTGACCGTGCGCGCAGGCGTGCACAACCTGCTCGCGGCGGACAGCATGTGGGACCGCACGGTGCACACCGGCCGGCGCACGGATGCCGTCGATTTCATCGAGGAGCGCGACCGGCAGATCGGGCCGATCTTCTCGTTCGCGGTGCGCGGGAAGTTCTAGGCCGCAGTGGTAGTCGTGCTTCGACCGCAATTTCCTGATTTTTCAGAATGAATCGTGGCGCGGCGTCTGTTGCCACCGCGCATGAACGACCTTCACGGGCTCTTCCTGCAGAACATGCCTGCGCTCTGGGTTCTCGCCTCCGTGCTGCTGCTCCTGGCTATCGGGTTCGCGGGTGCGCCGCTGATCGTCTGGGCGATCGCGGGTGCGGCGATTCTGATCGGATTCGGAGCGCCAGCCTGGCTGCTGATCGCCTACGCGGCGGTGATGCTGCTGTTCCTCATCACCCCGATTCGCCGCGCACTCGTGTCGGGCATGGTGATGAAGATCCTCGGCCCGATCATGCCGACCATCTCCGACACGGAGCGCACCGCGATCGAGTCGGGCTCCGTGTGGGCGGAAGCGGAGCTCTTTTCGGGCAAGCCGGATTTCAGAAAGCTGATGCGCGAGCCGTATCCGTCGCTCACCGCCGAGGAGCAGGCGTTCCTCGATGGACCGGTGAACGAGCTCTGTTCCGTCATCGATGACTGGGAAGTGTGGGAAACGCGCGAACTGCCGCAGGCCGCGTGGGACGTGATCAAGCGCGAGCGCTTCCTGGGCATGATCATCCCGAAAGAGTTCGGCGGCCTCGGGTTCTCCGGGCTGGCGCACAGCGAAGTGATCATGAAGCTGGCCACGCGCTCGATTCCGGCGTGCATCACCGTGATGGTGCCGAACTCGCTCGGGCCGGCGGAACTGCTGATGCACTACGGCACGGACGAGCAGAAGAAACGCCTGTTGCCGCGTCTCGCATCCGGCGATGAGATCCCTGCATTCGCATTGACGGAACCGGGCGCCGGTTCGGATGCCGGCGCGATCGCGTCGCACGGAACGCTCTTCAAAGGCGAAGACGGAAAGCTCTACATCCGCCTGAACTGGAACAAGCGCTACATCACTCTCGCGGCCATCGCCACGCTGCTCGGCGTCGCGTTCAAGCTCAGCGATCCCGACAATCTTCTCGGCCGCGGCGAAGACCTCGGCATCACCTGCGCGCTCGTGCCGACCAGCACGCCGGGCGTGGTCATCGGCCGCCGTCACGATCCGCTCGGCACGCCCTTCTACAACTGCCCGACGCAGGGTCACGACGTGGTCGTGCCGATTGACGCGGTGGTGGGCGGCGAAGCGGGCTGCGGTCACGGCTGGCGGATGCTCACCGAGTCGCTCGCGGCCGGCCGCGGCATCTCGCTGCCCGCGCAGAGCACCGGCGGCGCGAAGCTCGGCACGCTGGTGATCAGCGCGTACGCGTCGATCCGCAAGCAGTTCGGCCTGCCGATCGGCAAGTTCGAAGGCATCGAGGAGCCGGTGGCGCGCATCGCCGGCTTCAACTATCTGCTCGAAGCGATGCGCCGCTTCACGCTCGGTGCGATCGACCAGGGCATCAAGCCGGCGGTGATCACGGCCATCGCGAAGTACAACTCCACGGAGATCGGCCGCAGGGTGATCAACGACGCCATGGACGTCGCGGGCGGCTCGGGCATCTCGCGCGGTCCGCGCAATCAACTCGCGCACTTCTACGTCGCCACGCCGATCGGCATCACCGTCGAAGGGGCGAACATCCTCACCCGCACGCTGATCATCTTCGGACAGGGCGCATTGCGCGCGCATCCGTTCGCGCTCGATGAGGTGAACGCCATCGCCGCCCGCGACCTGCGCGCGTTCGATCGCGCGTTCTGGGGCCACGCCGGTCACATCGTGCGCAATCTCTCGCGCTCGATCGTGCTCTCGCTCACGCGCGGCAATCTCGCGGGCAGCCCGGTCAGCGGTCCGACCGCGCGCTATTACCGCAAGCTCGCGTGGGCGTCGGCGACGTTCGCGATCCTGGCCGACATCGCCATGGGCGCGCTCGGCGGATCGCTGAAGCTGAAAGAGAAGCTCACCGGCCGTTTCGCGGACGTGTTGTCGTGGATGTACATCGGCACGGCCATCCTGCGCCGCTACGAAGCGGACGGCCGCCCCGAGGAAGATCTGCCGTTCGTGCACTTCACCATGAACTACTCGCTGTACAAGATCCAGAGAGCGTTCGACGGCATCTTCGGGAACCTGCCGGTGCCGGGGCTGACGTGGCTCTTCGCGGGACCGCTGCGGATGTGGTCGAGCTTCAACGCGCTCGCGGGCGAGGCGAACGACAAACACACGCACAAGATCGCATCGCTGATCCTCACGGACAGCGAACAGCGCCGCCGCCACACCGCGGGCGTCTACATGCCGGACAACACCATCGAGCACCTCGGCCTGCTCGAGGAGACCTTCCGCGTCGTCAAGCGTGCCGAGGCCGTCGATAGGAAGGTGAGGGCGGCGGTGAAGTCGAAGCTGATTCCGAAGGCGAAAGGCCGCGCGCTGTACGACTCCGCGCTCGAGATGGGCGTAATTGCGAATGATGAATATGCGCTCCTCGCTCGTGCCGAGGAACTGCGCGCGGAAGCGATTGCCGTCGATGACTTCTCGCAGGAGGAGTACCTCACGCACAGCGCGCCGGGCGTGTTGCGCGAGGTGAACGCGAGGGACGAGGCCAGCGTGGCATAGCGGATTGGGTTTAGACTCCGGCGCAAATGAACAATTTGCGCCGTGCCGCTCTGGTCGTGTCGTGCGCGGTGTTCGTCGCGAGCGCCGTGCACGCGCAGACGCTGACGGTTTACGACGAGGCGTTGCAGAACGCGTTCGCGGATTACTCCTACGGCGGCGGCAGCAACTTCGCGAGCACGGCGGAAGCGCACGACGGCACAAAGTCGGTCTCGTTCATCGGCAACAACTACAACGCTGTGTCGTTCGCGCGACCGACACCGGATGTGAGCACCGCCACCTATCCGGTTCTGCGCTTCTGGGTTCACGGCGGCGCAACGGGCGGCCAGCAGCTCCGTCTGTATCTGCAGCTCGACGACGCCGTCGTCGCCAACGTGGAACTGGACGGCTACGTCGACGGCGGCAGCATCGCCGCGGGCGTCTGGCGCGAGGTCACCGTTCCGCTGACGCCGCTGGCCGCGACATTCGATCGCATCGATCTGCAGAGCGATCAGGCCGCCGCGCAAGGTGTCTTGTCCATCGACGACGTGGTGCTGGGGCAGGCCGAGGCGGAACTCGTCGATCCGATGGTGATCGAGAACGGCGTGACGGTGGCCTCGATGGTGAGCGACCGGTTCACGTGGCAGGACAGCAACGATCAGCCGCGCGTGGCCGTGCTCGCGCACAACGACGGGCAGAATTTCAACGGCGCGCGCGGCGGCGCGTTGCGCGAATTTCGCTATCAGCTTCCGAACGGCAGCACGCGCATCGCGTCGGTGACGACGTACGGCAACGGCAGCTACGCCGGTTTCGGCTACGTCGTATCGCATCAGAGCCGCTCCGCATGCGCCGGCGATGACTCACCGCTGGGCGGCAAGCAGCCCGGCAACGGATACGAGCGCGTCTTCGAAGGACGGCATCACGCCATCTTCCGCTTCAGGCAGGACTACCCGCGCAATTGCGGCACGACCGGCGGTCTCGCGCGAAAAATGCCGGTGACCGTCGACTGGATGTTCTCCACCGGCCGCGATCATCCGCTGTGGGCGATCACGTATGACGTCGACCTCGCCTATGCAACGGTGGGCGGCGCCATCGCGCCGGCAAACACCTTCTATGACGACTCGCGCGCACCGTACGGAGAGCTGAACATCGACGGCGACGGATGGACGAGCCTCGACGGCACGGCGTGGGGCGATCGCTGGAAATTCACGACGACGACCTCGCCGATCACGCTCGACAGCTCGTGGACCTGGAACGCCGCCAACACTGTTCCTTATGTGAAGGAGTGGCTGGCCGGCCCGCTCACCGGAACGAATACGAAAGACGCGACCATGGGCATCGTGCAGACCCGGACGCTCGATCAGCAGGATGCCGGCGGCGGCCGCGATCCCGGCGTCGGCAGCGACATCCGGCCGTTCTGGAACACGACCTCCGCGGCCGGCAATGCGTGCGGCGGGGACGTGATGCCTTGTCCGAACGACTGGCCGTATCAGGCCAACGCGAACTCGGTGGAGTTCGGGAACAACAACGCCCGCCTGACCTGGAAAACGCAATACGGTTTCCTCGGGCAAACCAGCTACACGACCAACAACGGCGGCCCGATGACCACCGCCGCCGGTTATCCGAAGGCGAGTTACTCCACCTACATCGTGCTCGGCACGCACACCACCTCGCCCGTGGAAACGCAGGTGGCTCAGGTGGAGACGATGCAGACGGTGCTGCTGTCCGCCGGCGTCGGCAGCGTCGTGACCAGCGGCCCCGCCGGAATCACGCGCGCGGATTCCGTGACCTACGATCCGCCCGGCTACAACCACGTCTATGGCGCGCTGGCGTTCAACGCGGCCGGCAATGCGCTCGATGCGAATATCGAGGTCGGCAACGGAACGCTGAAGAAGCCTCTGATCATCGTCGGCAACTACACGGACGGCGAGCCGGTGGTGATGCTGGGCGGGGTGTTGCTGACCGCGGACGCCGACTACTTCGCCTCATTGCGCGCGGATGCGAGCGAGCTTTGGATCACGCTCAACGCCGATCTGACCGGAGCGATCAACCATCTCGAGATCGCCGGCGCAGGTGGTGGCGGTCCCGCGACGCCGGCAAACGTCGTGGCCACGGCATCATCGGCGACACAGGTCGACGTCTCCTGGACCGCCGACGCAGGAGCCGATTCGTACGAAGTCGATCGCAAAGAGCCCGGCGGTGTCTTCACACTGGTCGGATCGCCGGCGGGCAACGCCTTCTCGGACACCACCGCCTCCGCAAATACCGCCTACCTTTATCAGGTGCGCGCGGTGAACGGCGGCGGCACTTCGCCGAACAGCGCCGCCGATCTCGCCACGACGGTGATCTTCACCGACCATCCACTGACGACGGCAACGAAGGTGAAGGCCGTACACCTTTCGCAATTGCGAACCGCGGTCAATGCAGTCCGCGCGTTGGCCGGAGTCGGCGCGTTTGCATTCACGGACGCCGCCGCCGCAGGACTGCGCGTGAAAGGCGTGCACGTCGCCGAACTGCGCACCGCACTCGACGCCGCCCGCACTTCGCTCGGTCTCACCGCCGGCGGCTACACGGATGCATCGCTGGCGAACGTGAAGGTGAAAGCGATCCACAGCGAGGAGCTGCGCGATCGGGTGGAGTAGCGGCGCCGCGCGATAATGGCCTGATGCCGAGCTGGACCGCCGTCGCTCGTGTGCTCATCGCGCTCCTCGGCGCGTTGGGCGCATCGGCGCAGGTCTCCTTCCGCCGCGTGGCCATTCCGGATGACGTGCCGGCGCATCTCGTATCGGCCATCGCACAGGATGCGGCGGGGCTGTTGTGGTTCGGCACGCAGGGCGGACTGGTGCGCTATGACGGTTATGAGTGGCGCGTCTATCGCTCCAATCCGGCTGATCCGGCCACGCTGGCGGGAAGTTACGTGCGCGCGTTGCTGGTCGCGTTGGATGGACGGTTGTGGGTGGGGACCTTCAGCGGCGGACTGTCCGTCTTCGATCCGCGCACGGAGACCTTCACGCGCCATCAGGTCGGCTACGACCGCGTCGAAGGACTCGCCGAAGACCGCACGGGACGGATCTGGGTTGCGACCACCGCCGGACTCCATCGCCTCGATCCGAAGTCAGGACGCATCGAACACTTCCGCCACGACGCGAAGGCTCCGCTGAGCATTGCCGACGATCGCGTGCGCGGACTGCTCGTCGATCGCGGCGGAACGTTATGGGTAGGCACGCGCGCGGGATTGCAACGATGGAGCGAGGATCGCGGATTCGAGCGCGTCGCGCCGGAGCTCGCGAGCGACTTCGTCGTCGAGCTGCACGAAGACGCGCGCGGACGCATCTGGATCGGTACCGAAGAGCATGGCGCGGCGGTGCTCGATCCCCGGAGTGGCACGCTGCGCAGGCTCGCGCCGCGGCCGGGCGATCCGAACGGACTCAGTCACTACTGGGTGTACGGCTTCGCGGAAGGTGCGGCGGGGGAGACGTGGATCGCCACGTTCGGCGGCGGGATCGACGTCGTCGATCAGGAATCGCTGTTGGTCGTCGATCGCCTGCGGCACGATCCGCTGCTCGACGACACCATCGGCTCGGATCGCGTCGGCGCCGTGTTCCGCGATCGCAGCGGCGTGATGTGGGCCGGCACCTGGGGCGAGGGCGTGGCGTTTCACGATCCGCGCACGCGCGCGTTCCGTTCGCTGCGATTCAGTCCGAACCGGCCCGATGGATTGACGCATGCGGCGGCGGTGCGCGCGCTGGAAATGCGCGACGGCACGATCTGGGTGGGGACGAACGGCAACGGCATCGACGTCCTCGATCGTTCGCTGCGGCGCGTGCGGAACATTCGCGATCTTTCCGATGGCGCCATCACCTGTCTGGCGCAGGCGGAGGACGGCACGATCTGGGTAGCCACGCTCAACTCCTCCTTGCACGTGATGCGGCCGGGCGCGTCGCGATTCGAGCGCTTGCCGCCGGAGAGGCTCGCGGGCGGCCCGATCCGCACGATCGCGTTCGATGTTGAGGGAATCGTGTGGGCGGGCGCTTCGGAAGGAATGGTGCGCGTCGATCCGATGACGCTGGCGACGCGTGTCTATC
>CAMPKJ010000069.1 GCA_946887105.1 uncultured Acidobacteriota bacterium | reverse complement strand
GAGTCCCCTCTCCCCGCCAAGCGGGGAGAGGGGACTCAGCGCGTCACCCCTGTTCGCGGAACGCGTCGCGGATGCGGCGTGAGAAGTACTTCTGCGGCAGACCGCCGTTCCACGTGCGGAGCCGTTTCGCTTTGCGGAACGATTCGAGCGCGGCCTTCCTGTAGTTGTCGTCGGCCTCGAACGCGTAGAGCGAGTACTGCGATGCGCCGAGGAACGCGTAGATCCAGCCGTTGTTCGGCATCTTCGCGGTCAGGTCTTCGAACAACTGCGTCGCATCCTCGAACTCGCCGGCGAAGTACAGCTCGAGCGCGCGCTTGACGTCGTCGGCATGCTCGTCGATGACCTGCGTCGTCGCGGCGACCGGCCGCGGCACGATCGGCGACGGAGTGGTCGTCGCCACTGCCGTCGGTGCGAGCGCAGCCGGCATGGCCAGGTCGGCGATGCCCGCGGCGTTCTCCGCGAGCGTGATCACGGCCGCGAGATCGTCATTGTTGCGTGCGTTGCCGAAGCGCGTCGTGGCGTCGGTGAAGATCGACGTGGCCTGTGCGTACTGCGGCGACGCGGTGGCGCGGCGCTGTTGCGCACCGGCGAGCTTCTGCCGCGCGGATGCGAGTGCGGATGACGCGCGCTGGCGTTGTGCGGGATCGATCTGAGGGACTACCGGCGCGGGCGTGGTCGTCACCGGCGGAGGTGTGGTGACGGCCGGGCGCGTCGGCAGTACGGGCGCCGGCTCGGGCTCGGCTGACGCGGCGGCCATCTTCTTCGCCCGCTCGAGCAGCGTGGTGACGTCGCCGAGATTCTCCGGACCCGGTCCGCCGGTCTGTTCGAGATCGGAGATGGCCTGTTCGTATTTGCCGAGGTTGAGGTTCGCGACGCCGCGGTAGTAGTACGGACGGTAGTTGCGGAAGTCCATGCCGTACGTGCGCAGCCGGCTGTTCTCTTTCGGCTGGTCCTTGATCGCGGCGGACATCTTCTGCGCGACCGTGGCCCATGAGCCTTTCTTCGCCGCGATCAGGCCGGCGTCGTAATCGTCGTACCACGATGCCTGGGCGGTGGCGGCGAGTGCGAGCGTGAGCAGAGTGACTGCAAGTGTCCTGGCTTTGATCATGGCTTGGTGACTTCCCGATAGAGCTCGTCGACGTTGACGGTGCCCATGTCGACTTTCACGCGCGTCGGCTCGCCGCCCTGGATGGTCACTTGCTCTTTCCTGGCGCGGCCCTGGTCATCGATCAGCGTGATCTCGTACTGACCGGGTGGAAGCTCGATGCGTGCAGGCGTCGACTTTTCGTCGAATGCCATCGGTCTGTTGTCGCTGGTGCTGACGATGCTGTTGATGTCTGCCCATGGCGACGCGGAGAGCAGCAGCACGCCTTCGTTGGGCGCCATCGGTGCGACGGCGGTGGAGGTGACGGCGGTACCGGACGGAACGGCGGTGGTCGTCGCGACCGGCGGCTGTTCCTTGCGCGTGAAGATCACGCCGATCACGACGAGCGCGATCACAATTGCGGCCGCGGCGGCGATCACCGCGACGTTCTTCTTCTTCGGCTGCAGCTCGCCAGGCGTCATCTGACGCTCGAGTACGGTCGCTTCGGCCTGCGTGCCGAACTGCATCTTCGCTTCGACGGCCGTCGGCGCCGCTCCCGTTCCGCCGAGACGCTCCATCATGGTCGCCTCGTCGCTGCCGCGCGGCGCGGCGGTGAGGTTGCGCTCCATCACCGTCGCTTCATAGCTGCCGGTGCGGGTGCCGGTCGGCCCGCGGGTTCCGGGCATCGTCCCGCCCGGCATCGTGCCTCCGGTGATGGTGCCGCCGGCGAACGTCTGCTGTGTTTGTTGCGCACCGCCCGCGGTCATCTGCGGGTTGGTGGCGGTCATCTTCAGATCGGCGAGTGTCTGCGCGCCGGACAGCGTGACCATCCGTTCGCCGACGCCGAACTTCTGATCGGGCGGAATGGTGTTGCGGATCTGTTCGAGCGCTTCCGCGAACTCCGCCGCCGTGGCGTAGCGCTGGTCGCGGTTCTTCTCGAGCGATTTCATGATGATCGCTTCGAGCTGCGGCGGCACGTTCGCGGCCGGATTGAGCTCGCCGATGGCGAGCGGCTTCTCGGTGACGTGCTTGAGGATGTAGCCGTGCGGATTCGTGGCCTGGAACGGCGCGCGTCCGGCCAGCATCTCGTACATCAGGATGCCGAACGAGTAGAGATCGCTGCGCGGATCGAGATGCTCGCCGTCCTTGAGGAATCCGGCCTGCTCGGGCGAGGCGTACTTCAGCTTGCCGAGGAACATGCCGGTCTGCGTCAGGCCCTGGCCGCCTTCGCCTTCGCCGAGCTGCTTGGCGATGCCGAAGTCGATGACCTTCACGAGCAGTTTTCCGTGATGGTCCTGCGAGAGCATGATGTTCTCGGGCGAGATGTCGCGGTGGATCAGGCCCATCGAGTGCAGGTGATCGAGGCCGTTCAGCGCCTGCACCGCGATCTCGACGGTCAGCCGCGGAGGCAGCGCGCCCTGCTCGCCGATCCAGCGCTGGATGTTCGTCCCGTCGATGAACTCCCAGACCATGTAGTACGAGCCGTCTTCGAGCTGTGCGAAGTCGTACAGCATGGCCAGGTTCTTGTGCTTGATCATCGTGGACGTGCGCGCTTCCTGGAGAAAGCGCTGCAGTCCCTGATCGTCCGCGGCCACGTTCGGCCGCATGATCTTGATCACGCGCAGTTCGTTGAGGTGGATGTGGCGGACCTTGAAGATCTCGCCCATGCCCCCGACGCCGAGGCGATCGATGATCTGGTACTTGCCGTCGAGCAGACGCGAAGAGTAGGTGCGCTGGAAGTTGGTGACCTTCTCACCGCAATGCGGACACTGATCGTACTGGGCGTCGATCGCCTGTTTGCATTTGAGGCAGTTGAGTTGGCTCATGGCTCTCTCGGGAGTCGCAAAGTCTCAAAGTCTCAAAGTCGCAAAGGAGGCGGCGAACACGCTCTCTGCGACTTTGCGACTTTGCGACTTTGCGACTGGTCTCATCGGTCCTTCAAAACATAACTGCACGCCGGATCGGCACCGAACCGCACGATGTCTCCCGGCTTCAGCACCGCGCGGTCGATGCGGGTGTTGTTGACGTACGTTCCGTTCGCGGACTGCAGGTCTTCGAGCACCGGCTCCTTGCCGCCGCCGACGCTGATGCGCGCGTGGCGGCGCGATACGGCCGGATGGGCGAGCACGATCGAGCAGGTGCGGTCGCGACCCACCATCACGCTGTCG
This sequence comes from uncultured Acidobacteriota bacterium, assembly GCA_946887105.1. Next base: position 15,494 of record CAMPKJ010000069.1, on the reverse strand, counting down.
CCGCTGATGGCGTGCTTCTCGTTCGTCTCCGGCTTCACGTTCACGAGCTGCCAGTGGCGCAGATCGACGGCAGGCATCGCGCGCGGCGTGGGCATGTCCGGCGCGTCCATCACCGCCTGCTGCCGTCCGGTCGGCGCGATCGGCTGCCGCGCGGTGTACTCCTCCAGCGCCTCGAAGAACTCGCGCGCGGTCTCGAAGCGCTGATCCATGCGCGGATGCATGGCCTTGACGACGATCTGTTCCAGCTCCTGGTCGATCTCCGGTCGCAGCGCGCTGGGCGCCTGCTTCTCGCCGCGATAGATCGCGTCGATGAGCTTCGGCAGCGAGCGGCTGTTGAACGGCAGTGCACCGGTGAGCATCTCGTACAGCACCACGCCCGAGGAGTAGATGTCGCTCTTCGCACCGGCGTCCTTCGGCTCGCGGATCTGCTCGGGTGACATGTAGTGCGGCGTGCCGAGGAGGAAGCCAGATTTCGTGAGCACGGTCTGGCCGCTCGTGCCCGCGCCTTCCTTGATCTTGGCGATGCCGAAGTCGGTGACCTTCACCGGGCCGGTCTTCTCCTTGATCAGATTGGCCGGCTTGATGTCGCGATGCACGATCCCTTTGCCGTGCGCGTAGACGAGCGCCTCGAGCAGGCACTGGCAGATCACGATGGCGTCGCTGAGCGGCAACGCGCCGCGCTCGGTGAGCAGCAGATCGACGGGCGTCCCTTCCACGAACTCCATCACCAGCACCGCGCCGGCGTCGTTGTTGATGAACTCGTAGAAGCGGGTGATGTAGCGGTGGCGGAGCTTCGAGAGGATCGACGCTTCCTTGATGAACCGCTTGCGCGCCGTGATGTCGCCCGCGAGCTCGTCCGACATCACCTTCAGCACGACGGGAAAGTTGACCGGCAGGACTTCGGTGGCGGCATTGGTGCGGCCGACGTAGACGTGGCTCATCCCGCCTTCGCCGATCTCGCGCTCGATGCGGTAGTTGCCGAGCGTCGTGCCGATGAGCGAGCTGCCGATCATTTCAACGGTCCTTCGTCATCCCAGTGGAATCCGTCGTGGCAGAGCGGGGCGAAGAGAAAACGGTGCGAGCCGATGCGCACGATGTCTTTCTCGATCAGGTCGCGGCGCGGCTCGATCTCCGTCTCGTTCACATACGTGCCGTTGGTGGAGTTGTGGTCCATGAGGATGAAGCGCCGCTCCTCGGGACGGAACACGAGATCGGCGTGATGCGACGAGGCCTGGTCGTCGTTGATGACGATGTCGGAGCGGCGGTCGCGTCCGATCACGTTGCGGCCCATGCGCACCGGATAGGCCTCGCCGCGCGCGGGGCCGTTCAGCGCGACCAGCCAGCCGACGACGTAGCGCTTCTGCTGCTGGCCGGTTTCGAGACGCTGGGCGGCGACGGTGCGCTCCGCGGGCGGAGCGGCCACCGCTGCGGCCGCGGCGGCGGAGTCGCTGCGCGGACGCGACGGCACGGCGATCGGACGCGGCTCGGGAACGGCGGCGAGAGGACGCGGCTGCGGAGCCGGCTGCGGAACTGGTTGTGGCGCCGCGTGTGCCGCGGCCGCCGCGGCCGCGGGTGAAGGCGCAGCCTGTGCGTTGACCGATTGCTCGAGCGAGCGCGGACGCACCACCGGGATCTCCGGCTCGCTCTCGTCCTGCGGACAATACGGACAGATGTCCCACGCTTCGTCGATGAAATGCCCGTTGTCACACCGCTTGTCAGCCACGAATGTTCCTCACGCGTGAAATGCCACCGCGACGGCATTGCGTCCGCCGAAGTAAATGATGTCGCCGTCCTGCAGGAACCGCTTGTCGATCTTGTGATCGTTGACGTAGGTCCCGTTCGATGAATTCCGGTCGATCAGCATGACCTTGCCATCGATCGAGACGACCTCGGCATGAAGCCGCGAAACCTTCGGATTTTCCAATACGATCTCACAGATCGTCGATTCCCGTCCGATCCGGATGCCGGAGCCGCCGAGCCCGAGTTTCTCGCCGGCACGCGTGCCGTTGAGGAACGTGAACCGCCCGAGAACACCGTGCGCCGCCGACTTGCCGGTCGGTGCGATCACGGTCTCGACGGTCGGCGCCTTCAGGAGGTCGGGATCGATGTAGGGCCTGCGCGATCGTAGCGCCAGCAACGTTGCCACCACGACACCGATCAATGCAAGCGTTCCGAGGGTGATGGCGATGGCCGGGTAACGGCGCCAGACCGGCAGGAGCCGCACGGCGCGATCGACGTCGTGCGTGAAGCGGATCAGGTCCGGCGACTTCGGGAAGAGCACCGACGCGCGCGCCAGCTCCGACTTCGCGTCGAGCCATTTCCCGTCGCGTGCGGCGTCGAGCGCCGCGCGATAGTGCGCGTTGAACGCGCCGCCCGTGCCTGGAGCGACACCCGCGTCCGCGACGAACTTGCGCGCCACGTTGATCGGCACCAGGAACTTGATCTGCTCGGCGTTCGTGTGCCCCCACGACGACACGCCGATTACTTCGCCGTCGAGATTCACCGCCGGCCCGCCGGAGTTGCCGCGATAGATGGCCACGTTCGACTGCAGCACGGGCGTGTTCGCCACGTCGCGCTTGATGGCCGTGATCGTGCCGGGGTTGAAGGTGGCCTCGAGGTCGCTGTCGCGTGAGAGCCAGCCGCCGATCACGTCGTCCGTGCTGCTCGCCACGGCGGGATAGCCGACCGAGAAGATCGACTGGCCGATGCGCGTCTGTTCGGAATCGCCGAGAGGCAGCGACGGCAAGCCCTTGCGCGCGATCTGCAGCAGCGCGAGATCGGTTCCGCGCTGGTTGAGCGCGGGCGACCAGCGCCGGATGCGGAACGGCAGCGTCTCGCCGTTGGACAGCTCGACCTGGCTGGCGGTGCGCACGTTGTCGATCCGCCCCGCCGCGACCAGCCGTTCGACGTAGCGGTCGAGCGTTTCCTCGCGATAGATCGTGCGCAGCGTTTCGATCGGGAAGTGCCGCAGCAGCGCGGCGATCGCGCCGTTGCGTTGCAGGTCGCGGCGCAACGCGGACGGATCGCGCGTCGGCGCGACCACGTGCCCGCTGGTGAGGATCATGCCGTCGGGATGAATGAGAAAGCCCGTCCCCGATCCGCCCGCGCCGGTCTCGACCGCGCCCTCGGCATCGCTCACGCCGCGCGCGCGCAGCTCGTGTCCATCCGCGCGCAGCAGCGTTTCGATTTCGGTGATGGCGGCCGCGGGATAGCGGAAGTCCGCCGTCGCGAAGGCATTGATGCGCACCACGGCCGGCTTCACGGCGTACGCGACGAGCTTCTGCGCATCGTCGACGCGCGCTTCGTCACGGCGGCAGGCCGCGGCCACGAGTACGACGGCGAAGATGAGGAGAGCCCGAGGGCGACGCATGGTTACCGGGAGGTGACGGTCTGCTGTTGGCTCCAGAAGTACCAGGCGCCGGCGGCGCCGCCGAGGAGCAGCACGGCCACGAGCATCCAGCGCAAGACCGAGCCCGAGCGGCGCGGCGGAGGTGCGGGTCTGGTGGTGCGCCAGGTGTCGTCATCCGGACGCGCGGCGACGATCTTGTCGGTCACGCGCAGATCGTCGGGCGTGACCGCCTTCAGTTTCTGCGTCTCTTTGACGGTCTCATCGAACGGCGTGTGATCGAGCGGATCGGTTTCATCGAGTGGATGGAGCGGCTGCGTATCTTCGAAACGCTCTTCGCGCAACCGGCCGGGCGGCACTTCGTCCGTCGCTTCGACGCGCGCGACGATCACGGTGACGTTGTCGGGCGCGCCGCGCTCGAGTGCGCGCTTCAGAAACTCGTCCGCGGCCTGTTCGATCGGCAGCGCCGCGATCTCGAGCAGCTCCGGCTCTTTCACGACGCCGTGCAGGCCGTCGCTGCAGAGGATGAACGTGTCTCCTTCACGCAGCTCGAACGGGCCGCGCACGTCGATCTCGACGTCCTCGGCCACACCCATCGAACGCTGCAGCACGTTGCGCCGCGGATGCGTTTCCGCTTCCTGGCTGGTGAGCAGCCCTTCCCGGACCATGGTGGCGACGAGCGAGTGATCGTCCGTGAGCTGCTGGATCTGTCCGTCACGAACGAGATAGATGCGCGAGTCGCCGACGTGCGCGAGCCAGCCGTGATGATCGCGGACCGCGAGCACCGAGGTCGTCGTGCCCATGCCGCGGAGCTCGGGATTCGACTGCGCTTCGGAAAAGATGCGCGCGTTCGCGCGTGCAAGGGACTCGCGCAGCGCGGTGGCGATGTCGGTGGTCTCGCTGTCGAGATACTGCATCTTCACGGTCTCGCCGGCCAGACGCGAGGCCGTGGCGCCGCCGCGATGTCCGCCCATTCCATCCGCAACGATGAGCAGGCGGCCGCCGGGATGGCTGCTGCTTTCCTCCGACGCGGTGGTGTACGTGCCGAAGTCCTGATTCTCGGAACGGACCAGTCCTACATCCGTGCGGAGAACCGCGCGAACCGCCAGATGACGCTGAGGAACGGCTTCGGACGATGCTTGCTCGCTCATGGAGCTACCTGTACGAGAGAGGCTGCATTATAGCGGGAGTTCCTCGGAGTGCCTCGGTTCCTCGGAGTTCCTCGGGGCAGACCACTCCGAGGAACCGAGAACCCGAGGAACTCCGAGGAACCCGTCCCGCTATAATCTTCCCCTCGCATGGACCAGCTCCAGATCCATTACGTCGATCTCGGCGTGCCGCGCATCACCGATCTCAAGTCGGACCTTTCGATCGGGCGCACCGAGGGAAACGATCTGGTGCTCAATCACCCGTCGGTGTCGCGGAAACATGCGCGCATCGAAACACGCGACGGCCGCTACTGGCTGATCGACCTCAAGTCGACCAACGGCGTGAAGGTCAACGGCAACCTGATCAGTGAAGCGGCGGTGAGCGCGGGCGACAAGATCCTGGTCGGCTCGGTGCAGCTCGATGTGAAGGCGATGCCGTCGGTCGACTTCTCCGGCGAGTCGATGTTCGACAACCCGTCCGGCACGGTGATCCGCCGCATCTCCGACTTCAACTCCGAGTTCGGATTGGACCTCGGTGAGATCCAGGAAGCCGCGGCGATGCGTCCGCTGTCCGAGCCGGGCATGCGCGCGGAGCCGGCCGTCACGCGCGAGAAGATCTTCCAGGTGCTCGTGCAGGTCGCGCGGGCGTTGCTCGAATCTGATGACCTCCAGTCGCTGCTCAACACGGTCATGGAGATGATCTTCAAGTACCTGCCGGTCGAGCGCGGCCTGATCCTCCTCTTCGACGAAGACGGCAATCCGGTGCCGAAGCTGACGCGGTTCATCGAAGGCGCGGACGCGCAGGACATCCCCATCTCGCGCACCATCCTGAAGATGGTGGCCGAGCAGCAGGTGGCGCTGATGACCTCGAACGCGCTCGAGGACGCGCGGCTCCTGGGCGGAAAGTCGATCGCCATCCATGGCATCCGCTCGGCGATGTGCGTGCCGCTGTGGAATCGCAACCGCGTCATCGGCGCCGTGCAGGTCGACTCGCCGATCCACATCGGACGCTTCACGGAAGAAGACCTCGACCTGATCACCGCGCTGGCGAACTTCGCGGCGGTGGCGGTCGAGCGCGCGCAGCTGTCGGAGAAGATCGAGCAGGAGCGCAAGATCCGCTCGAAGATGGAGCGCTATCACTCGCCGGCGGTGATCGACGAGATCGTCAAAGGCGTGGTCGCGGCCGACGAGACCGACGTCCGCACCGCCGACGTCTCCATCCTCTTCGCCGACATCTCCGGCTTCACCACCGTCTCGGAGACGAAGGCGCCGGAAGAAGTGGCGGATTTTCTGTCGAACTTTTTCTCCGCCGCGGTGGATGCGATCTTCGCGTACGGCGGCACGCTCGATAAATTCATCGGCGATGCGGTGATGGCGTTCTTCGGCGCGCCGATCGTGCAGGACGATCACGCCGACCGCGCCATCATGGCCGGCCTGATGATGATGGAGCGCATCGAGCAGTGGAACATCGAGCGCGTGAAGCAGGACCTGCCGCCGGTGAAGATCCGCGTGGGCATCAACAGCGGTCCCGCGGTGGTGGGGAACGTCGGGACGGAGAAACGCGTCGACTACACCGTGCTCGGAACATCCGTGAACATCGCCTCGCGCCTCGAGAGCGGCGTGGCGAAGCCGGGACAGCTGGTGGTCTCGCAGAACACGCTGGACCGGGTCATGGGCAGCTTCAACACCGAGTCGCTGGGCGAGTTCGCGCTCAAGGGCCTGCAGCAGAAGATGCCCGTGTATTCGATCACCGGCTCGGTGAACCTGCGCAAGACGAACGCGAGCGATACGTTCCACGTCGGCACGACGGGGTAGATCGGTTCCTCGGTTCCTCGGAGTTCCTCGGTTCCTCGGGTCGCCACTTCCGAAACTCCGAGGAACCGAGGAACTTTCGACCAGCCTTCGTCGTTTCTTCAGCGGATGCGCCAGAAGTCTCTCTTCCGTACGATTGCCGAGCCGCTCGCGGTAGCGGTGGCGCTCGGGCTGATCGTGCGCGCGGCGGTCCACATCTACGCGATTCCCTCGGAGTCGATGGCGCCGACGCTCACCACCGGCGATCAGATCGTGGTCACGCGGTACTTCCGCTCCGCTCCGCAACGCGGCGACGTGATCGTGTTCACCGCTCCGAACGCGCCCGATGAGCTGATGGTCAAGCGCGTGATCGCCACTCCGGGCGACCTCATCGACAGCCGCCTCGGCCGCGTGCGCATCAGCGGCTACACGCTTCCCGAGCCGTATCTGCTGCGCGCCGGGACTTCCGGTGCGGTGCCGGCGCAGGTCATCCCCGCCGATTCGTATTTCGTGATGGGCGACAACCGCGAAGACTCGAGCGACAGCCGCAGCTGGGGCGTCGTGCCGCGCTCCCTCGTGGTCGGCCGCGCCCGCCTGGTGCTCTGGTCCTCCTCGTCCGCGGTCGGAGAGTCCGCGCGCGCGGCCGCGAAACACGAGTCGTCCTTCCGGCGGACGGGCACGCGCGGCGGTCTCTTCAAATGGATCGAGTGAACTGCTACTCTCACGACGGAAGTGCGGAGGGCATCGTATGTTGCGCAATCGTCGTGAACGTGGTGAAGGTCAGTTCGGCTGCCTGGTTGGAATCGTCATCCTGCTCGCGGCCGGAGTGCTGGCCTACAAGGTGATTCCGGTCAAGGTCAAAGCGGCAGACATGCGCGACACGGTCGTCGACGAGGCGAAATCCGCGGGACAGCACGACGAGCGTGTCATCACCAGAAACATCCTGCAGAAGGCGAAGGAACTGAACTTCCCGGTCACGGAAGAAAACATCGAGATCTCGCGCAAGAGCACCTACGTGATCATCGACGTCAAGTACACCGTGCCGGTCGATCTGCCCGGCTACACGTACAACTGGAACTTCCACCATCACGCCGAGAACCCGATCTTCTAAAGGAACCGAATGACCGTCACCATCAAAGTGCGCGATAACGGACCGTTCGTCGTCGACGGCGATTTCACGCTCACCGACGCCGCGGGCAATGAGATCCCGATCCTCAAACGAGCGCTCTGCCGCTGCGGCGGCTCGACCATGAAGCCGTTCTGCGACAGCACACACTCGAAGATCGGCTTTCAGGGCGCGAACGCGGCCGTCGCGGAAGCGGAGTCGGGGTCGTCTTCCGGCTCATCCAGCTGAACATCCAGCTGAAAGATCACCGTCTCCCATCCGGTGAGGTTCGCCGATACGGCGGACCTCACTGATTCCTTCTCGCGATCATCCCGTACGAATTCAGGCAGGCTCTGCATGCGCCGTGGGAGTTCACGGCGTGTTCCGGGTTTCCGTAGAGAGTGACGCGCGGGAGGCGTGTCAAAAAGTTTTGCTCATCCCGCCGCAACCGCCTGGTCCGTTGCGTGAGCACTCTCCCACTCGTCCGCATCGCGGCCGAAGAAACTGACGCGCGTTTTCTTGTACTCCTTCGTCGGAAAGAGCGCCTGCCGCTGGGAGAGTCCGCTATCGATGGCCAGGTCGTTGATCACCGACTCGCACTCGTCGACGGAGCGCGCGTGGACAGTGGTGTAGAGGTTGTACGGCCAGTCGTCGTAGACGGGCCGGAGGTAGCAGTGCGAGACGGCGCGGTGCTGGACGAGCTTCGCGGCGTAGTCGTCGGCGTGGTCCTGCGGCACGATCCAGACGCCCATCGCGCTGGCCGCGAAGCCCTGTTTGCGCGGCGCGACGGTCGCGGCGAACCGGCGGATCTGGCCGCGCTTCACGAGCGTGCGCGCGGAGGTGAGGAGGTCCTCCACGGCGATGCCGGAGAGGCGCGCCAGATGATCGAACGGCCGCGGCTGCAGCGGCAGGTCGTTCTGCAGCAGGCGGACGCATTCGATTTCGAGCGGCGTCAGCGGCGTGTAGTCGGCGTGCGTTTCGTGCTCGTGCGATGCATCGTGATCGGCCGCGGCGTTCTTGTAGAGCTTGAGCGTCGGCAGCGGGCGCACGCTGTCGCAGTCGGCGGCGCGCCCGAGGATCTCGATGGTGCGATCGAGGCCGAGCTTCGATTGCGGCGAGACGAACAGCGTGAACCAGAGATTGAAATCGTTGTTGCGGCGATAGTTCGCGGTCACGCCGGGATGCGCGCTGATCGCGGCCGCGGCGTCGTCGATGCGATCGGCGTCCACGCGCGCGGCCACCAGACAGCTTCGATATCCGAGCGCGCGAGCATCGAACTGCGCGGCGAGATGGCGGATCACGCCTTCGCGGCGCAGACGCTCGGTCCGCTTGATGACTTCTTTCTCGGAGAGATCGAGCGCTTGCCCGATGAACGCGAATGGTGTGGAAACGAGCGGAATTTCGGCCTGCAGAGCGCCCAACAGCTCCCTATCCCGTTGATCCATATCCTGCATTGAATCCCCTCGGTGCGTGGCGTTCGGTTGGGCTGTTCGAGAGAGCTCAATTGTAGCGCAGCTTCGGGAACTCTCCGGCGTCGATGTTTTCTCCGCGCGCGATCTTTTCGCGATGTGCGATCGCGGCCGTGATTGCATCGCCGCGATCGATACCAGCGCGGCCGTCGTCGAACCGTTCCAGCTTTCTCAACGCGGCGTCAAACAGCCGCACGCCGCCGCGCAACGTCCCGCGTTGGACGTGGTGGTACGCGGCGGCGAGCTGAATCAGCCCCTGCAGGAAAATCTTCTCGTCGCCGCTCGCGTGCAGCCACAGCTCTTCCCACGCTTCGTGCGCGTGCCAGAAGTGGTGGGCGTTGAAGAGCTCCACGCCTTTGACGAGTTCCTCGGAGTTCTTCGGTTCCTCGGAGTTCCTCGGGGCATCAGGCGGTGTCATCGGCATCCACTCCGAGGAACCCCGAGGAACCCGAGGAACTCGTCAAACCTCAATCGGTCGCGCGCGTTCCCTTGCGCAGCACCTCGCAGATTGCCGAGGTGAAGTCGGTGGTCGAGCCGGTGCCGCCGATGTCGCGCGTGCGCACCTCCGGGCCCATGCCGAGGACCTTCGTGATCGCGTCGTCGATACGCTTCGCGGGATGCATCTCGCCGATGTGCTGCAGCATCAGCACGGCCGACTGCAGGAGCGCCAGCGGATTGGCCTTGTTCTGTCCGGCGATGTCGGGCGCGCTTCCGTGTACCGCTTCGAACACCGCGCCGTTCTCGCCGATGTTCGCGCCGGCGACCACACCGAGACCGCCGACCAGCCCCGCGGTGAGATCGGAGACGATGTCGCCGTACAGGTTCTCGAGCAGCAGGATGTCGAACTGATTCGGATTCTGCACGAGCTGCATGCAGAGGTTGTCGACGATGCGATCGTCCGCGGTGATGTTCGGGTAGTCCCTGGCGACGTTGCGGAAGCACTGCAGGAACAGGCCGTCGGAGAGCTTCATGATGTTGGCCTTGTGCACCGCGGTGACGCGCTTGCGGCCATGCGTGCGCGCGTACTCGAACGCGAAGCGGGCGATGCGCGTCGACGCCTTCTCGGTGATGATCTTCAGCGACTCGACCACGCCCGGCACGACTTCGTGCTCGAGGCCCGCGTAGAGGCTCTCCGTGTTCTCGCGCACGACGATCAGGTCGATGTCGTCATAGCGCGTGATCACGTTCGGCATCGACTTCACCGGCCGCAGGTTCGAGTAGAGATCGAGCGTCTTGCGCAGGCGGACGTTGATCGACGCGAAGCCGGTGCCGACCGGCGTGGTGACCGGTCCCTTCAGCGCCACGCGGTTGCGCACGATGGAGTCGAGCACGTCCTGCGGCAGCGGATCGCCCGTGCGCGCCAGCGCTTCCGCGCCGACGACGTACTTCTCCCACTCCACCTCGACTCCGGCGCATTCGATGATCTGCACGACCGCGGCGGTGACTTCCGGACCGATGCCGTCGCCTGGCAGCAGGGTGATTTTGTGTTTGGTCATTCAAGAGCTCCTGGCGTCATTCAGTTCGCGGGCCCGCTCGCGCGCGGCATCGGGATCGAACGCCAGCGGGAACATATCGCGAAGCGGCGCGTAGCCGGGCAATTCTTCGATGCAGCGGCGGATGCTTTCCAGCGTGGCGGGGATGAATTCGAGGTAGTGCATCCGTCCGCGCAGGATCGGCTGCGCGGAAAACGTGCCCAGAATCTTGATCGAGCGCTGCAGCAGCGTTTCGAAGTAGCGGCGGCGGACGTGGCCCGTCGCGCCCGTGACCTCGGCGTAATGGCCGAGCAGGTCGAGCTCCGCTTGGTCGCCGAGGATCCTGGCCACGCCGCGATCGCGGAGCAGCGAGGCGATGTCATACATATCAGGACCCATTCTCAGATCCTGATAATCGATCAAGTAAATGGTGTGATCTTCAACGTGTAAATTCTGGCCATGAAAATCGCGGTGGCATAGCACGTATGGATGTCGCGCTACATGTTCACAGATCATTCTCATGACCGGTTCCAGCGCGGCGCCGTCTCCGTCCATGAGCTGTTCGACGTAGAACTCCCGCGCCATCCTCAGCTCGTTGAAGAAAAACTCCGCCGTGAACGGCGCGTTCACCTCGCACCGCCCGGCGTGCTGGAACTCGGCCAGCAGGTCGATGGCGGCGCGATAGAGGCGGATCCCTTCGTCGCGATCTTCGTGGAGCACGTCGAACAGCGTGCGATCGCCGACGTCATGCTGCAGCACGGCCGCATCGGCATGCTCCAGCACCTCGGGGATACGTACGTGCGGCGCCAGCACTTCGTACGCGCCGAGGAAGCGCGCCAGTTGATGGCGCACCTCCTGGGGGTAATACGCGAGCATGTGCGTCCGTCCGTCCGCCGCCGCGATGCGGTAGTACGCACGAACGGACGCATCTCCCGCCAGCGGCCGCGCCGTCCAGCCTGGCCCGAGCCAGCGGGTCAGCCAGGTCGCGGCTTCTTCCGGGAGGGCGCTCACGAGGAGAGTCTCAAAGTCGTAAAGTCGCAAAGTCTCAAAGAGGAGCGCGCTGGCGGTTCTCCTTTGAGACTTTGTTCCTTTGAGACTTTGCGACTCGGGTTCACTTCGGCGTCGGTCCCTTTTCGTCCTCACGCGCGTCGCGGATGACGATCTTGTCGATCGAGGTCGGCTCGAGCGGGCGATTGTTCTGACCGGTCCGCGCGGCGACGATCTTGTCGGCCACTTCCATCCCCTTCGTCACCTGGCCGAACGCCGAGTACTGATTGTCGAGCGAGGGATAGTCCGCCACCATGACGAAGAACTGGGAGGAGGCGCTGTTCGGCGAGGTGGACCGCGCCATCGACACGATGCCGCGCTTGTGCTTCACGCTGTTGAACTCGGCGTCGATGTTCTTGCCCGAGCCGCCGGTGCCCCACAGCATGGGATCGCCGCCCTTCGTGTTCGGATCGCCGCCCTGGATCATGAATCCGGGGATGACGCGATGGAACTTCGTACCGTCGTAGAAGCCCTTTTCGGCCAGGTCGATGAAGTTGCGCACGTGATTCGGTGCGACGTCCGGGAAGAAGCGGATATGGATCTCGCCGGCGCTGGTGTGGAGTTCTGCGACTTTGTTCTCGTAGCTGCTCATCGGTTTCTCTTTCTCCGTCACGGGAGCGGCGTCAGGCGAGGGGTTCTCGGCGGAAGCACTCGCGTTGGTCTCGGTCGCGGTCGCGGTCTCAGACGTCGCGCTCGCAGCAGGATCGCCGTTCTGCGCGCAGGCGGCGAGAGCAATGGACATCAATACGCCCAGGAAAATTCGTTTCAAATCAGGTTCCTCCATCGGTTCAGCGCGCGAATCCTAGCACGCGCTCCGAGGAGAGAAACACGACCCGTACCAGCAGCTCAGCGCGGTTTGACGAGCGTCGGCCCGGCGCGGCCCGTGGAGACGCGGATGTCTCCGCCGGTGGCCTGCAGCACGACCTTCTCCCCGCCGCCGTTGATCTTGCCGACGGCGCGGACGCGCGTCGTGCCGCCCACCTGTTCGCGCGTGATGGTCAGCCCCGGCAGGTCCGAGACGATGGTGTCGCCGGTCGGATCGTTGGTGATGATGGTCGCTTCGATGTCGGCGCGGAACATCGGCGGGACGTTGAGGATCACGTTCCCTTTGCCGGTGCGCGCCTCGATCAGCTCCGACTTCGATTGCGGATCGACGGTGATGGCGATGTCGCCCGACGACGTTTCCGCGGTCACCGCCGCCGCGGCCTGGCGCACGGTGATGTCTCCGCCGCCGGACGTGAGACGCGTCGGACCGCTGGTGTAGAGGAGACTGATCGTGCCGCCTTCGGTGGAGATCGTGCCGCCGCGGCGCGTGCTGTCGACCAGGATGTCGCCGGCGCGCGTGCTGGCGGTGAGCACGCCCAGGATCTCGCCCAGCTGCAGCGGCCCGCCGAGCGAGCGCACCTTGCACGCGCCGGTCACTTCGCCGAGCTGCACCTGTCCGGCGCCGGTGAAGATGTCGGCATCGCCACGGATGCGGCTGACCTTCACGTCGCCGAGCGAGGTTGCGTACTGCATCGACGACTTGACCGTGCCGCGTTGATAGTCGCCGCGGCTGGCGGCGGACGTCTGCTGTCCGGCAAGAACCGCGGGCGACTGCACGACGTTCGGTACGTTGCGGACCGATTGCGCCGCCAGGGGGCCCGACATGACCAGACGGACATTGCCCATGAGCGAGCTGGTGGTGATGGTCGGCCCGCCCGGCGCGTTGATGCTGCCCCGGAACGTCGTTCCGATCAGCGTGCCGCGCGCCGGCAGGTTCGTTTTGATGTCGCCTTTGACGGTCTTCGCCACCCAGCGCACGTTGGCGTTCGGAGCGACGGTCGCGGTCACCGAGCCGTTCACCGTCCCGAGCACCACGTTGCCGCGCGGCCGGGGCGTGTTGTAGACGATCGAGCCGTTGACGCTCTCCGCGCTGGTGGTGGCGTTGAGGTTGGTCAGGATCAGGTTTCCGTTGAAGTTCTTGACCGAGACGTTGCCGAGGATGTTGGAGATGGTGATGGCGCGGCTGGAGTACGAAGCGACGCGCACGGTCGCCGAGCGCGGGACGCGGATCCGCCAACGTACCGACACCGACCACGGCGTCTGCCGGTAATTCGACGCCACCGCCGCCGCCCGGACCACGCGCACTTTCGGATCGCCGCCGGTGAGCAGGCCCGAGTAGCGCTGCGCTTCCTGGAACGCGGCCTCGTCGTCGGCGGTGATGGTGGTGACGATGTGCGCGTCGATCTCGGTCACGTTGTCGCCGGTGATGTCGACGTCGCCGACCGGGTTCTCGAGGACGAACGTCCCGCCCGGCGCGAGCGCGTATTTCTGATGTGCCTCGATCGTCTTCCGCAGCACGGCTTCCGCGTTTGCGGCGCCGAGCGTGGAGAGGACGATCGCGGCGAAGAGGGCCCGGGTTTTCATGGTCTCGGTTTGATCTGGCTCAGCGCCTCGGCTGCCTTGACGCGCACGTACAGATTCTCGTCGTCCTGCGACGCCTTCTGCCGGAGCGTGTCCACCATGGCCGCGTCGAGCACCTCGCCCGCGCGCGCCATCTCGGCCAGCGCCTCGACCGCTTTCAGGCGGACCGCGGGATTGGGATCGCTCTTCAGTGCGTCGATGAGCGCGTCGCGCGTCTGCGTGGCCACGGCCGGCGGCAGGGTGGTCAGCGTCTCCACGGCGCGGATGCGCACGCCTTCATGCGAATCGTTGCGCAGCACTTTCGCGAGCGCGTTGGCGATCTCCGGATCGGCGTACGCAGGATCGGAGTACGTGCGGCGCACCCACTCCATCGCCGAGGAGCGCGGAGTCATCGACTCTTCGTTCTCGAGCATGTACGACAGCAGCCGGACCATGCTCTTGTCGCGCGGATTTCCGGTGACGGTCCAGCGCGAGGTGACGTCGAACGAGACGCCGATCTGTTCGTCGCCCGCATCGGAGTCGACGAACTGCACGTTGGTGATGTCCGGACGGCCTTCGATCTCGGGGCTCAAGGCCTCGGCATCGATCGTCCGCGTTTCCGCGAGCGACATCGGCAAAGCCACGCGGGTGAACGGAGACGGATTGCTGACGATCGCGCCCGTCGGCTGCACGCGCTCGGCGTTGCGGTCGCCGGCGAAGTACGCACCGCCGACCAGGACGGCCACGGCCGCCGCCTGTGCGACCCACTTCACGACCGGGCGCTTACGGAAGGGGACGACGTTGGCGACTGGCGTTTCGCCGAGGCCGGCGACGTTGAGGAAGTTCTGTTTGACGCGCGCCGGCACTTCCACTTCGGGCAGATCGCCCAGCATCAGCCAGGTCTCTTTGTAAGCGGACCACTGCGCGCCGCACAGATCGCAGCCCTCGATGTGCTGGTGCGTCTGTTCTCTCCCGGTCGCGTCGAGCGACTCGGTGAGCAGGAGCGGCATGCGTTCGGTCACTGCACTACATTCAGACATCGGTCTCCTCCGCTCGCCTCTCCCATCAAAGTCTTCTTGAGCGTTTCCATGGCCCGGAAGACGCGCGTCTTGACGGCGCCTTCCGAACAGCCGGCGATCTGTGCGATCTCCGCGTACGACAGTCCCTGGTAGCGGGACAGAAGAATGGCTTCCCGTTGCTCGGCCGTCAGCGCCTCGAGCGCGCGGCGGACCCGCTGTTCGCTCTCGCGCCGTTCCAGGTTGCGGTCCGGGGCGAGCTCGCTCGGCGCCGGAAGCGTGACCAGTACGTCGTCCGATTCCTTCGATTTGTTGTCGGCCTTCCTCAGGTAATCGCGGCACCAGTTGGCCGTGATCGAGAAGAGCCAGGTGGAGAGTTTTGCGTCTCCGTGAAACTGATTTGCGTGCTTCAGCATCTTGACAAAGACTTCCTGCGTCGCGTCTTCCGCCGCTTCGGAGTTCTTGAGGAACCGAAACGCGAAGTTGTAGATCCTTCCGCTATAGCGGTCGTAAATCTCGGACGCCGGGGAGTAATCGCCTGCCTGAACGATACGCATCAACTCCTGATCGTTCAGGTGCCTCATCTCCCCGCGTTCTCTGCCTTTGGACGGGTGCATGGTGGAAAGGTTCCGCGGGAGGGGTCTGACCCCGCTCACGTCACGGCCGGAACAACGCCGGGCGCGATCTCATTCGTCGCCCTCTCCGGCAAGGGCTC
>CAMPKJ010000068.1 GCA_946887105.1 uncultured Acidobacteriota bacterium | reverse complement strand
TCTCTTTGCGCGCGGTCCCTAGACTCCGCGTCGAAGGAGAAGGTCCCTCATGAATTTGAAGTCCTGGATCGTTGCGTTGTCGCTCGCCGTCTGCGCGGCCGCGTTTGCCGATGACACGCAGGAGCAGGTGCCGCCGGAGCCCGGTTCCGATGAGGTGAAGGCGGAGACGCCCACCACGGAGACGCCGACGCCGCAGGAGTTGTCCGACAAGCTGGAGAGCTTCGGCGAGGCGTTCACCGAGATGCGCAACTCGCTCGAGAACCTCAGCCGGATGCGCATCAGCGGATACCTGCAGGCGCAGTACCTCAACGACGAGCGCTCCACGAACGAGCTCACCGGCCCGGCCGCGACGCGCAACCTCGATCAATTCTCGGTCCGCCGGGCGCGCGTGAAATTCACGTACCAATTCAGCCCGACCTCGCGCTTCGTGCTGCAGCCCGACATCACCAGCTCGGGCGTGACGCTCAAGGACGGTTACGTCGAGTTCACCGAGCCGTGGACGACGTGGAAGCACACGCTCACCGCGGGTCAGTTCAACTGGCCGTTCGGCTTCGAGATCATGTACTCCTCGAGCTCGCGCGAAGTGGCCGAGCGCTCGCGAGCCGTGCGCACGCTCTTTCCCGGTGAGCGCGACCGCGGCGTAATGCTCTCCGGCCTCGGCCTCGGCGATCGCCTCAGCTACCGCGTGGCCATCGTGAACGGCACCGGCACCAGCCAGTCCTTCGACTTCAACAAGCGCAAGGACCTGGTCGGCCGCCTCGGCTACAGCTTCGGCGCGGTCGACGTCGGCGGCTCGATCTATCGCGGCTCCGACCTCGTT
This sequence comes from uncultured Acidobacteriota bacterium, assembly GCA_946887105.1. Next base: position 18,195 of record CAMPKJ010000068.1, on the reverse strand, counting down.
CCCGTGGCCGGCAACGCGCGCGGCATCGAGTTCGACAAAGAGCGGCAGGGCATCGACGTGCAGTGGGCGACGCCGATCCAGGGACTGGGACTGCGCGGCGAATACATCACCGGCAAGCAGGCGCCGTCTACCGGATCGAGCCGCACCGAGTCGCAGGACGTCGACGGCTGGTACTTCTACGCCATTCAGAATGTCGGCACCCGCCATCAGTTCGTGGTACGCGCCGATCAATACGATCCCGACACGGACGTCGATGACAACGCCCTGCGCACCATCAACCCGTCGTACATCTTCCACTGGGACGCGAACAGCAAAGTGATGGCCTCCTACGAGTTCATCAAGACCCAGGCGAACGATCCCGACGACAACGTTTTCACGCTCCGCTACCAGTACTCATTCTGAAAAGTCGCGAAGTCTCAGAGTCTCAAAGTCTCAAAGGAGAGGCGGCGAGACCGGCAGTCCTTTGAGGCTTTACGACGTTGAGCCTTTGCGACTTGGAGATCACCATGAAGAAGACACTCACCACAATCCTCGCAGTCCTCATCACACTGCCGCTGTTCGCCGCGAAGCCGGTCACGATCAAAGGCTCGGACACGATGGTGATCATGAACGCGCGTCTGGCCGAGGCGTTCATGGCCAAGGTGCCTGGCACGACCATCCAGGTCACGGGCGGCGGCTCGGGCGTCGGCATCGCGGCGCTGATCAACGGCACGACCGACATCGCCGCGTCGTCGCGTCCGATCAAGACCTCGGAGATCGATAAGTTGAAGGCGCGTTTTGCGACCGTCGGCTATTCGTACCCGATCGCGCGCGACGGACTGTCGGTCTATCTCAACACCGGAAATCCGGTGAAGGAGCTGACGCTCGCGCAGCTCCGCAACATCTACACCGGCAGGACCACGAACTGGAAGCAGGTCGGCGGCAGGGACGCGCAGATCATTCTCTATGCGCGCGAAAACTCGTCCGGCACGTACACCTACTTCAAGGACAACGTGCTGATGGGGAAGGATTACTCGCCGCGCGCACAAACGCTGCAGGGAACGTCGGCGGTCGTGAACGCGGTCGCGAACGACGCGAACGGCATCGGATTCGGCGGCGCCGCATACGCGAAAGGCATCCGCTTCGCGGCGGTGAAAAAGGACGACAAGAGCCCGGCCATCACGCCCTCGCTCGAGACGGTGCGCAGCGGGCAGTATCCGATCAGCCGCTATCTCTATCTGTACACGCGCGTGAAGCCGTCGAAGGACATGAAGTCGTTCATCGACTGGGCCACGGGGCCGGAAGGTCAGGCCATCGTGTCGCAGGTCGGGTACTTCCCGATCAAGTAGTCCGTTCACGCCGAAGCGGCGATGCTTTACCGCCGCTTCACCCCGCGTTCAATCGATGCGAGTGCCCGGCGCGTACAACGTCGCCTCGTGACGCTGGCCGAGTCGATGGAAGTGACCGAGCATTTTCCGGCGCTCGGAGAAGTCGTGTCACGGGTCGCGCCCATTCATCCCGGCACGCTGGTGAAGCGCGTCGCGGACGAGTTCTTTCACAACGCCACGCTCGACGCGGTTGCCATCGTGGAGAACGATCTCCCGACCGGGCTGGTCACGCGCACGAAGTTCCTGGCCACGGTCTTTCGCCAGTTCGGCTGGGAGCTGTACGGCCGCAAGCCGATCACCTCGATCGCCTTCGACCAGCCGCTGATCCTGAACGCCGGCGAGCGGCTCGACTCCGCGCTCGCGACCGCGCTCGAACGCCCGCAGACCGACATCTACGACGACATCGTGGTCGTCGACGTCCTCGGACGCTACGCCGGCCTGCTGTCAGTCAAACAGATGGTGCTGCAGCAGTCGCATTCGCTGGGCAACATCCTCGTGCAGAAGGAGCTGGCCCACGAACGCGCGCGCGAGCTCGAAGAGATCACGCGCATCAAATCGCAGTTCCTCGCCAACGTCACCCATGAGCTGCGGTCGCCGGTGAACGCCATCATCGAGCTTGCGGAGCTGATGCGGATGTCGGCGGAGAACGGCTACGTCACGCAAGTCCGCGACCGCCTGTCGCTGCTCCTGCAAAGCGCGACGAATCTCCGCAGCGTGATCACGAACATGCTCGATCTGTCGAAGATCGAGGCGGGCCGCATGCGCGTGATCGTCGAGGAGTTCGATGTGGTGCCGATCCTCCACGAGATCGCCGAAACGACGCGCGTGCTCCTGGGCGGCCGTGCCGTGGAGGTGATCGTCTCGTCCGAACGCGCGCCTGTGCTCATGACCTCCGACCCGGTGAAGTTCCGGCAGATGCTGCTCAATCTGGCCAGCAACGCCGCGAAGTTCACCGACGACGGGCGGATCGTGCTGCAGCAGACGCGCAACGCATCCGCAATTTCGGTCGCAGTGAGCGACACCGGCACCGGAATCCGCGGCGAGGATCTCGACAAGCTGTTCGTCGCCTTCAGTCAGCTCGAAGACGCACACACCAAACGCCACGCCGGCACGGGGCTGGGCCTCACCATCACCCGCGAGCTCGCGCAGATGCTCGGCGGCCGCGTCGAGGTCGAGAGCGCGTACGGCGCCGGCACGACCTTCACCATCCATCTGCCGCAGAGCATCGAAGGAGACGATTTCTGATGACCCGCATTCTGATCATCGACGACGACCAGGCCCATCTCGACAGCGCCCGCGGCATCCTCGAGGCCGAAGGGTACGAAGTACACACGCAGAGTCAGCCGTTCGGATCGACCAATGCCGTGATCCGTCTCAAGCCCGACCTGGTGCTGCTGGACGTGAACATGCCTGCGCTCTCCGGCGACCGTCTGGCCGAGGTGTTGCGCGGGAATGCCATGACCCGCGACGTCATGGTCGTGCTGCATTCCTCCAACGACGAAGACCACCTGCGCACCACCGCCCGCCGCCTCGGACTGGACGGCTACATCTGCAAGGGCAGTCCAGCCATGCTCCGTCGCAAAGTCGCGGGATTGGTGGGGAAAGAGGCGGGGGTCTGAGGCCATAATCGCCGCGCATGCCACGCCACCGCATCGCCGCGATCGACGTCGGAACGAATTCGATCCACATGATCGTGGTCGAAAAACAGAAGCACGGCTATCGCGTGATCGACAAAGAGAAGGACATGGTCCAGCTCGGGCGCGGAAGTCTCGAAGGCCGGCCGCTGACGGATGACGCCGTCGAGCGCGGCGTGGAAGCGTTGCGCCGCATGGCCGGCATCGCCGAACGCTGGCAGGTGCAGGACGTCGTGGCGGTGGCCACGAGCGCCATCCGGGAGGCGCCGAACGGACGGCGCTTCATCAGCGCCGCCGAGAAAGCGTCCGGGATTCGCGTGCGCGTGATCTCGGGCGAGGAAGAGGCGGAGTACATCTATCGCGCCGTCCGCTCGGCCGTCGATTTCCATGGCGGTACGTCCCTCGTGATCGACATCGGCGGCGGCAGCGTGGAGCTGATCGTGGGCACGAGCGAAGAGGTCTATCTCACCAGCAGCGAGCCGGTCGGTGCGCTGCGCATGGCGCAGATGTTCGGCCTCGACGGCGCGGCCACGCCGGCAATGATCGACGAGTGCCGCGCGTACGTGCGCAAGCGGATGAAGAAGACGCTCTCCCGCATCGCCTCGCTCGGCTTCGACTTCGCGGTCGGCACCTCGGGCACGATCGTGGCGCTGGCGGAGCTGGGATGGAACGGCGCGGAATCCGTATCGTCGGGACTGCGATGGCTGTCGCGCAAACGTCTGCGCGAGCTGATCGACGCGTTGACGCCGCTGTCGATTGCAGAACGGATCCGCCGTTTTCCGATCGACGAACGCCGCGCGCAGACGATCCTCGCGGGCGCGGTGGTGCTGCACGAGATCATGCGCAAGCTCGAGAGCGAACAGCTTCACGCGTGCGATGCCGCGCTGCGCGAAGGGATCGTCGAATACGTCCTGGACGACCAGCGCGCGCCGCGCAAGGACCGCGGCAGCGTGCGCCGTTCGTCAGTCCTCGGCCTGGTCGAGCGCAGCGACGTCGAACGCGCGCACGCCACGCATGTGGCGCGGCTGGCGTTGCGCATCTTCGATCAGACGCAGGAGCTGCATCGCTTCAATACCGGCGAGCGCGAGCTGCTCGAATACGCGGCGCTCCTGCACGAGGTCGGAATGCACGTGTCGTATCAGGATCATCAGAAGCATTCCTATTACCTGATCAGCCACGCCGGATTGCGCGGGTTCACCACCGATCAGGTGGCCGTGGTCGCGAACGTGGCGCGGTACTACCGCAAGGCCGCGCCGTCGGTCGAGCACGACAACTTCGCGCAGCTCTCCGAGGCGCAGCGCGATGTGGTCACCAAACTCGCGGCGATGCTGCGGGTCGCGGATGCGCTCGATCGCGGACGCCGCCGCGCCGTGCGGGACGTGGGCGTGGAAGTGGGAGAGGAAACGGTGACGTTCCGCCCGCGGTTGCGCGGCGACGCGGACGTGGAGCTGGAGACCGTTGCGCGTCGCGCGAAGTATTTCGGAAAGGTATTCGAGTGCCATGTCGACATCGAAGAAAGCAGCAACTAGGAAAAAGGCTCCGGCGCCGCCCGCGGAAGAGCGGTTCGTCATTCTGCTCCGGCATGGGATTGCGGAGGATCCGTCGCCGGACAAGAAGGATGAAGATCGTGGGCTGACCAGTGAAGGACACGCGCGCATGAAAGAGATCGCGCGCGGCCTCGAGCGCGCGCTTCCGAAAGCGCAGGCGATCTACAGCAGTCCGCTGCTGCGTGCGGTGCAAACGGCGCTGTGGGTGTCGAAGGGCTACAAGTCGCGCGTGAACATCAACACCACGGATGCGCTCGCGCCCGGCGCGACGGCGAAACAGTTTCTGGCGCTGCTCGAGTCGATCGAGGAGCGACGGGTGATCTTCGTCGGGCACGAGCCGACGCTCAGCGAAGACATGGCCGCGCTGGTGGGCATCGAGCCGGCCAGGGTCGAGTTGAAGAAGGGCGGCTGCTACGGCGTGCGCATCGCGCCGGACGGCACGGCTACGCTGGAGTGGCTGCTTTCGCCGCGCGTGCTGCGCAAGATCGATTGAGCTCCGTCAGTCGGCGTACTTCCGCTTCGCCTTCACGCTCACCGTTTCCCACTGGCCATCCGCGAGGATGGCCGCGGTCAGCGCGCCTCCGTACACACAACCGGTGTCCAGTCCGAGCGCCTGCTTGTCCCGTCTCGGCTCGCGCAACGGAGTGTGGCCATAGAGCACGAAACGGTCGCCGCGCCATTTCTCGGCCCACAGCACGTCGTCCTTTCTCTTCTTCTCTTTCGGGACGGGGCGCCATGCGCCGTTCTCTTTGCGGATCCAGCGCAGCTCCGGGATGACCTCGCGTTCGCGCTCGACTTCTTCGCGTGTGACGTGCATCTGCGGCAGAAAGCCGCCGTGCACCGCGCTGACGCGCTCGTTCGGGAAGTCGACCACGAGCGGCCAGGTGCGGATGTACGCGAGCAGATCGCGGCGGCGCAGCACTTCGTCTCGCGCGAAAAGCCGCAGCAGCGGACGTGCGCGATGGAGGATCTTGATCTCGTTGTTGCCCTGCACGGCGAGGTAGCCGCGATCGCGCCAGAGGTCGAGGATGCGCGCAACGTGCGGACCCTTGTTGACGATGTCGCCGACCGAGATCACGAGATCGTCGCCGCCCGGCGCGACGCGTTCCAGCAGCTCGCGCAGTTCGTCGAAGCAGCCGTGGATGTCGCCGATGAAGATCAGCCGCGCACCCGGCTTGGGCTCCACGCCGCGGATCAGCACCATTTCATCGCCATGCCGTCCACCAACGCCGCATGCGTGCCAGGAACGCGTCCGGACGTTCGGCATAGATGCGTGCACCGAGGGCGAAGGCCTGCGTCTCGAGCTCGTGGTGGCGCGCGGCGATGATCCGTTGCAACTCCGGAGCGCTTTCGCCGAGAACGTTCAGGTCGTGATGATCGCCGAGCGCGTGCGACAGCTCGTCGAGCACGCCGGCGTGCGCTTTCATCAGCGGCGGCCAGACGTGCCGGAGCAACTGTACGTGGTACCAGTGCGACTTCACGAATTTGCGCCACTCGTGCAGCGCCTCGGCGGAATGCGCGTTGTTCATGGCGCGTCGTCCGTCGCGATAGGTGCGCCGGAGTCCGGCGGCGATGGTGTCGAACGAGTCGGCCATCGGCGGCCACAGTGCGATGCGCGCCTGCGCGACCACGAGCTGATCGAGCGCGTTCGCGATCAAGCCGTCGACCGGCGGGTGCGCGCGATCCTTCTGCAGTCTACGTTTCACCTTTGCGCGCAAGCCGCGCGGAATCTCGAGCTTGTCGAGCGCCTCCAGCATCGCATCCGCGTCGCGCACGGCCGCGAGATCGCGTCCGGCATCGCGAAACCAGGCGTTCTCGATCGCGAACGAATCGCCGAGCGGCTCGCGGATCAGGCGCAGGAGCGCGCGCGTTTCCTTGAAACGCTTGCGCGCGTTGTGCACGTCCTTTTCCGCGAGATGCTCGCGCGCGCGAACGATCTGTTCGTGCATCAGGCGCGGGATGTCCACGGACAAGGGCTGGTCGTGCTCGAATGCGAACGCCACACGGAAACGATATCTCTTTACGCGGACTTCAAATGACAACCCCTAGAATCGGCGCGCGTGCATCCGTCGAAGCCGATCCCGCTGCTGAACCGCGAGCTGAGCCGCCTCGACTACAACCGCCGTGTCCTGGCGAAGGCCGAGGATGCCGAGGTGCCGCTGCTGGAGCGGCTGCGCTTCCTGGCCTTCTGCTCGCGCAATCTCGACGAGTTCTTCATGGTCCGCGTCGGGGCGACGCGCGATCTGATCGATGCCGGCATCGCGGAGCAAACGCCGGACGGCTTGTTGCCGGCCGAGCAGATGGCGGCGATGCGCGTCCGCACGCGCGAACTGCTCGCCGATCTCTATCGCTGTCTCAATGACCGTCTGTTGCCGGAGTTGCGGTCGAACGGTGTCCTGATTCAGGACTTTCGCGACCTCGGCGGCGAAGAGCAGGCCAGGCTCAGCGAGTACTTTCGTAATGCCGTCGCGCCGGTGTTGACGCCTCTGGCGGTCGATCCCGGCCATCCCTTTCCGTTCGTCGCCAACCTCAGTCTCAATGTGGCGGTGACGGTCGAATCGCAGCGCGGCGGCGAGCATCTCGTGCTCATCAAGCTGCCATCGTTGCTGCCGCGTTTCATTGCCGTCGCGCCGGGAGAAGCGCCCGCAGATGTGACGGCCCGGTTCGTGCCGATCGGATCGCTGGTGATGGCGCACCTCGATCACTTCTTCCCCTCGCTCGACCTTCGCGGCGCCGTGCTCTTCCGCGCCATCCGCAACTCGGAACTGAGCATCGATCGCGATGAAGTCGAAGACCTGCGCGACTCTGTCGAAGCCGAACTGCGCCGCCGCGAGCGGAAGCAGGTGGTCTGTCTCGAAATCGACGATCGTGCGACGGACGAGCTCGTGCGCGCGCTGACCGCAGGGACGCGTGCGCGCGAGGAGGAGGTTTATCGCGTGCCGCGATTCATCTCCATGCGCGATCTGATCGACGTCTGCGACAACGTCGACGCGCCGGCGCTGCTCTACCCGCCGTTCAATCCGCGGCTGCCGCTGCGACTGGCCACGACGGCGGACATCTTCTCGATCGTCCGCGAGCGCGATGTGCTGCTGCATCGCCCGTACGATTCGTTCACCGCGGTCATCGAGTTGCTGCACGCGGCGGCGACCGATCCGGCGGTCGTGGCCATCAAGCAGACGCTGTATCAGACGGACGAAGACTCGCCGGTGATCGACAAGCTCGTGCTGGCGGCGCTGAGCGGCAAGCAGGTCACGGTGGTGATCGAGCTGCAGGCGCGCTTCGAAGAGAAGCGCAACATCGCCATGGCCGCGCGGCTGCACGACGCGGGTGCACAGGTCGTGTACGGCCTGGTGGGCATTCAGGCGCACGCGAAGATGTGCATCGTCGTGCGCGCCGAAGAGGAGGGACTGCGGCATTACGTGCACATGTCGACCGGGAACTACAACGTCGACACGGCGCGCGTGTACACCGACTTCGACCTGCTCACGGCGCACGAGGAGTTCGGGCAGGAGTCGTCGCAACTGATGAACGTGCTCACCGGATTCTCGGCGAGCAGCCTCGTGCAGGTTCTGGAGCGGCCGGGTGCGCGTCCGCAATGGAAGCTGTTCGCGATCGCGCCGTTCGACTATCACCGCCTGCTGGTGGCGAAGATCGACCGCGAGACGAAACACGCGAAGGAAAAGAAGCCGGCCCGCATCGCCGCGAAACTGAACTCGCTCGTCGATCCGCTGGTCATCGACGCGCTCTATCGCGCCGCGGATGCCGGAGTGAAGATCGACCTGATCGTGCGCGCGATCTGCTCGCTCGTGCCGCGCGAGAACATCCGCGTGATCTCGATCGTCGACCGCTTCCTCGAGCACTCGCGCGTGGTGCGTTTCGAGAATGGCGGCGCCGAAGAGATCTACCTGTCCAGCGGCGACTGGATGCCGCGCAACTTCGTGCGCCGCGTGGAAGTGATGTACCCGCTGCTCGACGCGACCATGCGCGAGCGCGCGGTGAGCATCCTCGAGACCTCGCTCGCGGACAACGGCTCGTCGTGGGAACTGCAGCCCGACGGCTCGTGGACGCCGCGCCGCGGAGGGATCGCCAGCCAGCAGCGGTTCATCGAGATCACCCGCGCCGAAGCCGTCGCGCTGGGACCTTACGACGCGGCCATCGAGCAGGCGCCGAAGATCCGGCGCAAAGCGCGACGGAAGCGTTAGCGCGGCGCCGCCGCGTCAACGCTTCCTCTTCGCCTTCCGCCGCCCCACGCCCGGCTCGATCTTCACCGCTTCCGCGCGCGCGATTTCGATGAATCGCTGCTGGCTGCGGACGGGACCGGGCGTGGCCTTGCGGCGTCGATACGTGCCGTCGGGTTGGAGGCGCCAGCTCCTGGCGTCGTCGGCGAGCGCGGTGCCGAGGATCTGCAGCTCGACGCGGTCGCGCAGATTGGGAGCGAGAACCGGCCAGGCCACCTCGATGCGGCTGAAGAAATTGCGCGGCATCCAGTCGCCGCTGGTGGCGTAAATCTCCGTGGCGCCGGCATTGCGGAACAGAAAGATGCGCGTGTGCTCGAGGAAGCGGTCGATGATCGACGTGACGCGGATGTGCTCGCGCGGAACCAGGCAGCAGATCCCGCGCACGATCAGGTCGATCTTCACTCCGGCATCCGCGGCGCGATACAGCGCGTCGATCACGTTCGGCTCCACGAGCGAGTTCATCTTGGCGATGATCTGCGCCGGCCGCCCTTCGCGCGCGTGCCGCGTTTCGCGCTCGATCATGCGCAGCACCCAGGCGTGATAGCCGGTCGGCGCGACGATGAGCTTCTTCCATCGCCAGCGTGCGGGGTCGTGCTCGAATGCCTCCTGCGCCGTGGCGGTGCTGTAGCCCGTGATCAGGTTCATCAGTTGCGAGGCGTCGTCGCCGAACGCGGGGTCGCACGTCAGCAGATCGAGGTCCGTGTAGAGCCGCGACGTGCGCGCGTTGTAGTTGCCGGTCGAGAGGTGCACGTAACGGCGCAGCGCATTGCCTTCGCGGCGGATCACCAGCAGCACTTTCGCGTGCGTCTTGATCCCGACCAGGCCGTAGACGACCTGCACGCCTGCCTCTTCGAGACGCCGCGCCCAGGCGATGTTGCGTTCTTCGTCGAAGCGCGCCTGCACCTCCACGATAGCTGTGACCTGCTTGCCGTTTTCCGCCGCGCGCGCGAGCGCCTCGACGACCACGGAGCCCGGCTCGGTGCGATACAGCGTCTGCTTGATGGCGATGACGTCCGGATCGCCGGCCGCGCTCTGCACCAGTTCCGCGACGGCGTTGTACGAGTCGTACGGACGATGCAGCAGCACGTCGCCCGCGCGCACGATCGCGAAGATGTCGTCGGTGGTGGCGAGCGCCGCGGGCATGCGCGGATCGAACGGCTCGTCGCGCAACGACGGCTTGCCGACCGTGCCGTAGATCTCGAGCAGATCGCTCAGCTTGGGCAGTCCGGGCGTGAAGAAGATGTCTTCGCGCGCGACTTCGAGCTCGCGCATCAGAAGGGCCAGCACTTCTTCGTGCGGGTTGGCCGCGACCTCCATCCACACCACTTCCTTGCGATCGCGGTGGCGGAGCTCGGTCTCGACCGACTTCAGCAGGTCTTCGACTTCATCCTCGCGCAGCAATGCGTCGGCGTTGCGAATGACCCGGAACGCGACCACTTCGCGCAGGTCGAGACCGGGAAAGAAGTACGACGCGTGCACGCGGATCAGTTCCTCGATCGGCAGGAACCGTTCCGTCGCGCCGGGGACCGCGAGAAAGCGCGGCAGCAGTTTGGGCACTTTGATGAAGGCCGTATGCGTATCGCTGCCGCTGGCCAGCAGAACGGCGAGATTGAGCGCGCCGCTGGCGAGGAACGGCAGCGGATGTCCGGGATCGAAGGCCAGCGGCGTGAGGATCGGCGCGATGCGCGAACGGAACTCGTCGGCCAGCGCGGCCTGCTGTTTCTTCGTGAGCGAGCCCGGCGCCTCGATGCGCACGCCGGCCTTGCGTAACTGCGGCAGAAGGGTGTCGTGAACGCGGTACATGTCGCGGAGCAGCGCCTTCCCGCGATCGCGGATCGCCTTGAGCTGTTGCTTCGGCGTCATGCCGTCGGGCGAGCGTTCGCGCGCCTCGCCCGCGATCAGCGAGCGGATCGCACCGAGGCGCACCATCAGGAACTCGTCGAGATTGTTGGCGGTGATGCCGAGGAACTTCACGCGCTCGAGCAGAGGCACCGAGGAGTCTTCGGCTTCCGCGAGCACGCGGCGGTTGAATTCGAGCCAGCTCAACTCGCGATTGAACAGGTCAGTCACAGACGGCGAAGCATAGCGCGCGCGTGAGAGTCGCCCGGAGTTCCTCGGTTCCTCGGAGTTCCTCGGAGGGAGCCGCGGGGATCTTCCACTCCGAGGAACTGAGGAACCGAGGAACTCCGAGGAACTCTCCCTCGGTCCCCGCGCATGGGTCGTGCAGAATGCACGGCGCCATGTTGCCGATGTCACCGCGCCGCCGGCGCGTCGTTACCGCCGGGGTCATGACCGGCATGCTCCTCGCCGCACTGGAAGGGACGGTGGTCGGTACGGCGATGCCGACCATCGTGGCCGCGCTCGGCGGACTCGCGCATTACAGTTGGGTCTTCTCCGCGTACCTGCTCACGTCGACGGTCACGGTTCCGGTGTGGGGCAAGCTCTCGGATCTCTTCGGCCGCCGACTGCTGTTTCAGATCGGGATCGCGGTGTTCCTGCTCGGCTCCGCCGCGTGCGGACTGGCGCAGACCATGACGCAGCTGATCGTCTCGCGCGCCGTGCAGGGCATCGGCGCGGGTGCGCTCGTGCCGCTGGCGATGACCATCATCGGCGACATCTTCACGCTCGAAGAGCGCGCGCGGATGCAGGGGCTGTTCAGTGGCGTGTGGGGTGTCTCGAGCGTCTTCGGACCGCTGCTGGGCGGCTTCATCACCGATCAGCTTTCGTGGCGCTGGGTCTTTCTGATCAACCTGCCGGTTGGCATCGCCGCGGCCGCGATCATCGGCTTCGGTTTGATCGAGCCGAAACGGCACGAGCGTCCGGCCATCGACTACGGCGGCGCATTCGTGCTGACGGTTGCCGTGACGATGCTGCTGCTCGTCCTCGGCGAGGGAAGCGCGCCCGAGCGTCTGCTGCGGCCGGGCAACATCGCCCTGATCGTCGCCATCGGCGTGCTGTTCGCGTGGTTCGTGCGCATCGAAAAACGCGCCGCCGATCCGGTGGTGCCGCTCGCGCTCTTTCGCAATCGCGTCGTGAGCGTGGCCATCATCGTCGGGTTTCTGGCCGGCATCGCCATGTTCGCGGCGATCACGTTCGTCCCGCTGCTCGCGCAAGGCGTGCTCGGCGCGAGCGCAACGGAGGCGGGCTCGTTTCTGACGCCGCTCATGCTGGCGTGGGTGCTCGCGTCGATCGTCGGCGGACGTCTGCTGATCCGTATGGGCTCGCGCGCGATCGTGCTGACCGGACTGGTGTTCATGGTCGGCGGATTCGCCGCGCTGGCGACGTTTTCCCGCACCACGCCGCGCTGGACGATGATCGTCGAGCTGGTCTTCATCGGCTCCGGTCTCGGCCTGACCATGCTGACGCTGCTGATCGCGTCGCAGCATTCGGTGCCGCGGGAGCAGCTCGGCATCACCACGTCACTCAATCAGTTCTCGCGCTCGATCGGCGGTGCGCTCGGCGTGGCGCTCCTCGGCGCGATGCTCGCTGCCGGACTGGCGGAGTTCTCGCACGATCCGAATGCGCTCGTGAATCCCGAGGCGCGCGCGAACATCGCGCCGGCGGAGCTGGCGGCGTTGCAAGGCGCGCTCGAACGAACGCTGCGCACGATTTTCTGGGCGTGCACGGTGGTCGTCGGTGCTGCGCTCGGCGTGGCCGCGGTGGCGATGCCGGCGGGAAAGATCGGCAGCGCCCACTCGGAGAACATGGTCATGGCCGAGATGACCACCATCGACGCGGAGCACGAGCCGCAGGGCTGAGTCAGTCGCGCGGCTCGCGCGCAGGAACTTCGACGCGCGGTGCGTGCTCGTAGTCGATGCCGAGCAGCTTGCCGTCGGCGTCGTAGATCATCGACGTCTTCTCGAAGCCTCGTTCGCGATCGACGCGCCACTGATAGTCGACGCGGGCATTGGCAGGACCTTTACGCTTCGCGTTCATGGCGCACAACCTAAGCGTTGAATGGACGCGAACGGCAACCATGTTTGGGCGTTTACATCGAATTTACACGCTCTGCCACGCCCCTCGACATCTGGCCCCTAAATTGCGCCCATGAACTCTGTGGCTCGAATTGTCTCTACGCTCACCCTCGCGCTCCTGCTGGCCGCCTGCGGCGGACGGGAGCAGGCACCTGCCGCGTCCGGCGGCGAGTCGAAGCGTGCGGATACGAAACCGCTCACCATCAAAGGCTCGGACACGATGGTCATCCTCGGCCAGCGTCTCGCCGAGGAGTACATGGTCAAGAATCCCGGCACCGTCGTGCAGGTCAATGGCGGCGGTAGCGGCACCGGCATCGCCGCGCTGATCAACGGCACGGTCGACCTCGCGCAGTCGTCGCGCGAGATGAAAGAAGACGAGAAGCAGAAGGCAAAGCAGGCCCGCGGTGCCGAGATCGTGGAACAGGCAGTCGCGCTCGACTCGCTCGGCGTGTTCGTGAACGGTGAAAACCCGGTGCAGAGCCTGACCATGACGCAAGTCAAAGACATCTTCCAGGGGAAGATCACCAACTGGAATCAGATCGGCGGCCCGACCGCGACGATCGTGCTGTACGGCCGCGAAAACTCGTCGGGCACGTATGACTACTTCCGCGAGCACGTGCTGCTGAAGGAAGACTTCACGCCGCGCGTGCAGACGCTGCAAGGCACGGCCGCGGTGATCAACGCGGTCGGTCAGGATCGCAACGGCATCGGCTACGGCGGCATCGCCTACGCGAAGAACGTGAAGGCGCTGGCCATCGCCGCGGAGGGCGGTCAGCCGGTCGCTCCATCGGAAGCGACGGTCGCGGACGGCACCTATCCGCTCAGCCGCAAGCTCTACTTCTATTACGCGCAGAATGCACCGGAGCGCGTCACGAAGTTTGCGCAGTGGTCGCTCACGCCCGAGGCGCAGGCGCTGGTCACGCAGGTCGGCTACTTCCCGCTGACGAAGGCGCAATGACGCGCGGACGTCTGATCCGCAACAACCTGATGACCGGCATCTTTTCGGTAGCCGGCTGGGTGGCGATCGTCTTCATCTTCCTGATCTTCATCTTCACGTTCAAAGAGACGGCGACGGTGTTGAACGGGCATTCGATGCGCGCGTTCTTCATGGCCGATCCGCCGGTGTGGCAACCGACGTCCGAGGTGCCGAAGCTGTCGCTGATCCCGATCATCCTCGGCACGTTGAAGGCGACGGTCGTGGGGATGCTCTTCGCGTGTCCGATCGGTGTGGCCGCGGCGTTGTTCTCCTCCGAGTTCGCGCCGGCGCGGTTGCGTGAAGTGATCAAGCCGGTGATCGAGTTGCTGGCAGGCATCCCTTCTGTCGTGATGGGCTTCTTCGCGCTGATCGTGCTTGCCACTTGGCTGCAGAACGCGTTCGGATTCACGTACCGGCTGAACGCGATCAACGCCGGACTGGCGCTCGGATTCGCGCTCGTGCCGATCGTCTACACCATCTCCGAGGATGGATTGGCGGCCGTGCCGCGCGCGTATCGCGAAGCATCGTTCGCGCTCGGTGCGACGCGGTTTCAGACGGCGTGGAAAGTCGTGCTGCCCGCCGCCGCGCCTGCCGTATTCGCGTCGTTCGTGCTCGCGTTCGGACGCGCCGTCGGCGAAACGATGATCCTGCTGATGGCGGGCGGCAACGCGGCCATCGCGTCGATCTCACTGCTCGATCCGCTGCGCACGCTTTCCGCGACCATCGCCGCGGAGATGGGCGAAGTGGTGGTCGGCAGCGAGCACTACGCGGCGCTCTTCTTCATGGGCACGCTGCTGTTCGTGATCACGTTCGTCAGCAACTCGCTCGGGCAGTGGGTGATCGGCGGGATGCGCCGGCGGATGCAGGGCACGGCATGAGGAACGTGAAAGACAAAGTGGCGATCGCGCTCCTCGGATCGAGCGTCGTGCTGATCGTCGGCATCCTGATCGTGATCGTCGGCAACATCGTCATCCACGGCGCCGGCGCGGTGACGTGGGAGTTCATCACCAAGCCGCCGCGGATGGGATTGACCGCCGGCGGCATCATGCCCGCAATCGTCGGCACGGCCGCGCTGGTGATCCTGATGTCGATCGTGGCGGTGCCGCTCGGCGTGGCGACGGCGGTTTACCTGCACGAGTACACGCCGGCCGAAGGGCTGAATCTGGCGTGGCGCCGCTTCCGCGTTTCGAAGGGGATGCCCGGACGCCGCAAGCTCTTTTTCCGTGCGATGTCCGCGCTGCTCGCGACGGTCACACGCAGCGCGGTCGCGAACCTGGCCGGCGTTCCGTCGATCGTGTTCGGGCTGTTCGGCCTCGGCTTCTTCATCCAGTTCATCGGCCGGAACATCGATCTGGCCACGCAGCCGCCCGGCGAAGTGCTGTGGGGTCAGGGCTCGCTTTTGTGGGCCGCGTGCACGCTCGCGCTGCTCACGCTGCCGACCGTGATCGTGGCGACGGAAGAAGCGCTGCGCACGGTGCCGCAGGACTTGCGCGAAGCGTCGCTCGCGCTCGGAGCGACACAGTGGGAAACGATCCGCCGCGTCGTGCTTCCGAGCTCGCTCTCCGGCATCCTGACCGGCGCGATCCTGGGCATCTCGCGCGGTGCGGGCGAGGTCGCGCCGATCCTCTTCACCGGCGCCGCGTATTACCTCCCGTATCTGCCCGGCGACGTCACCGATCAGTTCATGCATCTCGGCTATCACGTGCTGATCCTGTCGACGCAA
Organism: uncultured Acidobacteriota bacterium; assembly: GCA_946887105.1. Next base: position 2,736 of record CAMPKJ010000068.1, on the reverse strand, counting down.
TCGCCGGACGTGGAGGCGACCAAACCCCTGCTGTACGGCACCGTGTTCGTGCTGCTGGCGTTGACGTTCCTGCTCAATCTGACCGGCGTGATCATCCGCTCGCGCACGCGTTCGAGACTGCACCGATGACTACAATGGATATCGTGACGCACGTAAATGCCGCATCGACGCTGCATCCGCACGATGCCGCGCCGTCCACGCCTCCGAAAATCGAAGTGCGCAACTTCAACTTCTTCTATGGCGAGTCGAAGGTGCTGCACGGCATCGAGCTCGACATCCCGGAGAAGCAGGTCACGGCGCTGATCGGCCCGTCGGGCTGCGGCAAGTCGACGTTCCTGCGCTCGATCAACCGGATGAACGACATCATCCCGGGAGCGCGCGTCGAAGGGCGGATCGCCATCGGCGGACAGGACGTCTACGCGCCCGGCGTGAACGTGGTCGCGCTGCGCCGCCGCGTGGGGATGGTGTTCCAGAAGTCGAATCCGTTCTCGAAATCGATCTACGAGAACATCGCGTACGGACTGCGCATCGGCGGCATCAACGACCGGCGCGTTCTCGACGAGACGGTCGAGCGCTCCCTGCAGCGCGCCGCGTTGTGGGACGAGGTGAAGGATCGCCTCGGCGCCAGCGCGCTCGCGCTCTCCGGCGGACAACAGCAGCGGCTCTGCATCGCCCGCGCGCTGGCCGTCGATCCCGAGGTGCTGCTGATGGACGAGCCGGCCTCGGCGCTCGATCCCATCGCCACGCAGAAGATCGAAGAGCTGGTGTACGAGCTGAAGGACAACTACACGATCGTGATCGTCACCCACAACATGCAGCAGGCCGCGCGCGTCTCGGACCGCACCGCCTTCTTCATGCTCGGCAAACTCGTCGAATATGACGAGACGCGGACGATCTTCATGACTCCGAAACAGAAATTGACCGAGGACTACATCACGGGGCGGTTCGGCTGATGCGCCACTTTGACAAGGAAATCGAGCACCTCAAAGAGCTCCTCCTTCGCATGGGAGCGATGGTGGAGGATCAGATCAACGAATCCATTCGCGCGCTGTTGGAGCGCGACACGTCGCTCGCGCAGCGCGTCATCGAGGGCGACACCGCCATCGATCAGATGGAACTGGAGATCGACCAGCACACCATCGAGATGATCGCCATGATGCAGCCGGCGGCGGTCGATCTGCGGTTCGTGGCCGCGGCCATGAAGATCACGCCGGAGCTGGAGCGCATCGCCGATCTCGCGGTCGACGTATGCGAGCGCGCCATCGAGCTCAATCGCGAGCCGCCGCTCAAGCCGCTGATCGACATTCCGCGGCTCGCGCGCATGGCGCAGGACATGGTCCGCCAGGCGCTCGATGCGTTCGTGCGCCGCGATCCGGTGCTGGCGCGGGAAGTGATCGCGCGCGACGACGAAGCGGACCTGCTCACCGAGCAGTCGTTCCGCGAGTTGCTGACGTACATGCTCGAAGACTCGCGCAACATCTCGCGCGCCATCCGGCTGACCTTCATCGGCAAATACTTCGAACGGATGGCCGACGGAGCCACGAACATCTGCGAGATGGTGGTCTATCTCGCGGAAGGAAAAGTGATCAAGCACAGCAATGAGCCGGTCTGAGCTGCGCGTCGCCGTCATCGAGGACGATGCCGACATCGCCTTCACCATTCGCGTGAATCTCGAGCGCGAAGGCTATGTGGTGACGACGTACGGGAACGGCCATGAAGGTTTGCTGGCCGTACAGCAGGGCGGCTTCGATTTCCTGATCCTGGATCTCAATCTGCCCGATCTCGACGGCTTCACGATCTGCCGCGAGCTGCGCCGCGATCCGAACACCGCGAAGCTGCCGATCCTGATGCTCACCGCACGCACCTCGGAAGCGGATCGGATCATGGGACTCGAGCTCGGCGCGGACGACTACCTGGCCAAGCCGTTCAGCGTGCGCGAGCTGCTGGCGCGCGTGGCAGCCATCCTGCGCCGCTCGCGCGGCGATGAGTCCGATGCCGCCGTCTACGACGACGGTCACCTGCGCATCGACGGCCGTACGCTGCGCGTCCACGTCGACGGAGAAGAGGTGAAGCTGGCGAAGAAAGAGCTGGAGCTGCTCTGGATGCTGGTGCGCAACCGCCCGGCCGTCGTCTCGCGCGACCGCATCCTCTCCGAGGTGTGGCAGGTTGCGGAGGACGTCGAGACGCGGACCGTGGATGCGCACATCCGCAACCTGCGCAAGAAGATCGGCAAGGACAGGATTCAGACGGTGATTGGGTATGGGTACCGGTTTGAGTCGTAAAGTCGCAAAGTCGCAAAGTCTCAAAGAGCGCGCCGAACGGCCTCTTTGTGACTTTGCGACTTTGAGACTTTGAGACTTTCCCCATGCACCCCCTCCGCGTCCTCCTCTACGTCTCCCTCGTGCTCGCCATCGCGGTGGCGTGGGGATTCGGCGCGGCGTTGCGGCATGGCGGGACGGCGCAGTCGGCCGCGACGGTGCTGGGCGTGCTCGTGTTCGTCGCGTTCATGCTTCCGTGGACGGGCGTGTTTCTGTGGGCGGTGCGGCGTGCGCGCGATCTCGATGTGCTGACCGATCGCAGCCGCGCGGCGGTCGAGTCGCCGGCGGACGTGGTCGTCGCGCATCGCCCGTATCACGCCGAGCTGGACGACCTGGCGCGCTCGATCGAGGAGCTGCGCGCGACCATCCTGCGCCAGCGCGAAACGCACGACGAGCATCGCGCGGCGATGGCGGAGAT
>CAMPKJ010000067.1 GCA_946887105.1 uncultured Acidobacteriota bacterium | reverse complement strand
TATCGGCGCTGGCCGGGCGCGGGCGAGTCATCGCCGGCGATCGAATCGATCGTGGTCGCGCGCGACGGCTCGTTGTGGGCAGGCAGCGACAACGGTCTTTATTCGTTCGATCCGCGCACGGAGCAGGCGGTGCGCATCGCCAAGGATCCCGCGCGCGCCGATGCGCTGCCGGAGAACTGGGTGCCCGATCTGATGCTCGCGCGCGATGGACGGCTGTGGGTCGCAACCGCCGGCGGCGTGGCGGTGCTGTCGTCGTGGGACGGTCGCGTGGCGCGTTTCGACACCGTCTCGCGCAAGGCCGCGGAAGCATTGATCGAAGACCACTCCGGCCAGGTCTGGGCCGGACCGCGACTGCGCATCGATCCGCAGCGCAGGACGACGCGCGAGCTCGGTCCCGCCGATGGCGTGGCGTTTCGCGGATTCTTCATCGCCAGCCGCTCGCGCACGCGCGACGGGCGTCTCCTTTTCGGATCGCCGGAAGGATTGCTGATCGTCGATCCGCGCGCGCTGCGTCTCGACCGTCCCGATCCGCCGATCGTCGCCACCGCGCTGCGCGTCGAGGGAAAGGCGCGTCCCGGCGCAAACGCGATCGCACTGTCGAAAGCGGAGCGCCGCTTCACGCTCGACTTCGCGGCACTCGACTTCACCGCACCACAGCGGCTGGTGTATCGCCATCGTCTCGAAGGTCTCGATTCCGACTGGACCGTTCTCGGCGCGGCGCAGCATTCGCTCACGTACAGCCGCTTGCCGCCGGGCAGCTTCACCTTGCGCATCGGCGTGATGAATCGCGACGGCGGCTGGAGCCGGCGCGAGCTGCGATTGCCGGTCACGGTCCTGCCGGCGTTTCATCAGACGACCGGCTTCCGCGCGCTGCTGATCCTTCTCGGCGCCGCGCTGCTGTACGGCATCTACCGGCTGCGCGTCCGGCAGTTGCGCGCACGCGAGCGCGAGCTCGAACACCTGGTCGCGCAACGGACGCGGCAGCTCGAGGAAGCGTACGGCGAGATCCAGGAGGCGAGCCTCACCGATCCGCTGACGCGCCTCCGCAACCGGCGCTTTCTCGAACAGACCATCGGCGCCGATCTCGAGCTGGCTTCGCGCGGCGGCGTGGACCGCGACCTGGTGATCCTGATGATCGATCTCGATCACTTCAAGAGCGTCAACGACCGATACGGTCACGCCGCCGGCGACGCGGTGCTGGTGGCGCTCGCGGAACTGCTGCTGCGCACGGTGCGCAATTCGGATTCGGTGGTGCGCTGGGGCGGCGAGGAGTTCCTGATCGTGGTGCGCTTCGTCGACCGCAGACATGGGGCGGAGGTGGCGGAGAAAGTGCGCAGCGCTGTGGCGGCGCATTCGTTCGTGCTGCCGGACGGGACGACGATCCACCGGACCTGCTCGATTGGTTTCGCGGCCTGGCCGTTTTCACCGGAGCAGCCGCGGGCGCTCAGCTGGGAGCGCGTCGTCGATCTCGCGGACGCCGCGCTGTACCTGTCCAAGCACGGCGGCCGGAATGCATGGACGGGCGTGCTCCTGGCCAGCGGTGATCCCGTGCGTTCCGCGGAGCATTTCCGGGACGATCCGGACGCGGCCATCGCCAGTGACGAGGTGATCGTCCTCCGTTCCCCTCTCCCCGCTGCGCGGGGAGAGGGCTAGGGTGAGGGGCGAACCTCGCGCAACTTGCGCCCCTCACCCCAGCCCTCTCCCCGCGCAGCGGGGAGAGGGGGCTTTGATGCCATAACCGCTCGCAGTCGCGTTACCGTTCCGTCGCTTCCCTGCGCGGACGCGTGCGGTTAACGTGTGGCGATCCAAGATGCTCAAACGCACGACGCTCGCTCTGCTCACGCTCCTTGCCGCACCCGCGGCGTTCGCCGCCAACTGGCCCGACCATCCGGTATTGCGGGCGGTGCGCGTCGGCGCGGGACCGGTGATCGACGGCGATCTCTCCGACGCGGCCTGGCAGAATGCGCCGGAGTTCACCGACTTCACGCAGCACGATCCGGATGACGGCGCGCCGCCGACGATGCGCACGGGCATCCGCATCGTCTATGACGACGACGCGATCTACTTCGGCGCGAAGGTCGACGATCCGCATCCGCCGACCTCGCTGCTGGTGCGGCGCGACTCGTTCGTGCCGAGCGATTTCCTTTCTTTCAACATCGACCCGCAGCTCGACCGCCTCTCCGGCGCGGCGTTCACCATCACGCCGGCGAACGTGCAGATCGACTCGATCCTCTACAACGACATCGGCGAGGACGGGAGCTGGGACGGCGTGTGGGACTCGGCCACGCAGGTCGTGCCGGGCGGCTGGGTCGCCGAGCTGCGCATCCCGTTTTCGCAGCTCCGCTTCCCGGACAAGCCGGTGCACGTCTGGGGTCTCAACATCACGCGCCGCACGGTGCGCAACAACGAGTGGGTGCGCGTCGTCAACACGCGCAAAGGAGAGACCGGCTTCGTCTCGCACTTCGCCGACATCGTCGGGCTGGAAGGCATCCATCGCGGACGTCCGCTCGAGCTGGTGCCGTACGTCGTCGCGCGCTCCGACGTGCGCACGCGCAGGAATCCGAACAACCCGCTGGCGGAGGATCTCGATCATCGCGCCGACGGCGGTCTCGATCTGAAGTACGCGCTGACCTCGAGCCTCACGCTCACCGGCACGATCAATCCCGACTTCGGGCAGGTGGAAGTCGATCCCGCGGTGGTCAATCTGAGCGACTTCGAGACGTTCTATCCGGAGAAGCGGCCGTTCTTCACGGAAGGGACGAACATCTTCCGCTTCGGCGACACGCCCGCGCCGACGCATTTCAATTTCTTCTCCGCGCCGAACCTCTTCTACACGCGCCGCATCGGCCGCGCTCCGCAAGGCTCGCCCGACGCCGCCTTCGCCGCGGTTCCCGCCGACACCACCATCCTCGGCGCGGCGAAAGTCACCGGCAAACTCCCCGGCGGCTGGTCGATCGGCGTGCTGGACGCGCTCACGGACATCGAGCGGGCGCGTTTCTTCGGCGGTCCGCCGCACCGGCCGGAAGGACGCGAGCACGTCGAGCCGCTGACGAACTACTTCGTCTCGCGCATCACCAAAGAGATCGGCTCCGGCTCGCGGCTGGGCATGTTGTTCACCTCCGTGAACCGCAGTCTCGCCGATGAGCTGTCGGCGCTGCGCGAGTCCGCCGTCACCGGCGGCATCGACGGCTACACCAGCTTCCGCGACAAATCGTGGATCCTCGAAGGCTCGCTGGTCGGGTCGAACGTCAGCGGCAGCGCGCAGGCGATCGATGCCACGCAGAGATCGTCGTCGCGCTATTACCAGCGGCCCGATGCGGGACACATCGACTACGACCCGGCGCGCGAGTCGCTGCATGGATGGGGCGGACGGGCGATGATCTCGAAGGCCACCGGCATCTGGCGGCCGAACGTTTCCATCCAGGCGTTTTCGCCCGGATTCGAAACCAACGACACCGGCTTCATGCAGCGCACCGACATCATCTCCGGCCACGCGCTGATGGAGTACCGCAATCAGAATCCGACCAAACGGTTCCGCGAGCGCACCGTGTACTTCGGCGTCTGGCAGAACCAGAACTTCGACGGCGACACGCTCGAGCGCGGCGTCTTCGGCGATGCGTCGGGCGTGCTGCAGAACTACTGGGAGTACCGCGCGGCGCTGTTCCTCGCGGGCGAGGCGTTTTCGGACCGGCTGACGCGCGGCGGCCCGCTCGCACGCGTGCCCGCGAGCTGGAGCTCCGACCTGAGCCTCGGCAGCGACAGCCGCAAGAACTTCTCCTTCAGCATCGACAGCCATCTCGAAGGCAGCGACGACAGCACGTACGCGCGCACCGTCGGCGTGTCGTTGAACGCCCGCCCGGCGCCGAACGTCCAGCTGAGCGTCACGCCGTCGTACACGCGCTCGCACGACGAGACGCAGTACGTGGACGACTTCGATGATCCGGCCGCGACCGGGACGTACGGCCGGCGTTACGTGTTCGCGAATCTCGAGCAGCGCTCGTTCGAGCTGGCCACGCGCGCCGACTGGACGCTCAGCCCGCGCCTGTCCTTCCAGCTCTACCTGCAGCCGTTCATCGCCTCGGGCGACTTTCACGACTACCGCTCGCTGGCCGCCGCGCGGACGCGCGACTACGTCCCGTTCGCGGGCATCATCTCCGATCCCGACTTCAACTTCCGCAGCGTGCGCGGCAGCGCCGTCGTGCGCTGGGAGTTCCGTCCCGGCTCCGCGTTGTACGTGGTCTGGAACGAGAACCGCGCGAAGACCGAGCCGACCGGCGAGTTCAGCGTGAGCCGCGACCTGCGCGCCATCCCGAACCTGCCGTCGCACGACGTGTTTCTGGTGAAGTTGTCGTACTGGCTGCCGATGTGACCGTTGACACGTCGAGACCGCATCCGTACATGAAGGTCTCCCTCGCCGTCATCCATAGGGCGCTATTCATCGACTTTAGGCATGCGAGCGACCGTGCAGCAGATATCCGAGGTCGGTGGCCGTACGCGGCCAGCTCTTTCCTGAGCGTTGCCATCGCCAACGCATTCGGTACCGCGCTCTCCGGCCGGAGCAAGGATCGTCCCGAGTTGGTATCGGTGCCGATGCCTCTGGAGATTCACATCGCGGCCTTGGCTTGCCGTGGCGGCGAAACCATCCTGCGGCGAAGCGTTTGCGTATTACCGCGCTGAAGGAGTGTAGAAGGTCGTGTGCGAGGAGAAGCACATGGGCTCGCGCGCCGTGGTCGTGCTCTGCCGAGATGAAGATGTGGCACGGCGGCGTTTCGGTGTGACGGACGAAGGCATCGGGATCGTCTACGGGCGAACGGGCCGGCGCTTCTTCGGCGACGCCATGCCTCAGCTCGAGAAGGAGTTGCTCGAGCATCTGCCGGACACGCTCACGCGCAACGATGCATATTGGCTGCGCACCGGTCGTCCGCCTTGACGGACCACGGCATCAGCTCGCAATCGAAGAGGAACCAGTCGGTGCTAACGCCGGACCAAGCATCGTTGCGCGGTGGCGAACGCTGCGACCGCCACTGCGGTGGACGTGCTGCGCGCAACGTCCGCGAGGATCGCCGACGCGATGCCGATCGCGGAGAGTTTCGCCGACCTGCCGGGCGAACTCCGGCACGAGAGAAGACTTCGATGCCGTGCGCACCCCAGATGAACACCGGCTGGTTCATGAATCGCTCGCGAGAATAGCAGTGCTGCGCGATAATCGATCTCGATGAGACTCTTCTGGATCGCGATCGTGGTGCTGGCGGCTTTGTTGCCGGTCGCGCCGATCGTCGTCTGCGCGATTCTCGTCACCATCGCTCTCCTCGCGCCGGATGCGGCTTCGCGTCCGTGGCGCTTGGACGATCTCCAGTCTGACGCGCAGCCGGTCGCGCTGCTGGCACTCTCGCCGTTCCGCGCTCCTCCCTCGCGGTTCGTCTGACGTTCTGTCGACGAATTGGCGAGAGGAGGAGTCGTGTCGATCCGCAAGTGGTTGGGGAAGATCCTTCTGTTCGGGATGCTGGAGCTCGGGGCGCTGGCCGGCGTGCCGATGACACCTGAGGACATCGAGAAAATCATGCAGATCGCGCATCGGACGAAGGTCGAGCACGTCGTGAGGAACGAAGAGAGCGAGGAGATTTGACGCGGCCGGCGAAATAAATCGCCGCGGAACTGCCCTTTCCGTACGTTTGCCGGTCCCAATCCCGGGCGCCGGACATTTCTTTCACAATCTGCCAGCTCCTTGAGCCTCGCGTGTGCGGGGCTCCGCTAGGCCAGAAGGAGGTCTCATGAGGACTTATGAAGTCCTGTTCATCCTTTCTCCGCAAGTGACGGAGGAGGAAGCGACGACCCTCATCAACGACTTCAAGGGCATCGCTGCCAACATCGGCGCGAACCTGAAGAGCGAAGATGCGTGGGGTCGGCGCCGTCTCGCATACCCCATCCAGAAGTTCAACGAGGGCATCTACCACCTCTTCGTGCTCGAGAGCGACACCTCGCTTTCGGAGCTCGATCGGCGCATGAAGAACGTCGACCGCGTCCTGCGGCACGTGATCGTGCGCACCGATCTCGAGCAGAAGCGGGCCGACAAGCTCGCCAAGCGCAATCCGAAGAAAGAACGCCTCCGTCCGGCCGTCCCCTCTGCCGCTGCACCCGCAGAGGTGGCCCCGGAGAGCGCAATGATGGCCGCGGCCGAAGAAGCGGCGCCGCAGGCGTAAGGAGGAAACGACGATGGCAACCATGGCACCGAGAAGCGGCGGTAGAGGTCCGGGCGGTGGTCCGGGCGGCGGCGGCGACGATCGTCGCGGCGGTCCGGGCGGACAGCAGGGCGGCAAGAAGAAGTTCTTCTATCGCCGCAAGCGCGTCTGCAAGTTCTGCGTCGAGAAGATCGAGTACATCGACTTCAAGGACGTGAAAACGCTCCAGCAGTTCATCCCCGAGCGCGGAAAGATCCTGCCGCGCCGCATTTCCGGCACATGCGCCCTGCACCAGCGCAAGCTCCAGAACGCGATCAAGCGCGCGCGCATCGTGGCGCTGCTTCCGTTCACCGCCGACTGAGACACTGCATCGCATCCATGATCGACACGTCCCTGCAGCAGAGCGAGCCAGTCGCGCTACCCCAGCGGCCCATGGGCCGGCAGGTGCGCAGCGTGGCCGCGTACGCGCTGCTGACGGCGCTGATGATCATCACCCCGATCCTGGTGTTCGTGCCGGCCGCGGTGTTCCATTGCGCGATCCGCAACGGACGCCGCGCGACGTTCGCGATGACCGCGATCGCGCTGATCATCGCCGCCGCCTACATCAACGCCGCGCACACCGCGCAGTCGCTGATGATGGCCTGGTCGGCGCTGGCCGGTGTCGCGCTCGCGGTGGTGGTGCCTGCCCTGGCAGTCCTGCCGCTCGTCGAGCGCGCGGAGAGGTTCGGCCGCGTGCTGGTCTTTCTGCTGATGGGCAGCGCGGCCGGGCTGGCCATCACCGAGCTCGGATCGCGCGCGCTGTTTTCGTTCTCGCCGTTCGCGGTGCAGGTCGCGGAAGCACAGCGCAGCAACGCGCAGTTCATCCAGTTCTACAAGGCCAACGGCATGTCGCCGGAAGTGATCGGCATGATGCAGCGGTGGGCCGCGTACAACACGTTCGTGTTGCCGGGTTTCCTGCTGATCATGATCAGCCTCGTGTTCATCCTCAGCCTGCTGATGCTCGGCCGGCTGAAGGCGTGGCGCGAACTGGCGGCGGCGCGCGGAGACGTGGACAAGGAAGCGCTCGGCGCGTACCTGTTCCGCAACTTCGCGCTCCCGGACTGGCTGCTGTTCGCCTTCATCATCGGCGGACTCACGCCGCTGGCGACCGGGGTGCTGCAGAAGGTCGCGGCGAACACGCTCACCGTGGTGGCGTTCCTCTACATCCTGCAGGGGCTGGCGATCTTTCGCTTTTTCCTGCTGGCGATGGGCGCGGGGTTCGCCGGCACGATGCTGGGCTGGTTACTGCTCCTGTTCCTGACATTGACGGGCGTCGGGCCGCTGCTCCTCGGACTAGCGGGACTCTTCGATCCCTTTTTCGATTTTCGACATTTCAAGAAGCGAAAGGACGACTCTCATGAAAGTCATTCTGACTGAGGAGATCCGCGGCCTCGGCACGCGCGGCGACGTCGTGACCGTCAAGGACGGTTACGCCCGCAACTATCTCCTTCCGAAAAATCTCGCGCGCGAAGCCAACGCGGGAAATCTCAAGCAGATCGAGCACGAGCGCCGCAAGTGGGCGCTGCTCGCGCAGCAGGAGAAAGACGCCGCCCAGAAGGCCGCCGACAAGGTCAAGGGCGTGAAGATCACCATCGAGAAGCGCGTCGGCGAGCACGGACATCTGTTCGGCTCCGTGACCGCCAACGAGATCGCCGACGGCCTGATGGCCAAAGGCATCGAGGTCGACAAGCGTCGCATCGAGCTCGAGCAGCCGATCAAGAACCTCGGCGTGCACGACGTCGACGTCCGCCTCCACCGCGACGTCATCGCGAAGATCCAGGTCGAAGTCGTTGCACTCGGCGTGGAGAAGCTCGAGGAAGCACCGGCTGCCGAAGCGCCCGCGGCCGAATAAGTCACTGCTACTACAATGCGAGGGCCGGCGCGTTTGCCGGCCCTCGCTTTTTCATGGCTGATGAACAGTTTGTCGACGCTGCTCCCGCCGGTGCGGATGGGTGGCGTGAGGTCTGGCGCGAGGATCGCCGCTACCGGCCGCAGCCGTCGCGGCACGAATGGCTGCTGCGCATCGTGCGGAAGATCTTCCGCCGCGCCGCCGAGCCGGACACCGAGCGCCAGAAGAACTTCAACCTCGCGCTGCTCGATCTCCTGAGCGACGTCCGCGCCGACGTCGCCGCCGCGCGCCGCGATTTCCGCACCGATCTCGAAGCCGTGCAACGCGACCTCTCCGCCGCGATCGGCATCGAGAGCGCGAAGCTGCGCGAGCTGGTGATCGTCGCCTCGAAGCGCAACGACTCGCTGATCGCCGCGCTCGATCAGAAGATCGAAAGCGTGGCCGTGCGCGTGCGCGATGCCGTCAATCCGGTCGTTTCCGCGATGTCCTCCGACGTCCTATACCGCCGGCTCGAGGACTCGCTGCGCGGCGGTGAGGCGCACGTGCGCGACGATGTGCAACCGTACGTCGCGCTGGCGGCCGGGCATCAGCCGGTGCTCGACGTCGGCTGCGGGCGCGGGGAGTTTCTGGCCGCCTGTCGCGAGCGAGGGATCGCCGCGCGCGGCGTCGATACGAACGAGCGCTCGGTCAGCGATCTGCGCGAGCGTGGATTCGACGTGACGCTGGCCGCGATTCCGGAGTGCTTCGCCTCGATCGCGGACGGCTCGCTCGGCGCCGTGCTGGCCATGCATGTCGTCGAGCACCTGCCGGTCGACGCGCTGTTCGCGCTGTTTCGCGAGTCCGCGCGCGTGTTACGGAGCGGCGGATTGCTGATGATCGAAACGCCGAACGCGGAGTCGATGGCCATGTCCGCCGGCGACTTCTGGCGCGACCCGACCCATCTCGCGCCGCGCCATCCGGCAGCGCTGACCGTGCTCGCGCGCGAGCACGGCTTTGCGATCGACGAGATCCGCGCCGTGCACGAACTTCCCGAGGGGACGCGCATCGGCATTCAGGATGGCGATTCGCCGGAATTGCAGCGCGTGATCCACGCCGTGAACGATCGGCTGTTCGCGCCGCAGGATCTGCGGTTGATTCTGCGCTTGTCATCCCGAGCGTGAGTCGAGGGACCTGCGCGGTTGTGCGGCACGCGGCCTGTTCATCGAGCCGCACGCCCACACAGGTCCCTCGACTCACGCTCGGGATGACAGCGGCTCATCCTGACGGCGTCACATCGATCACCGCCTGTGAAGGCGGGACCGGCGGTTCCTTCTGCGGAAGCGTGGCGCCGAGGAGCAATCCTGTCAGCAACCCGCCGACGTGCGCGGCCATGTCGATCTGCGGCACGGTCAAGCCGATGAAGATGTTCACCACGATCCAGAACAGCAGCTGCTGGACGATGCTGCGCGCCCAGCGCTCGTTTCTCCATCGCGGCGAGCGGCGGATCGAGAAGATGAACGCGCCGAGCACGCCGAAGATCGCGCCGCTGGCTCCGACCGACGCGCCGTCCTGCTGGAGCAAAGAGTAGCGGAGGAGGCTCGTGAGCGACGCCGCGATGCCGGTGACGAAGTAGATCATCACGAAACGGCGCGTGCCGAACATGATCTCGTACAGCCGCCCAAGCTGCCATAGCGCGTACAGATTCACGCCGAGGTGGAGCAGGCCGCCGCGCACGGTGCCGTCGCCGTGCAGGAACATGGCGCTCAGCAGGCGCCAGTACTCCCGTCTCTCGATGATGTACGACGGCACGATCGCGCCGTACTCCGCGAGGAGGTTGCCGTTCTTCCATGCGCCGGTGGCGATCTCGAATCCGAAACCGATCACGATGGCGATGAACAGCAGCAGCGTGGCTGGCGCGCGCTCGTTCATCGGCGCTCCAGCAGCGTGGAGACGCGCCGCATGAGCAGGTGGGCGAAACGGGGAGACAGCTCTTTCAATCGCATGAACATCGTGGCCATCAGCGGCAGAATGCGCCGGTATCGCCCATCCTCAGCTGCATTGCAAACGGCGCGCGCGACGCGTTCCGGCGAGACGGTCGGCAGCAATCGCGACGCGCCCGGCATTTTTCCGCGCTCCGCGGTCATGAAAAACTCGCTCTCGGTCGTGCCGGGACAGACCAGCGCCACGCGCACGCCGCGGTCCAGCACCTCATCGCGCAGCGCCTCGGTCAGGCCGATCACGGCGAACTTCGTGGCGCAGTAACCGCCCATGCGCGCGAATCCCATGATCCCGGTGATCGAGGCCACGTTGACGATCGTACCGCTGCGGCGCTCCAGCATCCGCGGCAGCACCGCCTTCGTGCAGTTCAGGGTGCCGAAGTAGTTCGTGTCCATCATGGCCCGGAAGTCGTTTGTTTGCGCATCCGCAACAGCGTCGAAGATCGCGAAGCCGGCGTTGTTGACGAGCACATCGACGACGCCGGCGGCCTCGGCCAGTCTCGCGCACTCTTCCGGCTTCGTGACGTCGGTGGCGACCGGCGTGGCGCGCACGCCGAGCGCGCGGCATTCCGCGCTCACGTTTTCGAGCATTTCCCCGCGGCGTGCAGCGAGCACGACGTTTGCGCCGCGGCGCGCCATCTCCAGCGCCGTGGCTCGTCCGATGCCGCTCGACGCGCCGGTGATGACGGCGTTTTTGCCTCTGAGATCCATGTCAGGACGCGCAGTCTAGCGGCACAGTTCCGGCATTTGACAGTCCAAAAGTACGGCACCTATACTCCGGCCGCAGTCCAGCCTTCGACTCATTCGAGTCTAGCCGCCTACGTTGATCACCCACAGGAGGGTTCCAATGCCATTCGAAGAAGTCAAAAAAGTGTGGATGAACGGGCGGCTCATCGATTTCGCCGACGCGAAAATCCATGTGTTCACGCACGCGATCCACTACGGCTCGGGACTCTTCGAAGGCATCCGCTGCTACAACACCAAACAGGGTCCGGCCATCTTCCGCCTGCAGGACCACACCCGCCGCCTCTTCGACAGCTCCAAGATCTACCGGATGGAGCTGCCGTATTCGATGGAAGAGATCAACCGCGCCTGCGTCGATGTGATCGCGGCGAACGAGTTCGAGGACTGCTACCTCCGTCCGCTCGTCTATCGCGGCTTCCACTCGCTGGGCGTGTTCCCCGGCGCCTGCCCGGTCGACGTGGTCGTGGCCGCCTGGAGATGGGGCAAGTACCTCGGCGCCGAAGCGCTCGAACAGGGCGTCGACGTGCGCGTCTCGTCATGGAACCGCATGGCCCCGAACACGTTCCCGGCGCTCGCGAAAGCGACCGGCAACTACATGAACTCGATCCTGATCCGCCAGGAAGCGGCGATCGATGGGTATTCCGAGGGGATCGCGCTGGACGTGAATGGCTACGTCAGTGAAGGCTCCGGCGAGAACGTGTTCGTGATTCGCGACGGCCGCATTTTCACACCCGGACTCGGATCGTCGATCCTCGGCGGCATTACGCGCGCCAGCCTCATCAAGATCGCTCGCGAGCTGAAGTACGAAGTGGTGGAGTCGCTGATCCCGCGCGAGATGCTCTACATCGCGGACGAGGTCTTCTTCACCGGCACCGCCGCCGAAGTGACGCCGATCCGCTCGATCGACAAGATCACCATCGGCAACGGCCGCCGCGGTCCCATCACCGAGCGCCTGCAGAAAGAGTTCTTCGACTACATCGCCGGAGACATTCCGGACCGCTACAACTGGCTCACGCCGGTGTACGCGGAACGCGAACAGGCAGCGCGCAAACCGGCCCTCGTCGCGACCTAGTGTCGTGACACGACACTAGCTCAGGTACCCCCGTTCCTTCATCGACACGAATCGGTGCGAGCCGATCACCAGGTGATCGACCAGCTCGATGTCCACCATCGCCAGAGATTGCGTGAGCTTCTTCGTGAAGACGATGTCGGCGTCGGACGGCGTCGGATCGCCGGACGGATGGTTGTGATGGATGACCACCGCCGTGGCGCGATCGAGCAGCGTGAAGCGGATGATGTCGCGCGTGGAGACGAGCGCGTTGTTGACCGTGCCGACGTAGATCTCCCGTTGACGGCGAATGCGATGGCGGGAGTCGAGGAACGTCGCGCCGAGCCGCTCCTGCGTGTGATGGCCGTAGCTGCTGACGAGCTTGCGGCCGAGCGTGGTGACGTCGAATGCCGGCGGATCCTCCGGCTGGTCGGACATCATCCGGCGCGACATCTCGAACACCGCCGCGATGCGCGCTGCCTTGGCGGGACCGACGCCGCGGACGTCCGCGAGATTGGCGAGCTCGCGGCGGCTGAGATTGCGCACGCCATCCGCGAGCAGGTGGCGCGCGAGCTCGATGGCGTTCTGTCCCGGCACGCCGGATCCGAGAATCACCGCGAGCAACTCGGCGTCCGAGAGCGTCGCGGGACCGTGCATCATCATCCGCTCGCGTGGCCGGTCGCCGTGGGGAAGGTCCCGGATCACATCCGTCATCGACTCACCTCCGACATCGCGACCACTTTAAGTGTCGCGATCGAAAGGGCCGAGGAATCTACAGATCAGACGGTGAGAAGGTCATCCGAGGGAGCCCCTCGGCGAGAAACGCGACACTGGCCGTAGAACGCGATCAGATCTTCGGGATCATCTCGTCGTTGATCTGGATGTATGCGTCCTTGCGCAGCGTGTCGATGTACGCCTTGTAGTCGCGCTCGAACGTCTCTTCGCTGGCGTCCTGCTTCAGCTTTTCCTTCACCGACTCGAACGCCGGCACTTCGGACGGCAGGCGCTGCTCGACTCTCATGATGTGCCACGCGGACTTGGTCTCCACCGGTCCGATGATGGCGCCCGCCGGCGCGTCGAACACGGCCTTGTCGAGATCGGCCACGAGGTCGCCCTTGGCGATCTCGCCCAGGTCGCCGCCTTTGTCCTTCGTGCCGGAGTCGGACATCGTGGAGGCGAGCGCAGCGAAGTCGGTTCCCGCCTTGCGCGCCGCTTCGGCGATCTCGTTCGCGCGCGTGCGCGCCTCGTCCAGACCCTGCCCGTTCTCCGGCTTCAGCACGACGATCTCACGCAGGTGGGCGCGCTCCGGAAGGCGGAACGTTTCCTTCTCGCGGTTGTAGCGCTCGCGGAGCTCGGCGTCGGTGAGCTGCTCGCGGCTGCGGAGCTCGCGTCCGAACACTTTGTTCGTGATCAGCGTGTCGCGCAGGCGCGTTTCCATCTCCGCGCGGGTCAGGCCGGAGGTGCGCAGCGACTCTTCGAACTGCGCGTCGGTGGTGATGCCGTACTGCTGCTTCAGACGGCCGATCGCTTCCTTGAGCTCGGCTTCCGTGACGGTCAGGCCGAGACGGTCCGCACGGTCCTTGATGAGCAGCTCGTTGATCAGCTCGTTCGTGAGGCTGGAACGCGACTGTTCGCGGAGCGCGGCCCGGCGATCCGGCGGCGCGGTGCGCTCGATCTCCGCGTACTGATCGCGGAGGCGGCGCTCGTACTGCGTGCGCGTGATGATGCGGTCGCCGACGCGAACGACGATGCCTTCGAGGAGCTCGGCGGCTGAGGCCGTTACGGCGGTCAGCGCAAGGACGGTGCAGAGGATGATCTTTTTCATAGGTTGCTCACGGTGAGACGTGCAGCGGGAAAAACAAGTTCCGCCGGCTTTTATTCGTCCTCGGCCTTCGGAAGTCCGCCGGAGTAGCGGAATGGCAGTCGCCGCGTCAGGATGGCGATCTTCATCTCCCGCCGGCTGCGGGCCTTGATCGCGTCCAGCCGGGCGCGGACCGCCTCTTCGCGGAGGCGGGTCTGGATGATCGGCGTGGCGGAGGCAAAGTCGAGAATTCCGGCCGGGCGGCGCTCGTCGACCTGGAAGATGTGGAAGCTGGTGTCGGTGCGCAGCACGCCGCTGGTCTGCCCGGCACGGAGGCGGAAGATCTCCTCCTCGAACATCTTCGGCAGGTCTCCGCGGCTGACGAATCCGATCTCGCCGCCGCGTTTGGCGTTCGGCGCGCGTGAGTACTGCGCGGAGAGATCGCCGAACGGCGTGCCGGCCTGCAGCTTCTTGACGATCTCGTTGGCGAGGTTCTCGTCGTTGACGAGGATCTGGCGCACGCGCACTTCCTCGCCGCTGCGGAATTCAGCCTGATGCTGATCGTAATACTCCTGCAGCGCGGACGGCGACGGCTCGGGGACTTCCGCCGAGAGGTTGGCCACCAGCCGCTCGCGGCGCATCTCGTCGCGTTTCTCGATGACGGTCACTCCGGCTTCGGTACGCACCGCCGCGGCGATCTTGTCGGCCGGAACTTCGACGCCGTGCGCGGCCGCGTATTCGGAGACGATGATCTCCTCGACGAACTGATCCAGGATCGCGCTGGCGACCTCCGATGGCAATCCGGCGAGGTCGGTGCCCGCATTGCGCTCGAGATAGCGCTTGAAGTCGGCGAGCGTGAGCATCCGGTCATTGACGCGGGCAATGACGTCCGGAGGAATGGTCGGTTTGCGCTTGCATGAGGAAAGCGCGAGAACCAGGAGGACCAGCGAGAGCGCGACACGGCGGGCGAGCACGGGACGCGCGGAGTGTAGCAGACGGAGTTCCTCGGAGTGCCTCGGTTCCTCGGAGTTTGTCGGAGGGGAATCACCCACTCCGAGGAACCCGAGGACCCCCGAGGAACCCGAGGAACTGGTTGTCAGTTCACCGCGAGCGAGTGGATCTCTTCCGCCGCCGCGGTCACGGAGCGGTTGAGCGTCACTTCCACCCAGTACGAGTTGTTCGCGAAGTCGAACGTGCTGGAGCTGAACGAGCAGCTGCTGCAGTTCTGGTTGTTCGTGCTCGTGATGGTGCAGATCAGCGTTTCGACGCCGCTGCATTTCTCGACTTCATAGAGTCGCGCCACGACCGAGCCGGACGCCGAGTTGTCGGTGTACGAGGCCCACAGCGTGGTCCACGGAGGCGTCTTCGACGTGCCGCTGCCGTAGGTGTTCGTGACCGCGTAGCGAGCCACGATGTCGCCGGTCGAGATGGAATTGAACTTCAGGGTCGGGCCGGTGTACGTCATCTTGAACGCGCCGGCGGGTGCGATGCGGCCGGTGCCGCCGATCGAGGTCCAGTCGTGCGTCTGTGCCAGCGCGGGCAGCGCGGCCACGAACAGTGCGAGTGCGAGCAGGCGAGTGATGATTTTCATGATGTCTCTCCTTTCCCGCTCAGTTCAGCGCGACCGAATGCAGCGAGACGTTTGCCGACGTCGACGTGCGGTTGATGTTCGCCTGGATGTAATAGAAGTTGTTGGCGAAGTCGATCGTGTTCGACGTGAACGTACACGAGGCACAGCTGGTGTTGTCCTCGCTGGTGATCGTGCAGATCGTGGTCTCGGCGTTGCTGCATTTGTCGACCTGCTGCAGACGGAGCGAGACGTTGCCGATGGCCGTGTTGTCGGTGTACGCGGCCGTGAACGTGGTCCATGCCGGACTCTTGTCGATGGCGCCGCCGACCGTGTTGGTGATGTTGTAACGCGTGGTCAGCGTGCCGGTGCGGAACGGCGAGAAGGTGAACGACGGGCCGATGAAGTTGTGCCCGGCGCCCGCGGCGATCGTGCCGACCGATCCGACGTTGCTCCAGTCGTAATTCTGGGCCGCGGCCGGAACCGTGAGCACCAGAGCGAGAAGGGCCAGTGAAATGATGGCTTTCATGCGATTTCTCCTTTCCTGGACCGCGCGTCAGTAGACCGCCAGCGAGTACAGCCGCGGGTCTTCCGTGGTCGCACTGTTCGAGATGGAGACGTAGACGTAATACGCGTTGTTGGCGAAGTCGAGCGGCCCCGTGAACGTGCACGAGAAGCACTCCACGTCCTGGTCGCTGTCGGTGCTGGTCACCGCGCAGAGCTGCGTTTCGGTGCTCGAGCACTTGTCGACTTCATACAGCGTCGCCGTGACCGCGCCGCCCGTGTACTGATCGTGTGCGGTGATCTCCAGCGTCGTCCACGCGGGTGTGATGTCGGTCGCGCTGCCGACCGTGTTGGTGACCGGATAGCGCGCGTCGACCGTGGCGATGTTGCCGGCGCCGACGCCGAACGTCGAACCGATGAACGAGTACAGGCCGAGGCTGGCCGTGCCGTCGCCGACCACTCCGGTCGATCCGGGCTCGCTCCAGTCCCAGCTCTGCGCCGCCGCCGGCAGCGCACACAACGCGAGTACGAGAACAAATCCAATGTTCTTCATGAGTCCTTCCTTCCTTTGTTTCGGACACGCGCGCGTCAGTACACGGAAGGTAAGGTCGCCACCGTCAGGCGGGTAGAGTCATTTCCTGTTCCCGCTCACGCCGCCAGCGTGCGCAGCATCGACTCGATGGTGTGGATCACCTCGGGACCATGCTCGCGCAGCGGGAACGACAGCACGCCGTTCGGCGAGAACTTCGCCTGCGGGTTTTCGCTGATGAACATCAGCAGCTTGTTCGGATCGATCTTCGCGTGCGGCGTCAGTTTGAGCACGCCGCGCGCGCCTTCGCGCACGATCGACAGCACGCCCAGATGTTTCGCGAACCACTTCACGCGCACGAAGTGGAAGAGGTTCTCGACGTTCTCCGGCAGCGCGCCGAAGCGGTCGCGCATTTCGTTGCGGATGTCGTTCAGGCGCTCTTCCGTCGATGCGGAGGCGATCTTCTTGTAGAACGTCATGCGCAGGTTTTCTTCGCTGATGTAGTCGCGCGGGATGTAGATGTCGACGCCGAGGTTCATCGAGGTCTCCACTTCTTCCTCGATGCGCTCGCCCTTCATCTCGCGGATGGTCTCCTCGAGCAGCTTGGTGTACATCTCGAAGCCGACCGCGGCGATCTGGCCCGACTGCTCGCCTCCGAGGATGTTGCCCGCGCCGCGGATCTCCAGATCGCGCGCGGCGATGCGGAAGCCGGCGCCGAGATCGGAGAACTCCTGAATGGCGGCCAGACGCTTGCGCGCGTCCGAGGAGAGGATGCGGTCCGACGGCACCAGCAGATAGCAGAACGCCAGCCGGTCGCTGCGGCCGACGCGCCCGCGCAGCTGGTAGAGCTGCGACAGACCGAAACGCTCGGCGTGATTGATCAGGATCGTGTTGCAGGCCGGAATGTCGATGCCGTTTTCGATGATGGTCGTGGCCAGCAGGACGTCGTACTCGCGGTTGATGAACGCGAGCATGGCCCGCTCCAGCTCGCGCTCGTCCATCTGTCCATGGCCGACGATCACGCGCAGGCCGGGGATCAGATTCTCGAGATACTCCTTCATGTTGTAGATCGACTCGACGCGGTTATGGACGAAGAACACCTGGCCGCCGCGGCCGGTCTCGAACTCGATCGCCTCGCGAATGAAATCGCCGTCGTACGGCACCACCGCGGTCTGGATGGCCAGACGGTCCTTCGGCGGCGTCTCGATCACGGAGATGTCGCGGATGCCCACCAGCGACATGTGCAGCGTGCGCGGGATGGGTGTGGCGGACATGGCCAGCACGTCCACCGATTTCTTGATCGCCTTCAGCCGCTCTTTCTGCGCCACGCCGAAGCGCTGTTCTTCGTCGATGATCACCAGGCCGAGGTCCTTCCAGAGCACGTCTTTCGACAGCAGCCGGTGCGTGCCGATCACGACGTCGATCTCGCCCGTCTCCACCTTTTTCAGGATGTCCTTCAGCTCTTTCGCGGAGTAGTAGCGCGTGAGTAGCTCGATCGTGACCGGGAACGAGGCGAAGCGGCGCAGGAACGTGCGGTAGTGCTGGAACGTGAGCACGGTGGTCGGCGCGAGCACCGCCACCTGCTTGCCATCCATCACCGACTTGAACGCGGCGCGCATGGCCACCTCGGTCTTGCCATAGCCGACGTCGCCGCACAGCAGGCGGTCCATCGGCTTGCGCGATTCCATGTCGCTCTTCACGTCTTCGATGGCCGACTGCTGGTCTTCGGTCTCGTCGAATTCGAACGCATCCTCGAAGTCGAACTGCCACGGTGAGTCTTTGCCGAACGCGTGGCCGTGCACCATTTGCCGCGTGGCGTAGAGCTTGAGCAGCTCGTCGGCCATGTCGCGCATGGCCTTCTTGACCGACGCCTTCGTGCGCGCCCACGTCGTGCCGCCGAGCTTGTCGAGCTTCGGCTGTGCCTCCTCACCCGCGGTGAACCGCTGGATGAGGTTGAGGTTCTCCATCGGCATCAGCAGCTTGCCGCCGCCGGAGTATTCGATCTGCATCACTTCGCGCTCGGTCTCGCCGAAGGGGATGCGTTGCAGTCCGAGAAATTTACCGACGCCGTGGTCGACGTGGACGATGTAGTCGCCCGCTTTCAGATCGCGCAGGTCGGAGACGAACGCTTCCGACTTCCGCTTGCGTCCGCCGATCCGCGTCGACGTCGGCGGCTCGAAGAGGTCCCACTCCGAGTACGCGGTGAGGTTGAGGTCGTGGAAGACGAAGCCGCGTCCGAGGTTGCCGGCCGTGACGGCCAGATCGCCTTCGCCGAGACGGTTTTCGGTGAAGGGGACGGCGAACTCTTTCAGCAGACGCTCGATCTTTTCGCGCCCCCCTTTCGTCGCGCAGAAAAAGAGCTGCTCGGTCTCGTTGCGCAGCACGTCCGCGGGAAAGTCGCTGAGGCGGTTGTTGTAGCGATCGGTGGGGGAGGTGTTGATGCGCAGCTCGTCGCGCTCTCTGCTGCCGATGTGCACGTCGGAAAGAGCGAGCGGCGCGCTGCCGATGAACGCCAGCACATCCGGTCCCGGCGCGACAAGTTTCTCCGGCGCGTAGACGGCGCGACCTTTCTCCGCCGCCGCGTCGTACTCGCTGCGCAGCAGCGTTTCGTACTTGGCGATGGTGGTGGTGATCTGGTCGGGCTCGATCAGGATCAGATCGAAGTCGCGGATGTAGTCGGCGAACGTGACGCTCTCGACCGCCACCGGCACGTAGTGCTCGATGCCGGGAAACGCGCCGTTCTCCTGCAGCTTCTCGATCTTCTCGGTCACGTCGCGCCGGAAGTGCGGGTCCATGAAGTCGAGAGAGATC
>CAMPKJ010000066.1 GCA_946887105.1 uncultured Acidobacteriota bacterium | reverse complement strand
CCACCCCGATGAATGTTGCGGTGCACGCGCAGGTCCTGTTCGTACAGCGGCTTCAGGGCGGTCATGCCCGCGGCCTGCGCGGCGATGCGCGTCGTGCCGATGCCGAATGCGATGCCGCTGAGCCTGGTGTGGTCGTAGCCGAATTCGATGAAGACCTTCGGATGGATCATTCCGGATCCGAGGATGGTGATCCAGCCGGCACCGCGGCAGGCCGGGCAGTCTTCGCGCTTGCCGAAGCAAACCGTGCACTGCATGTCCATCCCCACCGACGGCTCGGTGTACGGGTAGTACTTCGGCTTGAAACGGAACTCGTGGCCTTCGCCATAAATCGATTTCGCGATCTCGAGCAGCGTTCCTTTGAGATCGCCGTACGTGAGTCCTTCTTCGACCCAGATGCCTTCGAACTGATGGAACATCGCCAGGTGCGTGGCGTCGACCGCCTCGTTGCGATACACGCGGCCGGCCGCGACGACTTTGATCGGCAGCGGCGGATGCTGTTCGAGCACGCGCGCCTGCACCGTGGTCGTATGCGAGCGCAGCAGGTGGTTTTCCGGAAGCCAGAAGGTGTCCTGCATGTCGCGCGCGGGATGGTTCTCGGGGATGTTGAGCGCGTCGAAGTTGTAGTACGGCGTCTCGATCTCCGGCCCCTCGGCGAGCGTGAAGCCGAGCCGGCGCATCACGTCCATCGCCTTCCGGTGGACCTGCGTGAGCGGATGCGTCGAACCGCGCTCCTGCGCGATGCCCGGGAGCGTGAGGTCCTGCCACTCCGCCTCGACCTGCTTCGCCGCGGCCTCGGCGGCGATGCGCGCCGTGGCTTCTTCGAGCTCCGCCTCGATCGCCGCTTGTAGTTGATTCACGCGGCTGGCGAAGTAGGCACGGCTGTCCGCCGGCATCGCGCCGACCGACTTCAGCGCCGTCTTGACGTAGGACTTCTTGCCGAGGTGCGCCGTCTTGATTTCCGCCAGGTCTTCTGGCGTTTGCGCGGAAGCGAGAGCCTCGCGGAACCGTGCAAGTTCATTCTCCGGATTGTCCATGCGCTACTCGGCCGCGCCTTCCTTTGAGACTTTGAGACTTTGAGACTCTGAGACTTCCCCGTCCTCGTCCTCGCCGGCCGGCCGCATGAGCGGAAACCACACCACATCGCGCAGGTTGGGCGCCTCGGTCAGCAACGCGACGATGCGATCGATGCCCATGCCCCAGCCGGAGATCGGCGGCATGCCGAACTCCATCGCCGTCAGGTAATCCTCGTCCACCGGCATGGCCTCGTCGTCGCCTTTCTTGCGCAGCTCGGCCTGTTCCTCGAAGCGCCGGCGCTGGTCGAGCGGATCGACGAGCTCGGAGTACGCGTTGATCACTTCCCATGTATCGACCACGAGCTGGAAGCGATCGACGGCGTCGGGATTCGCATCGTTGCGCCGGGCCAGGGGAGAGAGGTCGACCGGATGTCCGACGATGAATGTCGGCTGGATCAGCGACGGACGCGCGGTGCGCTTGTAGAGCTGGTCGATGAGACTGCCGCGGCCGGCATCGGGATTGTCGAGATCGACCTTCGCGGCGAAGATCGCCCTGCGCAGCGAATCCGCATCGTGGTGCAGATCGATGTCGATGCCGCTCTTCTCCAGGATGATGTCGCGCAGGCGCACGCGCGGCCACGGCTGGTCGAAATCGATCACGTGCTCGCCGCGCGTGATCCGCAGCGTGCCCACCGCTTCGCGGATGGCGTACTTGAGCATGGCCTCCGTGAAGGCCATGTTGTCTTCGTAGTTCCAGTACGCCGCGTAGAACTCCAGCATCGTGAATTCCTGGAGATGCGACGCCGCCAGGCCTTCGTTGCGGAAGCAGCGCGCGAACTCGTAGACGCGGTCGTAGCCGCCGACGATCAGGCGTTTCAGGTAGGTCTCGGGCGCGATGCGCAGCACGAGCTCGATGTCGAGCGCGTTGTGGTGCGTGTAGAACGGACGCGCCAGCGCGCCGGACTGCTGCGTGTTGAGGATCGGCGTCTCCACTTCATCGAAGCCGTTGCGATTGAGGAAGTCGCGCAGCGCGTTCACGGCTTTCGTGCGCACGCGGAAACGGTTGCGGGTCTCTTCGTTCGACACGAGATCGAGATAGCGCTTGCGCCAGTTCGTCTCGATGTCCTTGACGCCCTGGTATTTGTTCGGCGGCGGCTGCAGCGTCTTGCCGAGGAGCGTCCATTCCTTCACCCGGATGGTCAGCTCGCCCTTGTCGGTGAAGTACATGTCGCCTTCGACGCCGATGAAATCCCAGCGGTCGATGCCCTTCGAGAACAGCTCGTACTTCTTTTTGCTCGCTTCGGGATCGGCGTCGAGCTCGTCGCGCAGCAGCGCGATCTGGATGTGGCCTTCGAAATCTTCGATCGTGGCGAAGGTCAGCTTGCCGAACTTGCGCAACTGACCGACGCGTCCGGCCGCGCGCACGTGCGTTCCCGCCGGAAGTCCCATCGTTTCGCGCAGCGTGTGCGTGCGCGCGAAGCGGTCCGGATGCACCTGGATGCCTTCCCGCTCCAGGAGCTGCCGTTTCTCGATGCGCACGTCACGTAAGGACTGTTCGGCCATTGCGGGCGGAGGATACCAAAGCGATGGCCGCCCCCGCGCGGCAAACGCGTTCGCGACTTTTATGGGCAGGTCGCGAACGCGCCGGTATCGGTGATGGTCACGAAGTTCGAGCCCCGCGGATGGGTGTACGTCTTGACCGTCCCGTTCTTCGTGTCGGTCACCGTGATGACCACTCCGACGTCCGTCGTACCGCCCACGAACACCCAGAAACGGCTGTTGAACGAGCACGCGTCGACCATCTTCAGGATCACTTCGATATTGCTCGCATCGGCGAACCAGAACAGGCCGGTGTTGGCCGTGTACTTGATCGCGGTCATTGGCTTCGGCCCCTGTCCAATGTCGTAGGTCAGCCGGACCGAGAAGCGGTTGTTCATGATGCAGATGGTCGAGGAGTCAGGCGTACAGACCGCGGACGTCGCGGGAGCGAGGTACGGTTGCAGCACCGAATACGACATCGCGAACGCGCCGTCGACCGTATTGTTGCGGCGGTCGCATCCTGCCGACGGATCGGGACCGCACCCGCCGCGAAGCTGGCCGACGATCCTCGCGTCGTCCGCGCTGTCGCTGAGGATGGCGGCCGAGCCGGAGCTTCCACCATACGTTCCGCCTTCACCTCCGCCGAGCTCGTTCGAATAGACATAGTTGGGCCGCGAGATACCCGAGCAGGTGCTGGCCGTGGTGGTCACGATCGTGCGCGAGTACAGCTGTGGCTCGGCCGCGGGGAAACCGTCCGGCACGGGATGGGAGATCCGGTGCAGACGCGCGCCATTCGCGGGAGGCGTGGTCGACCAGCCGAGGAACACGCGATTGGACGGAAGCGACGAGAGGCGGAGCAGCGTGACGTCAGTGCTCGTGGAGGTGGTCAGGAGCGTGGACCCATTCACCGCCGGAAGCCAGTTTGCCGTGGACGCAACGCAACTGTCGTAATCGAAATCGAAGTACGTTTCGAGGGACGACGCGGAGCTCTGGGTGGCGATGCAGTGATTGGCGGTGAGAGAGTCACGCGCGCCCGTGCTCTTCTGATCGTTGATCAGGGCTCCGCTGCAAACGGCGCCGCCGCCGCCGGGAACGACGAACTCCCTCTGCCCGATCGCGCGCCGTACGGCGGTCATGGCCGGAAATTCAGCCGTGCTCTGACAGTTGATGTCCTGGCCATTGAGGCAGGTCGGTGCGTCGTCCGATTTCGGCTGCGGGCCGGTACCGCGCGCATACAGCAGCTCCAGCACTTCCTTCACGTCGAAGGAAACGGATTGGCCTGCAGGCGCTTCGACTTCGAGATACAACGTGTCGCCGTCCACGCTCGGCGTCCACAGCGCTTTCTGGTCATCGATCAGCGCGGCATCGAACGCGACCGGCTGGCCGCTCGTGCCATAGACCCACAGCGTCGTTCCGTCGGGCAGTTCCACGTTTTCGAGATGCGCACGCAGCCGCCTGGCGTTGCCGACGCGAATCGACGTTCCCCACGTCATGCCGCCGGCCGTCTCCGCGGTCACTCCTCGGCCGCGCGTGGACCGGTCGGCGGAACCACCGCCGAATCGTACGGCCAGTGTTTCGCCCAGGGACCTCACGATGCCGTTCCGGTACGGCTCGCGCCCTTCCGCGTTCCATTGCCGGAGCGCGCTGAGCTCCTCCGGAACCTCTTCCGCGGCGGCACCGATCATGACGGCGGGCGAGAGCTGCAGCCGCTCCACGATGCGCGGTGCGGCCGCGAACGTCCGCATCCCGGACGCTTCGCGCGCAACGTGCATCCGCGCTTCGTCCGCGCGCGCAATCGACGATGCAAGGACCAGTGACACACCGAGCGTGATGATTGTGGTTTTCATGATGGAAGGCGGGATTATCGGTCCGTCCCGCTCAATCTACAAGTGATGTAGAGCACGCGTTACTATGCGCGCCGCATGGACATCGACGAGATCCGCTCTCACTTTCCAGCCTTGACCCGCACCCACAATGGCGCGCCGGTGGCGTACTTCGATGCGCCGGGCGGAACGCAGGTGCCGCGCGGTGTGGTCGAGGCGATGTCGGACTATCTGTTTCATCACAACGCCAATACGCATTGGCCGTATCCCAGCAGCGCGGAGACGGACGCGATCATCACCAGCGCGCGTGAAGCGGTCGCCGATCTGCTCAATGCGCGCGCGGAGGAGATCGTGTTCGGCGCGAACATGACCACGCTCACGTTCCATCTCGCGCGCACCCTCGGCAGGACCTGGAGTGAGGGCGCCGAGGTGATCGTCACCGAGCTCGATCATCACGCCAACGTCGCCCCGTGGCGCGCGCTGCGCACCACCACCCCGCGGTCGGTCGACAGCGCGCGCATGAACTGCGACACCGCGCAGCTCGACTATGACCATCTGGCGTCGCTGGTCAACGGCTCCACGAAGCTGATCGCCGTCGGCGCGGCCTCGAACGCGATCGGCACCATCAACGATCTCGAACGCGTCGCGAAGATCGCGCGCGATGCCGGCGTCTACTTCTTCGTCGATGCGGTCCATCTCACGCCGCACGAGCTCGTCGACGTGCAGGCCATCGGTTGCGATTTCCTGGCGTGCTCGTCGTACAAGTTCTATGGTCCGCACGCGGGCATCCTGTGGGGCAAACACGCTTTGCTCGACACGCTGCCGTTTCCGAAGCTCGCGCCGGCGCCCGATCGCGCGCCAGAGCGCGCCGAGACCGGTACGCAGAATCACGAAGCGATCGCCGGCATCGCCGCAACGGTCGATTTCCTGGCAGCGCTCGGCGAAGAGGCAGGGACCCGCCGCGAGCGCCTGCGCCGCGGATACGCGATGCTGCACGAGCACGGCCGGCGTCTGACGCAGGCCTTGTGGGAGGGCCTCAGCGCATTGCCGCGGGTGCGCGTCTACGGTCCGCCGCCCACACAGCCGCGCACGCCGACGGTCTCGTTCACCGTCGACGGGATGCGCAGCGATGACGTCGCGCTGGCGCTCGCCGAGAAAGCGCTGTTCGCCAGCAGCGGCGATTTCTACGCGACCACGGTCTGCGATCGTTATGGCATCGAGAGCCTGCTGCGGGTCGGATGCGCGTGCTACACGACCGATGACGAGGTGGCCAGGCTGATCGCCGCGGTCGCCGAGCTTTGACGAATTGCCATATCTCTGGCCCCTCCAGTGCAGTAGGATCGCCCTGTATGGCAAAGCAACGACACAACGAACCTCCACCTGAAACCGCTTCGCGCGCTCCGCTGGCGATGATGGCCATCGGCGCGCTGCTCGTCGCGGGCCTGATCGTGTGGGCGCTGACGCGCACGGTCGAGACGTCCTCGCCGGCTCCGAGCGTCTCGTCCACGATCAGTCCTTCGTCGGACACCTCCGCGACTCTCGTCCCGCCGATCGACTCGACCGTCTCGGTCGTCCCGCCGATCGACACGGTGGTGAACGACACCGCGCCGCCGGCGGCCGCCCCCGTTCAGGGCGACAAGTCGGATGTTGCGCGCATCGCCGCCGAGGATCTGCGCGAGAAGCACAAAGCGAACGCGGTGCTCGTGATCGACGTGCGCGATGCGACCTCGTTCGCGCAGGGTCACATTCCGGGAGCGCTGCACATCCCGATGGCCAGCGTCGAGTCAAACCTCGACCGCATTCCGAAGGGGCGGGAGATCGTCACGTACTGTACGTGACCCGCCGAGGAAACGAGCGCCGGTGCGGCGCTCATCTTGAAGAATCGCGGCTACGACAACGTCTCTGCTCTCTACGGCGGTCTCAACGCCTGGCGCAACCTGAACTACCCGATCGAAACCGGCGCGCAGTAGCCGCTTCCGCCCCCTCTCCCCGCTCCGCGGGGAGAGGGCCGGGGTGAGGGGCCGCTCTCGCGCGAGATTCGCCCCTCACCCTAACCCTCTCCCCGCTCCGCGGGGAGAGGGGACTAACGAAGGTTTCGTTTCTCGAACATCCGGCGTCCTGCGCTGATCGACGTTTCCGGCAACGACACCGGCTCGCCGATCTGCAACGCCTGCACGTACACGCGCGCGATCGCTTCCATTGCGATGGCCACGTGCAGCGCGCGCGAGAGATCGCGCCCGATGCACACATTTCCATGGTTGGCGAGCATCACCCCGGCGCGGTCGCCGAGTGCGCGCAGGACGTTCGTGCCGAGGGTATCGGTGCCGGTGAACGCGTACTCCGCGACCTCGATCGCGCCGCCGAGCGTGACCATCATCTCGTCGATGATCGGCGGCAGCGGACGGCGCAACACGGAGAGCGTGGTGACGTACGGCGAGTGCGTGTGCACGATCGCGGCGACGTCGGGGCGCGCGCGATAGACCGCGAGATGCAGCGGCAATTCGTAGGATGGCTCGCGGATCGAATCGACCGCGGTGCCGCGTTCGAGATCGACGAGCACGATCTCTTCGGCAGTCAGCGAATCGTACGGGATCGACGTCGGTGTGATGGCGATGTGCGCGTCATCGACGCGGCGGCTGACGTTTCCGGAGGAGCCGGCCACGAGTCCCGCCTCCCACATCTGCCGTGCGTGGAGCCATACGTCGTGGCGGGCGGCGGGACTCGTCACCTTACTTCTTGTCTTTCTTCGGCTTTTTCGTTTCTTTGCGCTTGTCTTGTCCTTTGGCCATGATGCCCTCCAATCGGATGATGATACTCGCGTGAACCTGCTTCATCTCTTCGACCTGTCGCTGAAGTTGCGCGAAGGTGCCACCGCGTTGGAGTGGAACGGCGCGGAGTTCACGTTCGGCGACATCGAGCGGCGCAGCAATCGGATGGCGGATGCATTGCGCGCGCACGGCTTCGCGAAAGGCGACCGGCTGTGCGTGCAGCTCGCCAACCGGATCGAGTTGGTCGATCTCTATCTCGCCTGCGTGAAGCTCGGCGTGATCTTCGTGCCGGTCAACGTGCTCTATCGCGAGCGCGAAGTCGCGCACATCGTGAGCGATGCGGACCCGCGCGCCACGATCACCGAGGAGAACCTCGGCGCATTCATTGGCAATGATGAAACACGGCCGCAAACGCAGCTCGATGGCAGCACGCCCGCGGCGATCATCTACACCTCCGGCACGACCGGCACGTCGAAAGGCGCGGTGCTCACGCACGACAACTTCGCGGCCAACGCGGTGAGTCTCGTGAGCTGTTGGCAGATCACCGATCGCGACCGCTTCTTCCTCGCTCTCCCTCTCTTCCACATCCACGCGCTCGGCAACGGACTGCACACCTGGCTGCTCAGCGGCTGCCGGATGCGATTGGTCGAGCGCTTCGATCACCGCACCGCCGCCGATGAGCTGCGCGCGTTCTCGCCGACGCTCTTCTTCGGCGTCCCGACGATCTACGTGCGCCTGCTCGATACGCCGGCCGGTGACGCGCGTGCGATCGGCGCGGCCATGCGCCTCTTCGTCAGCGGATCCGCTCCGCTGCCTCCGCACGTACTGGAGCGTTTCCGCGAGTTGTTCGGTCACGTGATTCTCGAACGCTACGGGATGACCGAGACGTTCATGAACACGTCGAATCCGTACGTGGGGGAGCGGCGTGCGGGCACGGTTGGCTTTCCGCTGCCGGGCGTTTCCGTGCGTTTCGAGGATGGTGAATTGCTCGTGCGCGGGCCGAACGTATTCGCGGGCTACTGGCGGCGTCCCGACGCGACCGCGGCTGCATTCACGGAGGACGGATTCTTTCGCACGGGCGACATGGCCACGATCTCCGGCGACGGCTACATCACGCTGGCCGGCCGCAAGAGCGACTTGATCATCTCCGGCGGCTTCAACATCTATCCGCGCGAGATCGAGGAGCTGCTGCTCGAGCAGCCGGGCGTGCGCGAAGCCGCGGTCGTCGGCGTTGCCGATGACGTGCGCGGCGAGGTGCCGGTCGCGTATCTGGTCGGGGAGGCCGACGAGGAAACGCTGGCCGATGTCTGCCGTGAACAGCTCGCGTCGTTCAAAGTGCCGCGCAGGTTCGTGAAGGTCGAATCAATTCCGCGTACGGCGCTGGGGAAAGTGCAGAAGCATCTGCTGAAGCTTCCGCCGAAGCGTCAGCCACACTAGGCCGCGACCTCGTTCTTGTGATCGCTGGTGATGCGGCCGTCGCGGATTTCGACGATGCGGCTGGCTCGTTTGGCGAGCGCCGGGTCGTGGGTGATGATCACCAGCGTGCGGCCGGTTTTCCAGAGCTCGTTGAAGATGGACATGATGTCGGTGCCGGAGCTGGTGTCGAGGTTTCCGGTCGGCTCGTCGGCGAGGAGGATGTCGGGTTCCATCGCCAGCGCGCGGGCGATGGCCACGCGCTGCATCTGGCCGCCGGAAAGCTCGGTCGGTTTGTGATCGAGGCGGTCGCCGAGGCCCACTTTGTCGAGCAGCTCGGCGGCGCGCTGGCGGCGCTCTTTCGGCGAGACGCCGCCGAACAGCATCGGCAGCTCGACATTTTCCTGCGCGCTGATGTGGGGCAGGAGGTTGAAGCTCTGGAAGACGAATCCGACGCGCCGATTGCGGATCTCGGCCAGCTGATCGCGGCTGACGCCCGCGACGTTGTCGCCGCCGATCTCGTACACGCCGTCGCTGGGTGTATCGAGGCAGCCGAGGAGATTCATCAGCGTCGACTTGCCCGAGCCCGACGGCCCCACGATGGCTACGAACTCACCGGGAAAGACGTCCAGGTCGATACCTTTCAGCGCCTCGACTTTCACCTTGCCGGTGTCGTAGATCTTGCGGATGTTTTCCATGCGGATGATGGTGCCGTTTTGGTTCATCGTGATTGCTCCGTTCTCGTGACGGGAGTTGTCGGTTGTCGGTTGTCAGTTATCTGGGACTCATCGCCTGAGCGACAACGCACAGACAACCGACAACCGAGAACCGACAACATCATTCATACCTCAGCGTCGCGGCCGGATCGACACGCGCCGCGCGTCGCGCGGGGAAGTAGCCGGCCAGCAGGCCGATCATGCCCAGGATGGCTGACGTGGCCATGCCGATCTGCGGGGAGAGTGTCGGGCGTCCGAGGAAGGACATCACTTCGTTGTTCTCGACGGGGAGGAACGTCGCCGCGGCGACGAGCAGCGTGGCGATCATGATGCCCAGCGCGCCGCCGATGAAGGTGTAGACCAGCCCCTCGAGCACGAATGGCCAGATGATCCAGCGCGCCTTCGCGCCGAGGGCCATCTTCACGCCGATCTCGCGCGTGCGCTCTTTGACCACCGCGTACATGATGTTCGCCACGCCGACGCCGCCGATCACCAGCGTCAGCGCGCCGACGATGCCGAGGAAGATCTGGATGCCCACGATCATCATGCGCATCTGCTTGGAGGTCTTGACCATGTCCCACGTGCCGAACGCGCGGTCGTCGGTCGGGTCGTAGCCGTACTTCTTGCCGAGGATCTCGTTGACGCGCTTCAGCGCGCCGATCATCTGCTCGGGCTCGTGGACCTGGATCACCAGCACGTTCAGACGGTCGCGTCCGAACTGCGCGCGGAACGTCGTGTACGGAATCACGGCGTGGTTCTTGTCCGGACCGCCGTAGACGCCCATCTGCGTTTTCTTCTGCATCACGCCGATGACGTTGTAAGGCGAGTTGTTGATCAGCACGGTCTTGCCGACCGGGTTCACCTCTCCGAAGATGTCGGTGGCCAGTTCGTCGCCGAGAAAGACCACGCGCCGGCGCTGCTCCTCGTCCGCGGCGTTGATCCAGCGTCCGCCTGCGACGGGGTAGTGCACGCGGCTGTCGCCATACGAACGATGCGCGCCGAGCACGCGGCCGTTCACGGTCTTGCGCTCCCACTGCATCGCCGTGCGCCACGACACCACTTCACCGTGCACGCTCTTCAGCTCCGGCATCTGCGCGCGGAGCATCTCCACGTCGTCGATGCGCGGGCGGATGGGGCGTCCGGGCGGCATGCCCTGCCATGCTTTCGTGGTCTCGCCGGGCCACATCACGGCCAGGTTCTCGCCGGTGGAGCGGCGGTTCTTGTCCATCTGCCGCTTCAGCCCTTCGCCGAATGCGAGCAGCAGGAGGATGGCCACCGTGCCCCAGGCGATCGCGGCGATGGTGAGGAAGGCGCGCTTCTTCTGCAGTTGCGCGGAGCTCGTGAAGAGCGTCTTGATGATGTGAAAGTCGCTCATCGTCTCACCTCACAGTTTCATCGCCACGACAGGATCCAGCCGCGACGCATCGCGTGCCGGGAAGTAGCCCGCCACCACGCCGACCAGGCCGAGCGCGATGGCGGTGAAGAGCGCAACGATCGGGGAAACTTCGGGCTTGCCGACGTAGTCGTACAGCGACGGCGGGAAGATCGCGCAGATGCCGAGCGAGATGATGAATCCGATCAGGCCGCCGAAGATGGTGATCATCAGCGTCTCGAGCAGGAACTGCATCAGGATGGAGCGGGACTTCGCGCCGAGGGCCATCTTGATGCCGATCTCGCGGGTGCGCTCTTCGATGACCACGTTCATGATGTTCGACACGCCGATGCCGCCGACGATCAGCGTGAGCACGCCGATGATGCCCAGGAACGCATTGAACGACAGCATGAAGATGTCGAAGAACTGGAACTGTTCGGTCGTGTCCCACATCGACATCGCTTCCTTGTCTTTGGCGTCGAAGCGCAGGCGATTGCCGAACGCGGTGCTCACGCGCTCGATGACCGCCTTGGTCTCGGCCGAGTTGCCGGCCTGGAAGACCATGTTGTCGACGTACTTGTCGCCGCTCAGCGCGCGGAACGTCGACGAGGGGATGAACGCCTTCTCGTTGTCGCGGCCCGAGTAGCTGGAGTCCTGCGCCTTCCGGATCAGCACGCCGATGACCAGGAACGGCGACTGGTTCACGAGCACGGTCTTGCCGACGGCGTTGCTGACAGCGTCAGGACCTGCCCCGAAGATGTTCTCCGCGAGCTTGTCGCCGAGAAAGATCACGCGGCGCTGTTCGCGGTCGTCGATCGGGTTGACGAATCGCCCGCCGGACGACGGAACGAGGTTGCGCATCCCGCCGAATTCCGAGGCCACGCCGGAGACGTCGATCGACATCGTCTTCGTGCCGTAGTCGAGGCGCATCGAGGTCATGTACTCGCCCGAGATGGCCTTCAGGCCGGCCACCTGGCTTCGGACCGCGGCGATGTCTTCCTCGGTCACCCGCAGGCGGCGTCCCTTGCCGAGCCCTTCGAACGGAATCGAGGTCAGGCCCGGCCAGGCGATGACGATGCGATCGCCGAGGCCCGCGGTCTGCTTGATCAGGTTCTTGTGCAGACCGGTCCCGAACGCGAGCATCAGACTGATCGCGACGGTGCCCCACACGATCCCGAAGACCGTGAGGAACGTGCGCAACTTTTCCGTGCGCACGTCGCGGATGAGCTGGCGGAAGACGTCTTTGAGAGTGACCATGATTGAAGTGTGAAGGGTGAACAGTGAAGGGTGAAGGAAGAGCGTTTCACTCTTCACTCTTCACCCTTCACTCTTCGATCACGAGATTTCCTTCGGCGGCCGCTCCACGACCTTCTCGCCCTTCTTCAGGCCCGAGATGATCTCGACGTTCAGGCCGTCGGAGATGCCGGTCTTGACGTCGACTTTCTTCGGCTCCGCTTTCGGGTCGGCGTTCGGGACTTCGACGAAGGTCTTCTTGCCGCCGTCTTCGAACGTGACCAGGCGCTCGGGGAGCACCAGCACGTCTTTCTTTTCGCGGATGATCACGTCGGCGTTGGCGGAGTAGCCGGCGCGGAGGGTGATCTTCTGGCCCGGATCGAGCTCGATCTCGACGTCGAAGAGCGTGGCCCCTTCTTTCTGCTGCGCCTGCGGGGCGATGCGCGCGACGCTGCCGGTGACGACGTCGGTCGGCAATGCACCGACTTTGATGCGCGCCTGCATGCCCACCGAGAGCTTGCCGACGTCGATCTCGTCGACGGTGCCCTTGAAGATCAGATCGGACATGTCGGCGATGGACGCCATCTCGGTGCCGGGCTGATACGAAGTCAGCGGCACGATCGGATCGCCTTCATTCACCGAGCGGGTGAGCACGGTTCCGGCCGCGGGCGCGCGGATGATCGATTCCTGTCCGCCGGCGCTCAGGCGCCCTTTGCGGGTGAGGTCGCGATCCTGCTGCGCCTTGAGCAAAGCCACGCGGGCCAACTCGTACGATTCCCGTTTCTGTTCGACGTCCGAGCGCGGCAGAACGCCGCTCGAGGCGAGCTCGGTGGCGCGGTTGAAGTCGCTCTCGGCGCGGCGGAACGATGCGGTGGCGGATTCGACACGGCGGTCGACTTCCGAGACTTCGAGCGGCGTGGGATCGGGTGCGATCTCGAACAGCGGATCGCCCGCCTTGACCGTGTCGCCGACCTGCACGAGCGCGCGGCGGACGATGCCGGAGATCTTCGATTTCACCTGGAACTTCTGCCGCGGCTGGATCTGCCCGACGGCGACCGCCTTCTCGACGATCGTTCCCTGGATGACTTCGACTTCCTTCAGCCCGCCTTCATTCTTCTTCCCATTCCGCGCGACGGCGTAGACGCCAACGCTGGCGAGCGCGAGGACGATGAGCAGAACGAGGACTTTTCCGAGTCTGGACATAGAGCTTCTCCTGACGAAGCGAATTACGCTCAGTAGGTACGAAAAGTTTCAGAGAAAGTTAGGCTGGGGGCGAGTTCCTCGGCGTTCCTCGGTTCCCTCGGAGGAGACACCCCCGAGGAACTCCGAGGAACTCCGAGGAACCGAGGAACTCGGCTAAATGGGTGGTCCCGGCGGAACCGCCGGAATCACGGGCGCCTGCCACGTCTCCGGTCTGGCCAGGAAGCGCTCGATCTCGTCCCGCGTCGCGCGGCGGTGTGCCCCCTCGGCGGAATCGGGCACGCTGCCCGTGAGCCGCGACGCCAATCGCCGCAAGGCGTCGCTCGCTTCGGCCCGCACCTGCGGTGCGGCGTCGCGATTCGCGGCCAGCTGTGCGAGCCGCGTCATCACCAGCGTGCGCGTGGCGCGCGCGACCGCGCCTTGCCGCGCGGCGGTGTCGACGAGCGCGTCGGTGACGTCGCGCAGGGAGAGGTTGTCGCGCTGTTGCGTGAGGCGGGCGGCGCGTGCGGGATCGAGCAGCGCGGAAACGGTGATGTCGGCGGAGGTCATGGCCGCGGCGATCGGATCGAAGACGGGATCGGTGCGGCGCGGGAAGAGCTCCGTGTTCGCATCGCCCCACGCGTACGACGGCGGCGGGATCAGCTCGACGATGCGCTGCGGGATCTCCAGGAACTGCGGCTCGAGCGTGAGCATCACCGCGTTCAGCGCCTCGCGCTGCTGCGTCGCGGGCACGACCTGCTGCGCCGCGCCGGTCGTCGACGCGTCCTTGACCGCATACGAGAACGACACGCCGCCGATCGACTTCGCCGCTGCCTCGAGCTGATAGCGATGATGCAGGTAGAGCGGCACGAGCGTCTCCTCGAGCGCGGAGAGCGGCGTGCCGTTCGGGATGTTGCGCAGTCCGAACTGCTCCAGCGCGATGCGCCGCACTTCGATCTCGTGACGCAGCGTCGCGATCGGATCCGCTCCGTTGTCCCACACGGATCCCAACGGATGAGCGCCACCGACAGGACGCGAGTGCGGATCGGAGACGAACAGCGGCGTGGCCTTCGCGAGCGCATCGAGCTCGGCGTCGTTCGCGACCGGCGCGTACGTGTAGCGAATGGCCGCGATGTCGTACGGCCCGACGCCGCTCGTATAGGCCTCGGACAAATCCAGTGTCCCGTTGACGATCCTCACGTGCGGCGCCGGATAGTCCATCACCGAGGCGCGGTTGTCGGTCGAGGCGGCCATGTTGTGATCGAGGCCGAGCGTGTGTCCGACTTCGTGCGCGGAGAGCTGGCGGATGCGCGCGAGAGCCATCAGCGACGGACTCGTTTTCGGATCGAGCGCGTCGAACTGCGCCATGAGACCGCGCGCGAGCATGGCGTCCTGACGGATGCGCAGCGATCCGAGGAGCACGTTGCCTTTGATGATCTCGCCGGTGCGCGGATCGACCACGCTTGCGCCGTACGACCAGCCGCGTGTCGAGCGATGCACCCAGTTGATGACGTTGTAGCGGACGTCCAGCGGATCGGCGTCGGCGGGGAGCACCTTCACCTGAAAGCCGGTCGGATAGCCGGCCGCCGCAAACGCCTCGGCCCACCACGCCGCGCCTTCGACGAGCGCGGTGCGGATCGGCTCGGGCACGCCGTTGTCGACGTAGTAAACGACCGGCTTGCCGGCGTCGAGGCGGTGCCGCGCCACCCAGCGCTTCGTGATCGGCTCGGTGAACGGTGACGCGTAGTCGTAGAACTCCACGCCGAACACGCCCACGCGCGGATCCTGCCGGCGCGGCTGGAAGCCGGGCTCCGGCAGCGCGACGAAGGAATGATGTTGCCGCACGGTGATCACTTCAGGCGTCGGCGTGACGCCGCGCACGAGCGCGCCCGGACGATCGTTGGTGGTGAACGTGAGCGTCGCCTCGACTTCCGTATTGCGCGGGAACGCCTTCGTGCGCGGCAGATAAATCGCGCTGCGGTTGCGGTCGAGCGCATACGACCCCTGCTGCGCGTCGCGCAAGCGGCGGGTGACGCCGTGCGCGTCGGAGAGGAAGAACTCCGTCGCGTCGACGAGCACGCCGCGCGGCGTCGTCGATTCCACTTTGAATCCGGCCAGGATCGACTGCGCGAACGACTGCTCGACCGCGCGCCGCTCCGATGGATCGTTCGACAGCGCGCGATAGGCGTAGTTCGGCTCGACCATCAGCACGCGCGGCCCGACGCGCTCGAAGCGAATCAGATGCGTCGCGCCGAGCTGCGAGCGATCGAGTCCGATCGGATTCGATCCCACGCCGGATGCGAGCGAGACCTGCCAGATCATCTCCTCGCCGAAGCGGGTGACTTCCATCAGCAGCTTGCCGGACGATTCGTCCCATTGAAGAGGGATGAAGCCATTGAACCGAGTCGTCGACGAGGCAGCGGGCGGAGTGACCTCCTGACCACTGGCCGGCTGGACGACTGGCCGGTTCGTTGCGCAGGCGGTAAGAAGAAGCAGTAGGGCGGCCGCTCGTTTCATGCGCGCATTGTACGTAGCACGGGCTGCGTCACTCCGCGAGCTCGCAAGCGCGTGCCTCCGTGGCCGCATCGGCCGGGAAGAAACACTCGATGCGGATCTCCTGCAGCGTGATATCCCGCGGCGTGCCGAGGGTCGTCACGGTCGAGAAGAACCTCATCGTGACTTCGGGAGTGTGAAACTCGACCGGAAGGATCGGCATCGGCGCGTTCGTCAGATCCGGAACGGACCAGCGGTTCGGGACGTCCGGGTAGGACAGCAGCTCTCCGAGCAGGTTCGTGGTCTCGCGATCGGGTGTCCCTCCGACCGCCTCGCGGTGCACGCGTTGAATCAGCGCTTCCGCAACCGCTTCCCAGTTCGCGACGACGGGCCGGAGCTTCTGCGGATCGAACATCATCTTCAGGATGTTGACCGGCTGGGCCTCCGCCGCGAGATCGATGAACATTCCGAAGAATCGCGACGCGGCGTCGTTCGTCAGCAGGATGTTCCAGTGCCGATCCATCACAACCGCCGGATAGGGCTCCTGTTGGCGAAGGATGCTGTCGAGCGCGCGTCGCGCCTGCGTCAACGCCGGGTCACTGAGTCCGGTCTCGTGATACATCGGAGCAAAGCCGGCAGCGAGCAGCAGATCGTTCCGCTCGCGCAGCGGCACATCGAGCGCCTGCGCGAGGATCAGCACCATTTCGCGGCTCGGCCTGGAGCGTCCGATCTCGATGAAGCCGAGGTGGCGCGGGGAGACGTCGGCTTCGAGCGCGAGCGTGAGCTGACTCTTGCGCCGCACCTGGCGCCAATGCTTGAGCAATCGTCCGACCGGGGGAGCGTCGCCGTGCGCGGGTCCGTTGGCCATCAAGGTCACTCTCCGCCGCGAGTGTAGCTGCAGGCTGCGACTCCTCGCGCCTCCCTCCGAGGGAGTTGTTGCTGCGCACGCCGGGGACGGATATTGCGCGGGCAACACGATGAAAAAAGGAGAACAGTGATGCCCGACTTTCCGATTCACACCATGGAGTCCGCTCCGCCCGCCTCGCAACCGACGCTGCTGACTCTGCAGAAGGAGATCGGCTTCGTGCCCAATCTGGCGGCGACGATGGCCGATTCGCCGGCGCTCATCGAGGGATTCACGAGCGTCCGCTCGATCCTTGCGCGCAGCTCGCTCACGCCGCTCGAGCGCGAGGTCATCTCACTCTGCGTGAGCTTCGCCAACCACTGCTCGTATTGCATGGCCGCGCATTCGACCTTCGCGAAGATGCACGGTGCGTCGGACGCGGTCGTCGAGGCGCTGCGGGTGGGTGAGACGCCCGATGCCCCGCGCCTGGGCGCGCTCGCGACGTACACACGCCACCTCATGGAGAACGGCGGCCACGCCTCGGAGGACGCGAAACGCGCGCTGCTGCACGCCGGATTCACGCGCGCGCAGTTGCTGGAGACGATCGCCGTGATCGCGTTCACGACGATCGCCAACTACGCGCACAACGTGACGCAATGCGCGATCGATCCGCAGTTCCAGCCGCAGGCGTGGGACCGCACTCCTTGAACTTACTCGCCCAACGCCGCGTATTTCACGATGCGGAACCGCGCGCCCTGCGCGTCGCGGATGCGCGCCGCCAGTCTGTCGTGCAGCTGCGGCGTCCACGACGTCCACTTGTCGAAGAACGCCGCGGTGGCCGCCTTGTCGCCTTCGTGCTGGAGTTTGAGCACCTCGGCGAGCAGCGACGTCACCGCTTCCGGGTACTTGTCATAGTGCACCGTCAGGCGCGCGTCGTTGCCGGCGGTGAGCAGTCCCTTGTCGAGGAACCAGTTGAACTGCACCAGCTGCATCATCTGATACGGTTGGTCCTTGCGCGGCTGGACGTTCTGCAGCGTGCGGCGGATGCCGCTGGCCTGGATCGCGCGCAGCGATGGATGGTTCATGCGCTGCAGCGCGAACAGCGACACGAGGTCGGCCTTCATCTCTTCGACGGAATCGGCGTAGTCCTCGAGCGCGACATCGAGCGTGCGGCCGTTCTTGTCGCGATCGACGCCGAGGTAGTGACCGATCTCGTGCCACAGCGTGCGCTGGAAGTTGCCCTCGGCGGCGAGGTCATTCGCCTGCGGCGCGCCGACCGCCGCCTTCCACACGCGCATGTCGGCGGCGAAGATCGACGGGTGCTTCATGATGTTCTCGCGCAGCAGGATCGTGCGGCCGTAGCGGCGCGAGAACAGCGCGTCGTTCGGGAGGATGGTGGCCGTGTTCGTGCCGCGCGCCTGACCGTAATCGGCGATCACTTCATACACGCCGATCGGAATGTCCTCGCGCACCTTCTTGTGCGCCGTGTACGGGAGTGCGTCCTCGATGGCCTGCAATCCGCCGAGCGCCTTGCGCAGATCGGAGGTGGCCTTCTCGTTGAGCAGGAGGATGCTCATGCTGTGGAACGCCTTCACGCCGTACAGCGCGTCGTCGTATGTTTCGTACGCGCCGATCTGCGCGTTCAGGCGCTGGAAGCGGCCGGTGACCCAGGACGCGTCGCCGCTCTCGTAGTCGTTGGTGACGAGATCGCGCGCGCGATTGCGCAGGTAGCGTGCGAACTCCGCGTCGCTCCGCTCCAGCGTTGCCGCGGCGCGCATCAGGCGCACGTACGCGGTGGTGAGTTCGTCCGGCCACGCCACCGGATACGGCACGGAGTAGAACGTCTTCGGATCGTTGACACTCTGCAGGCTGCGCAGACGGTCATCGAGGCCCGGATGGAGCTGGCGCAGGAGGGAGAACGTGTTCAGCGTCAGGAGATCGTCGCGGAGATTGTTCGGCGTGAGGCGGCGCACGACGTTGCGCTCGGCGAGCAGCGCTTCGCGCTCGCCGTTGTACTTCTCGAGAAACGCGTCGATCTCCGCCTTCGTCGCGTCATGCGGGTAGACGTTGCGTCCCGGCAGCTGCGGAGAGACGGGGAGAAACGGCTCGCGTTTGTTGTCGAGCGTGGTGGCGATCGGACCCTGGAAGAGGCGGTACAGGTCGAGCAGGTTCTGCGTCGCTTTCGGCTGGCCCAAGCGCACGTCGACGACGCGCAGCAGATCGAGCGCCGTGCGCGCCTCGTGATGGCGGGAGATCTCGTACAGCTTCTGCATGATCTCGCCGGCCGCGAACAGGTCCTCGAGCGCGGCCTTCTCCTGCGGCGTGAGGCCGGAGAGATCGGGCGCGAGGCGGATGGTCTCCGTCTTCGCGAGGATGGCGCTCGACTTCGACTCGGGCCAATAGCCCTCGGGAAGCGGTTCCTGCTGCGCGGTGGCGTTCATCCCAACTGCAAGCATTACGGCGAAGGTGAGGGTCTGGAGCGTCTTCATGGGCGCGAAACTTACCATCGCGCTGCCGTCGACGCACCATACATCGCCACGACCGTTGGTCCTCTGTAACCGCGTTGCGGCGCGCCGTCGGCGATGGCGATGCCCACTTCCTCGAAGCCGCGCTGCAGGATGTTCTCGCGATGTCCTGGCGAGCGCATCCATCCGTCGACGACGGCGGTGCCGCGATAGCCGACCGCGAGGTTCTCGCCGATCAGGCGATAGCGATAGCCGCGCTGCTGCGCCCACACGAACGGCTGCACGCCATCCGGCGAG
>CAMPKJ010000065.1 GCA_946887105.1 uncultured Acidobacteriota bacterium | reverse complement strand
TCATCTGGAGGAAACGCTCGTACGACTTTCTCTGGACGTCGATGAGATTCGGCAGCGCCATATAGCTGCGAATCTTCGAGAAGTCGTGACGAACGGGCTCCTGTTTCGGCATGGCTCCGTTCATTCGATGGGACTCCTTTAACCGTTGATGGCAATCGCCTAAACGGCGATGCGTCGCGTCAGGCGAGGCCGGCTTGCAGGCGACGCAAGCCGGAGTCACGCGATTTTGGGCGCTATCGAGAAGGCCGCTCCCCCCCTCTCTGGCCCGGAGTGATGAGTTACTGCGAAAAACACGATTCCGGGCGGCGCAAATTGCACCGCCCGGAATCCATAATCGTCATTCTGAACCGCGCAGACGGCGAAGAATCTCGCGGGCGAGATCCTTCGGCTGTCGCCTCAGGATAACGTGGCGTCCGCCACGTTACTTGATGGTGACCTTGGCGCCGGCGTCTTCGAAGGCCTTCTTGATCTTCGCGGCCTCGTCCTTGGAAACGCCTTCCTTGATGGTCTGCGGAGCACCTTCGACGAGGTCCTTCGCTTCCTTCAGGCCGAGCGAGGTGACCTCGCGGACCGCCTTGATGACGTTGATCTTCTTGTCGCCCGCTTCCTGCAGGACCACCGTGAACTCGGTCTGCTCCTCGACCGGCGCGGCGGCAGCGGCCGGGCCAGCGGCCGGACCGGCAGCCACGGTGGCGGCGGCAGCGGAAACGCCAAAGCGATCTTCGAGCGCCTTGACCAGGTTGGAGAGATCGAGAACCGTCATCGTCTCGATCTGCTTCACGAAATCTTCAGTCGAAATAGCCATTTCAGCCTCCAAAACTTTCTAGATAGAAGTCAATTCCAGGCCCCTCGCGTCGCGCGGGGCGTCCAATTCGAACTAAGCGTTTGCCTCTGCCGGTGCTTCTGCTGCGTCTCCGCCGCCCTTCTGCTTCGCGATCTGGTCGAGGACCACTGCGAAGTTGCGCATCGTGCCGTTGAGCACGACCGCCAGGCCGCGGATGGGGTGCTGCATGAGATAGAGAAGCTTGGACAGCAGCTCCTCGCGGGACGGCAGGTTGGCGATGTTCTGAATCTCGTTCGCCGCCACGACCTGCCCGGCCAGAAGCGCTCCCTTGAACTGCACGGTGGGAACGTCCTTGGCGAACTTGGTCAGCACCTTCGCCAGCGCGACGGGATCGGTGGTGTTGTACGCGATGGCCGTCATGCCGGTGAAGTGACCGGTGAGCTTCTGCAGCGGAGAGTCCTTGACGGCGATCAGCGCGAGCGTGTTCTTGATGACCACGTACTCGGAGCCCGACTCGCGGACCTGCTTGCGCAGTTCGGTGACCTGCGGAACGGTGATGCCCTTGAAATCGAGCACGAACGCGTTCTGGGCCTGGCCGATGCCTTCGGAGAACTCGGAGATCGCTTCTGCCTTCTGTTCGCGATTCTTCATGGTGTCTCCTTACTCCGCCTTCGTCTCGCCCACGGCCGAGTCGATGTTGACGGACGGGCTCATGGTCGAAGAGACATAGATCGAGCGGACATACTTGCCTTTTGCAGCGGGCGGCTTCGCCTTGCGGACGGCGTTGATGATCGCCGAGGCGTTGTCGCGGAGCTGGTCGGCGGAAAACGAGATCTTGCCGACCGGAACGTGGATGATCGCGGTCTTGTCGACGCGGAACTCCACCTTACCGGCCTTGATCTCCTGAATGGCTTTCGCCACGTCGAACGTGACGGTGCCGGTCTTCGGGTTGGGCATCAGTCCGCGGGGACCGAGGACCTTACCGAGCTTACCGACGGAGCGCATCATGTCCGGGGTGGCGATGACCGCGTCGAAGTCGACCCAGCCGCCCTGGATCTTGTCGACCATGTCGTCGCCGCCGATGAAGTCGGCGCCGGCGTCCTGCGCTTCCTTCAGTTTGTCGCCCTGTGCGATGACGAGCACACGCTTGGTCTGTCCGGTGCCGTGGGGGAGCAGAGTCGTCCCGCGGACCATCTGATCGGCGTGCTTCGGATCGACGCCGAGGAGCATCGACAGCTCGACCGTTTCGTTGAACTTGGCGAACGCGATCTGCTTGAGCAGACCGAACGCTTCGTCCAGCTGATACGGCCGCTGTTCGACCTTCCCGGCCGCAGCACGATACTTCTTGCCGTGTTTGGCCAAATTTCCTCCTTGTAGTGTTAGCGGCTCGTGAGAGCCTCCTACTAGTTGCCCAGCTACGCGCTGAGCTCGAATTGAAAATTGAAAATTGAAAATTGAAAAATCGGAAGCGCCTGCGCGGTCCGACCTTCAGCCTTCATATCTTTCAATTTTCAATTTTCAATTTTCAATTACTCCGACACTTCCAGACCCATCGAGCGCGCGGTGCCCTCGACAGTCTTGATGGCGG
Source organism: uncultured Acidobacteriota bacterium (assembly GCA_946887105.1). Next base: position 17,802 of record CAMPKJ010000065.1, on the reverse strand, counting down.
CTTCGACGCTCGCGGCGTTGAGGTCCGGCATCTTGGTGCGGGCGATCTCTTCGACCTGCTTCTTCGTGACCTTGCCGATCTTGGTCTTGTTCGGCACACCGGAGCCCTTCGGCACGCCGGCGGCGCGGAGGAGGAGGATCGCCGCGGGCGGCGTCTTGGTGATGAAGGTGAAGGTGCGGTCGGAGAAGACGGTGATCACCACCGGGATGATCAAGCCCGACTGAGCCTGGGTGCGGGCGTTGAAGGTCTTGCAGAACTCCATGATGTTGACGCCGTGCTGACCGAGCGCGGGGCCGACCGGCGGGGCCGGAGTGGCCGCGCCCGCGGGGATCTGCAGTTTGATGTAACCCGTAACTTTTTTAGCCATCGTAAATCCCTTGTGGTAATCAGTCGCGCCAATATGGCGCGTTATTCATGAACGATTAACGTGCCTTCGGCGCGGCGCCGCCCTGCTCCTCGGACGGATCGAAACGCGCCACCTGCAGGAAGTCGAGCTCCACGGGCGTCGAGCGTCCGAAGATCGTGACCATCACCTTCAGCGTGTTGCGGTCGAGATTGACCTCTTCCACCACGCCGGTGAAGTTCGTGAACGGGCCGTCGATGATGCGGACGTGCTCGCCGTGCTCGTAAACGTGCTTGGGCTTCGGCTTTTCCTTCGTGGTGACGACCTGCGTCAGGATCTGGTCGACTTCTTCCGGAGTGAGCGGCGTCGGCTTCTTGCCGGTGCCGACGAAGCCGGTGACCTTGGGGGTGTTTTTGACGAGGTGCCAGGCGTCGTCGGCCATGTCCATCTCGATGAGGATGTAGCCGGGGAAGAACTTGCGCTGCACTTCGCGCTTCTTCCCGCCCTTCATCTCCACGAGCGTTTCGGTCGGGATCTTGATCTCGCCGAACTTTTCGCGCATGCCGAGGGCTTCGATGCGCTGGGTGAGGTTCTCCCGCACCCGCTCCTCGAACCCGGAGTAGGTATGCACGATGTACCACTGCTTCTGGCCGGCCGCTTCAACCATCGCTTAAGTGCTCGCCCCGAATCTCGTGAACAGGAAATCGATGGCCTTGTAGAAGACCAGATCGCAGCCCCAGAGGAAGAGGGCGAAGACCAGGGTCGCCGCGATGACGACCACGGTCGTACCGACGACCTCGTTCTTGGTCGGCCAGGTGACCTTCTTCATCTCCGACTGCGTGTCGCGGAAGAACTCCCTCGTGGAGAGCCACCACTGTTTCGGCTTGGAGACGGACCCGTTTTCCTGCTGCTTGACTACCTCTGCCATGAACACCCCAGCAGCTTTCCGTAGAGACAGATTTCAGCTCGCAGGGGAAGACTCTTCTCCCGCGAGCTGAAATCTGCGGCTGAAAGCTGATCAGAAAATTTGGCAGGCCAAGAGGGACTTGAACCCCCAACCTGCGGTTTTGGAGACCGCTGCTCTGCCAGTTGAGCTATTGGCCTGCAGTTGCCGCAAACTGCCGAGAAGGCAGGGCCTTCTCGTTTAATTCCCTATTTGGTTTCCCGATGAACGGTGCGCTTCCGGTCGTGCCGGCAGAACTTCTTCAGCTCCAGCTTCTCGGTCATGGTCTTCTTGTTCTTCGTCGTCGTGTAATTCCGACGCTTGCACTCGGTGCACTGAAGGTTGATGATCTCGCGCGTTGCCGCCATTGCTGACTCCGGTGATGAGACTGATTTTCGGTGGAGCCCTCGACCAGATTTGAACTGGTGACCCCGTCCTTACCAAGGACGTGCTCTACCCCTGAGCTACGAGGGCTTATCTACGACATATTGGAGCGGGAGACGGGACTCGAACCCGCGACCAACAGCTTGGAAGGCTGTGACTCTACCAACTGAGTTACTCCCGCGATTGCCTCAATCTGGTGGAGAGTGGAGGATTCGAACCTCCGTAGGGCGTGGCCCGGCAGATTTACAGTCTGCTGCTTTTGACCGCTCAGCCAACTCTCCCCGAGTCGAGCTTTCTTCGTTCTTTGGAGCTGGCGACGGGACTCGAACCCGCGACCTGCTGATTACAAATCAGCTGCTCTACCAACTGAGCTATGCCAGCGCCAATTCCGATAATGTACTGATTTCAAAGACACAACCAGCCTCTGACGATAGCTGCGTGATGAGCTGCTACGGCGCGGCCGAAGAACTGCGGGTTATAGCAGAGTGCCGAACGCCACGCAACAGGGAGCTATTCCGGATTCGGACGGTTCACGATGTCTTCGTCACTGTCGCGTCTGCCGGATGACCTCATAACAGAGCACGGCCGTCGCCGCGGCCACATTCAGTGAGTCGACGTGTCCGAACATCGGGATGCCGACGGTGCGGTCGCAGTGCTCGAGGACGTTCTTGCGCACGCCTTTGCCCTCGCTGCCGAGCACGAGCGCGACTTTGCCGCTGAAGTCGATCCTGTCGGCGCGGTCCCCGCCGGCGGCCGCGGCATAGATCCAATACCCCTGCTCCTTGAGCATCTCGATCGCGCGGGCGAGGTTGGTCACTTGCGCGACCGACACCCATTGCGAGGCGCCGGCGGAGGCCTTCACGGCCGTGGGGGTCAGGCCTACGCTTTCGTGTTCGGGAGTGACGACGAGGTCGACGCCGAACGCGTCCGCGACGCGCAGGATCGCGCCGAAGTTCTGTGGATCGGTGATGCCGTCCAGGATCAGCACGAACTTCGTCTCCTCGCGATGCACGGTGTCGTGAAAATCGGCATAGACGGTGTCGGTCACTTCGGCGACGACGCCGTTATGAACGCCGCGGCCGGCGAGTTTGCCGAGCTCGTTCGTGGTGAGGATGCGGATGGTGACGTTGGCCTGCTGCGCGGCCGCGATCAGCTTCTGCATCCGGTCGCGCTGCTCGCGGGTGATGCCGACGTAGCGCACGCGGTCGGGATGCGCGCGGATGGCTTCCATGACGGGATTGGCGCCGTAAACGATCATCGGGCAAGCCTTCTGGCAAGAAGCGGTCCCTCGTACACGAATCCCGTATACACCTGAACGAGGTTCGCACCGGCCGCGATTTTCGCGCGTACGTCGTCCGCGGTGAAAACACCGCCGACGCCGATCAATGGATAGTCCGGGCCGACGGCCTCGCGGACCTTTGCAAGGACGTTCGTCGATTTGGACAACAGAGGTTTTCCGGAGAGCCCGCCGGTCTCGTTCATGCCCGGCAGCCGATCGAGGGTCGTGTTCGTGCAGATCATGCCGTCGGCGAGTCGCACACAGATCTCGGAGATCTCCTGGATCTGGGCGTCATCGAGATCGGGCGCGATCTTGATCAGCACCGGGCCGCTCCGAACCGAGCGCACCGCGGCCAGCAGCTCTTCGAGATGTTCGGGACGTTGCAGATCGCGCAATCCGGGCGTGTTCGGCGACGACAGATTGAGCACCGCCGCATCGGCATACGGCGCGACGCGCCGATAGCATTCGACATACGCCTCGGTGGCACCCTCGAGAGGGACGTCGCGATTCTTGCCGACATTCACGAACGTCGGTACGCGGCGATCCCAGTCGCGCAACCGCTCCGCGACTGCATCCGCACCGTCGTTATTGAAGCCGAGACGATTGATGAGCGCCTGATTCTTCGGATAGCGGAACAGGCGCGGCTTCGGATTTCCTGGCTGCGGGTTGAGCGTCACCGTTCCGACCTCGATGAAGCCGAACCCCAGCGCCGCGAGGAACGGCATCATGGTCGCGTTCTTGTCGAAGCCGCCGGCGATTCCGATGGGCGAGCGGAAGCGCCGCCCGAAAAGCGTGCGCGCGGCGGATGCCGGCGGGCGGCAGTACCGTTCGAGCGCGCGAAGCACGATCGGGATCTGCTGCAGCTGCTCCATCTGCCGTGCCGTGAATTCGTGCGCGGACTCCGGGTCGAGGTGGAAGAGCGCTCGACGCAGAAGCGCGTACACCGGCGCCCCTCACCCTAGCCCTCTCCCCGCGGAGCGGGGAGAGGGGACTGCTCACTGGCAAGAATGCGCTCGACGCGTGCGAGCGGCGACAGCACGCGTTCATCGCGCTCGCTCGCGTGCCGCAACAGCGGGATCGATCGCACGAGCTCCGGGCCGTGCTCCATCCCGGTGATCGCCAGCCGCAGCGGCATGAACAGCGCCTTCCCTTTCGCGCCGGTGGTGACCTTCAATCGCTCGACCATCGCCTTGTAGCTCGCCTCATCCGTTGGTGTGCCGTTCGCGCGCAGTTCCTCGGCAAGTTTCTCCGCGAACGCGCGATCGACATCCGGCGGCGTGTACTCGAGCACGAATCGCAGCGCCTCCGCGAACTGCGTCAGGCGATGCACGCTGGTCTTCACGACGTCGATTCCCTCTTCGAGCCACGGCACATCGAAAAACGGCAGCACGTGCGGTACGAGCTCGGCCGCCGTCATGGCATGAATGTACTGGCCATTGAGCCAGTCGAATTTCTGCGGATCGAAGACCGCCGGCGCGGCGTTGACGCGCTCCAGCGAAAACTTCTCGATGGCGTACTGCCGCGAAAACACATCCAGTCCATCGGGCGAGGACCATCCGAGAAGAGTGAGGTAGTTCACCATCGCATCGGGCAAAAATCCGTCCTCGGCATAGGCAGACACCGACGTGGCGCCATGACGCTTGGAGAGCTTGGTACGGTCCTGCCCGAGGATCAACGAGACGTGCGCAAATCGCGGGACGTCCCATCCCATGGCGCGATAGATCAGCACCTGGCGATGCGTGTTCGTCAGATGCTCCTCGGCGCGAATGACGTTCGTGATCTCCATGTCGTGATCGTCGACCACCACACAGAAGTTGTAGGTCGGCAGACCGTCGGAGCGCACCACGATGAAATCGCCGAGCGACTCCTTGCGCCAGGTCACCTCGCCGCGGATCTCGTCATCGATCGTGACGTCTCCATCATCTGGAACGTGAAAGCGAATCGCGTGCGGCGCATCGTCGTTTCGCCGGTCATACCAACACGTGAGGTCGTAATGCGGCGGCCGCCCTTCGACTTCGGCCTGCTTCCGTTTGGCCTCGAGCGTTTCCTCACTGCAATAGCATCGATACGCGATGCCGCGCTCGACCAGCTCGCGAGAGGTACGGTCGTAGAACTCGACACGCTCGCTCTGCCGGTACGGCGCGTGCGGTCCGCCGATTTCGGGACCCTCATCCCAATCGAGTCCGAGCCAGCGCAGATCGTCGAGCACCATCCGCTCGGACTCGCGCGTCGAGCGCGCCTGATCGGTGTCTTCGACACGGATGATGAACGCGCCGCCGTGATGGCGCGCGTACAGCCAGTTGAAGATCGCGGTGCGTGCACCACCGACGTGCAGGTGGCCGGTGGGAGATGGGGCGAATCGGACTCTAACCACGCGCGGAGTCTATCTCGCTTGCAAGCTCGACCAGCACGATGGCCATCGCGCAGATGCCTTCGCCGCGGCCGATGAACCCAAGGTGATCGGTCGTGGTGGCTTTCACGTTCACGTGACCCTGGGGAAGGCTGAGCAGGTGCGCGATCGAGGCGATCATCGCGTCGCGATGCGGCGAGAGTTTCGGCTGCTGCGCGATGATGGTGATGTCGACGTTCGCGATCTCGGCGCTCATCTCGTCGAGGATCCGCTTGGCCTCGCGCACGAACTGCGATGAATCGGCGTTGCGCCAGCGTTCGTCGGTGGACGGGAAGTAGTGGCCGATGTCGCCCGCGCCGGCCGCGCCGAGGAGCGCGTCGGTGACGGCGTGCAGCACAGCGTCGGCGTCGGAATGTCCAGCCAGGCCGCCGCTGTCAGAGATGCGCACGCCGCCGAGAATCAGCGGACGCCCGGCAGAGCCGGGATCATTCACGTCAGCGAACGGATGGATGTCGACGCCCTGTCCGATGCGATTCATGCGTCACTCCACTGCTGCAGGTAGGACTCCGCGATGACGAGATCCTCAGGGACGGTGATCTTCAGGTTGCGCGGATCGCCCGCCACCGCCTTGACGGTGTAGCCGAATCGCGCAGCCAGTCCGGCCTCGTCGGTTCCTTCGATGCCTTCGAGCTGCGCGCGCACGAGGATGTCGCGCAGGATGTCGGCGCGGAAACACTGCGGCGTCTGCGCGGCCGCGAGCATCGAGCGATCGAGCGTCTCCCGCACGGTCGCGTCATCGCTCATCGCGTGAATCGTATCGGTGACCGGCACGACCGGCAGCGCCGCTCCGAACTCGCGCGTCGCGGCCACGACCGCGTGAAACGTTGCCTCGCTGAACAATGGTCGCGCGGCGTCATGGACCGCGATCAGCTCCGCGTCGCGCGTTTCCGCGAGTCCGCGGATCACCGACTGCTGCCGCGTTGCCCCGCCGGCCACCCAGACCACACGCTCGCTGTTTTTCACACTTCCGAGGAGCATCTCCGCGACCGGCACGATCACTCGGGTGACGTTTTCATCGAGCAGGAATCGCTCGATCACGTGCTGGATGAGCGGCTTGCCCGCCAGCGGATGAAACTGTTTCGGCAGCTGGCCGCCGAAACGGGTGCCGGTGCCGGCGGCGGGGATGATGACGGCGATCGTCATCCGCTAAACCGCCATGATGTCCTGTTCCTTGTGCTTCAGCACCGCGGCCACTTCATCGATGTGCTTGTCGGTCAGCTTCTGGATCTCCGCCTCCGCGCGCTTTTCGTCATCCTCGGAGATGGTTTTGTCCTTGAGCAGCTTCTTGATCTTCTCGTTGCCGTCGCGGCGCACCTGACGGATTGCGGTGCGCGACTCTTCGGCCATCACGTGCGCCTTTTTCACGAGATCCTTGCGCCGCTCCTCGGTGAGCGCCGGAACGGGAACGCGGATCACTTTTCCGTCGGACGCGGGATTCAATCCGAGGTCGGCGTTGCGGATGGCCTTTTCGATCGGACTGACCATCGACTTGTCCCACGGCTCGATCACCAGCAGCGCGGCCTCGGGAACTTTGATGCTCGCGGCCTGCGCCAGCGGCGTGGGCGTCCCGTAGTAGTCGACCACCACACTGTCCAGCATGGACGCGTTCGCGCGGCCGGTGCGGAGCGTCTTGAAGTGCGCATGGAGCGCCTGAATGGAGCTGTCCATGCGGTGTTGCACGTCTTTGAGTACGTCAGGTATCGGCATATTGATGACTCCCGTACAGATTCACGCTACATCGTCCGTGACGATCGAACCGACATCTTCCCCGAGCAACGCCCGCTTGATGTTGCCCTGCTGGCGCAGCGAAAAAATGTAGATCGGGATCGAGCTGCCGCGCGCGAGGTCGATGGCCGCGGCATCCATCACCTGCAGGCGCTCGGCCAGGACGCGGTGATAGGTGACGTGCGGCAGGCGTTCCGCGTTCGGATCCTTCTCCGGATCGGCGGTGTAGATCCCGTCGACTTTCGTCGCTTTGAAGATGATGTCGCACTTCAGCTCCGCGGCGCGCAACGCGGCGGCGGAGTCGGTGGTGAAGAATGGATTGCCGGTGCCGGCGGCGCAGATCACGACGCGGCGTTTCTCGAGGTGGCGGATGGCGCGGCGGCGAAGGAACGGCTCGGCGACTTCCGACATGGTGATGGCGCTTGTGACGCGCGTGGGGATGTCGCGGCGTTCGAGCGCATCCTGCAATGCGATGGCGTTGATCACGGTCGCGAGCATGCCCATGTGATCGCCCGCGACGCGATCGATTCCCTGCGTCGCGCCGGTGACCCCGCGGAAGATGTTGCCGCCGCCGATGACGATGGCGATCTCGACGCCCATGTGATGGACTTCCACGAGCTCGTCTGCGATGGTCGCCAGCACGTCGGCGTCGATGCCGGAATGCCGCCCGCCCATCAACGCCTCACCGGAAAGTTTGAGAAGGATTCGTTTGAACTTCGGGGCCACGTCGGTCATGCGAGGCGGTTTATAACAAAAAAGGCGACCCGAAGGTCGCCCTTATCTGGACCGGCGCTGTTGCGGCCGATTACTGATTGATGTACGACGCCACTTCGGCGGCGAAATCCTCGGAGCGCTTCTCGATGCCTTCACCGAGCTTGTAGCGCGTGAAGCGCGTCACCATGTAGTCGCAGCCCGACTCCTTGCCGCGGCTCTTGAGGTACTGCGTGACGGTGGACTTGTCATCGCGGATGTACGGCTGCTCGAGCAGGCAGAACTCGCCGTAGAACTTCTCCATCTTGCCGGTGACCATCTTCTCGACGATGTTCTCCGGCTTGCCGGACTTGGCGGCCGCGTCGCGCGCGATCTCGCGCTCGGTCTCGAGGTCCTTCTCGGTCACGTCTTCGCGCCGGAGGAAGCGCGGCTCGGCCGCGGCGATGTGCATGGCGATGTCCTTGGCCACTTCATCGATGGTCGCGTTCTTGTCGCCGCAAGCCGCAACGGTCTCCACCATGACGCCGATCTTGCCGCCGCCGTGGATGTAGGTGCCGATGGTCGCATTGGCCGGCGATTCGTAACGCGCGAACCGGCGGATGGAGATGTTCTCCTTGATGGAGGCGATCTGCTCGGCGACCTTCTGGCTCACCGGCTCGCTCGAGCCCGGCCAGGTTTCGGCGAGGAGCTCCTCGACCGTCTGCGCGTCGCTCTGCGCGATGACCTCGGCCACCTGCAGCGCGAAGTTGCGGAAGTTCTCGTTGCGGCCGACGAAGTCGGTCTCGCAGTTCACCTCGACGAGCACGCCCTTATTGCCGCTGACGTACGCGGCGATGGTGCCCTCGGCGGTGACGCGGCCGGCCTTCTTTCCGGCGGCGGCCAGACCCTTCTTGCGAAGGATGACGGTGGCCTGCTCCATGTCGCCGTTCGCCTCGGTGAGCGCGTTCTTGACGTCCGCGAAACCGGCGCCGGTCTGCTCGCGGAGCTGCTTGATGAGAGCTGGATTGATGGTCATGTCAAACCTCTTCTTGTTGGATTGGGAAACGCGTGAGGAGGGTGGAGGACGGGCACCGGAGCGCCCGTCCTCGCAGAAAAGCTGATTGGATCAGACCGCCGGAGCGGCCTGCATGGCCTCGGAATCGACGTCCAGGGGCATCGGCACATCGGCCGGCGGCTCGCCCTTGTCCTCGACGCCGATGTACTTCTCCTCGGCCAGGTTGTAGCCCTCGAGGCAGGCGTCGGCGATCTTCTGCGTGAACAGACGGATCGCGCGGATCGCGTCGTCGTTGCCCGGGATGACGTAGTCGATGTCTTCCGGATCGCAGTTGGTGTCGACGATGGCGACGACCGGGATGCCGAGCTTCTTGGCTTCCTTGACCGCGATGTACTCCTTCTTCGGATCGATCACGAAGAGGGCATCGGGCAGTCCGTCCATCTCGCGGATTCCGATCAGGTTTTTCTGCAGCTTCTCGCGCTCCTTGTCCATGGCAGCGCGCTCTTTCTTGGACATCTCCTTCTCCGTGTCGCCGAGGATCGACTCGATCTCCTTGAGACGCTCGATCGACTTGCGGACGGTGGAGAAGTTCGTGAGAGTGCCACCCAGCCAGCGGTTGTTCACGTAGAACATGCCGCAGCGGTTGGCCTCCTCGAGAATGGCATCCTGCGCCTGACGCTTGGTGCCGACAAACAGGATGCGTTTGCCCTGGGATGCGAGGTTGGCAATGAACCCGGAAGCTTCCTTAAAGAGCTTCAGCGTCTTCTGCAGGTCAATGATGTAGATCCCATTGCGCTTGCCGAAGATGTACTTCTTCATCTTCGGATTCCAGCGCTTGGTCTGATGACCGAAGTGGACGCCAGCCTCCAAAAGCTCTTTCATCGTAATAGAGACCGCCAAGTGAATTCCTCCTTTGTAGATATTGAAAAATCGAAATCGAAACGATCGGAACTGCCGCTACAAAACAAAAGGACAGGAGCCCGGAAGCTCCTGCCCTTCGTGAATCGCCTTAGAAAAACCGGAACATGGGAACTAGCGCTTGGAGAACTGGAAGCGCGCCCGGGCGCCCTTCTGGCCGTACTTCTTGCGCTCCTTCATGCGCGGATCGCGCGTGAGGAGACCGGCCTTCTTGAGACGCTTGCGCAGCTCGAGGTTGTAGACCTGCAGCGCACGGGAGATCCCGTGACGGATCGCGCCGGCCTGGCCGCTCGGGCCGCCGCCGTCCACCGTGACGACGATGTCGAACTTGTCGACCGTCTCCGTCAGCGAGAGCGGCTGCTTGATGATCATCTTGAGCACTTCGTTGCCGAAGTAATTGTCGAGCGTGCGGCGGTTGACCGTGATCGCACCCGATCCCGGACGAATGTGCACGCGCGCCGTCGACGTCTTCCGTCTACCCGTACCGTAGTATTCAACCAAAGCCAAGGAATCCTCCTGTGTTACTCGCCGAGGTTCATCTGCTCAGGGCGCTGTGCCTGATGCGGATGATTCGAACCGCGATACACCTTCAACTTCTTCAGCATCTTGTGGCCGAGCTTGTTCTTCGGCAGCATGCCCCAGACCGCTCTCTCGATCATCGTCTCCGGCTTTTCAGCACGGATGAAGCGCGCGGCGCGCTCCTTGAGACCGCCCGGATAGAGGGAGTGATGACGGTAGATCTTGTCCGTCTCCTTCTTACCGGTCAGCTTGATCTTCTCGGCGTTGATCACGATCACGTGATCGCCGGTGTCGAGGAACGGCGTATACGTCGGCTTCGACTTGCCCGAGATGATGTTGGCGATGGTCGTCGACAGACGGCCGAGGACCTGGCCCTCAGCGTCGATGATGAACCAGCGCGGCTCGATGTCGCCCTGCTTTGGGAAATACGTACGCATGACTCTCCCTGAAAAACCTCGTTGCCCAGACCTCGGACAATCAATGGATCACTGCAGATGGAACGGAGGCGCCAGGTGGGACTACAAGCCGCAAACGCCAACCGATCACTCAAAAACGAAAAGACACTCTCCCCTGAGGGGAAGGGGTCAAAACGGTAACACTGCCGAACAGAGGCAGTCAAGCGGTTCATTCCCGCGTGCACGACCCTCTACACCAACCTCTACACAAAGCGACGTTCAGCGGGCTACGACGGTAACCGCCTGCTCCCCGCTGGAAAGTCCCACGCGCACCGGTTCGCGCAGCGCTCCTGCCGACCCGATCAACTGCCGTTCGTCGCCGGGACCTTGCAGCACCCAGATCTCGTAGGTCCCGGCCGGCAAGCGCGGAAAGACCCGCTCGCCGGTCGGGCCAGTGTGCATCTCGCCGGTGACGAAGCGGAAGATCGCGCCGGGAACGAACTCGCCGTTGTACCGGATCAGCAGTCTCGCCGGAAACGGCTCCCCTTGCGCGTCGACCGTGCGCACCCGCAGCGCGCCTGACGGAGCGGGCACGACCACCTGGAGCGGCTTCGTGTCTACGTTCGTGCGCGGCAACTGCACGCGCGTCACGGCCAGCGACCCTTGCATCGAAACGAAGTAGAGCAACCGCGACGCGCCCGGCTGGCCGCGCAATTCGTAATGGCCACGCTCGTCGGCGCGGGTGATGAACTCGGGATTGACTCCGTCCGACTGCACGCCCTCCAGGACCGTGACGTTCGGAATGGGCACGCCGGCCGGCGTCACGACATCGATCGGCTGCAGCACTCCGCTTTCCAGTGCGATGTCGTGCGTGCGTGAGCGGTCGTCGTTCGTGATCCGGATGTCGGTCGAATGCAGGATGTGCTGCGGACTGGTCACCCGCAGCGTATAGGTGCCGGGACGATTGGCAAGCACCTGATACGTCCCATCCGCGCCGACCGGCGTCGAAAAATACGCCTGCGATCGCTCCGTCTCTGCGACGACCTGCATCTCGACATCGGGCACCGGAGCCTTCGTGGCCGCGTCGAGCACGCGCCCGGCGATCATCCGCTTCTCGATGGCGATGTCCCACTTCGAGGGACTCGCACCGAGCTCCGGCGAGGTGTGGAGCTCACTCTGCGGCAGCTCCGGCGCTTTGATGAACGCGCGAACGACGCCCTTCTGCCACATCGTCGCTCCGAACGCACCGCCCGTGACCGGCAACGGAATCCGCCACGTGTGCTGTGGTGCGAGCACCTCGACGTGCCCTTCCTTCAGCGGCGCGCCGCCAAACGTCACAGTTCCGGCCAACTCGAACGGCTCGACGCGGATCTCCTGTTCGGCATCGGCGTCCTTCACCGTCACTGGCACTTCGAGCCGCTCGAGCGGTCCCTCGCCTTCCACGACCACGAGATACTTCCCCTCGCCGGCGTCGAATCGCACCGTCTCTTCGCGTTCGGCGATCGGAATCGATTTCAACTTCGAGTGCTCGTAACGCGGCGCGTCGAGGAACAGCGTGACCCGTGCAGGCGCAGGGTCGGGACGCACCACCGTGAGCGACAACAGACGCCCGGTGGACAAACGGATGCGCCCGAGATCGACGGCATTGCGCAGCGTCTCGCGCACGATCGGCACTTCGCGCGCCGCATAGCCGCCGCTGCTCACCACCAGCGCTTCCGGCACGCGCTCGGGGAGTTCGCAATGGAACGCACCCTGCTCGTTTGCGGTCGCACAAAGCGTGGCGTCGGGCAGCGCGATCGTTGCGCCCGCGATGGCCTTGTCTTCGGCATTGACGATCACACCGAGCGCCACTGGCAGCGGCATGAGGCGCAACTCGAGCTTCGCGGGCTCCGCGCCTGCCGCGACGCGCAAGCGGAGCGTGCGGTGATGTTCCGCGGTCGCGGTCAGGCGATACGCTCCGCGAGGCACATAGAGCCGCCGCAGACGCTTCACCGCATCGCGATCGAGCCGCCAGTTCCACTGCTGATCGGGCGAGGCGAGCGCGATCGTCACGTCGAGCGGCCAGCCGCGCGTGGCATCGCCATCGAAGGTCGTGTCGAGCGCGGAGAACGATTCAGGATCGAGGATGACCGATTCCGCCTTGGCCGCGATGATCCCCGCGTACGCGGTCTTCGCGTCATCGTCGATCCAGAAGAAGCGGCGTTCCTGATCCGCCGGTTTCACCGCGATCGTCGTAGCGGTCGCTGCCGAGCAGCTCGCGTCGGTCAACACGCTTTTCGTGTCGCCGATGCACAGGCGTCCACCCGGCGGTGGCGTCGTGGTTTCTGCGGCGGTGGCGAAAAGCAGCAGTGCGAGCCAGGTGGCGATCATGTCGAGTCTCGGCTGAATTCTAGGACCCTGCGCTTTGTGGTACAAACCACGCCCGTGACGGCCCGCATCATCGACGGAAAAGCGGTGGCGCTGCAGATCGAACGCGAGGTCGCCGATGCGATCGCCGGACTCGGATTCCGTCCCGGACTGGTTGCGGTTCGCGTCGGCAACGATCCCGCCTCCGAGATCTACGTGCGCAACAAGGCGACGAAGGCGCGCGAGCTCGGACTGGCCGGCACAGAGCTCGTTTTTCCGGCCTCGATGTCCGAGGATGCGCTGCTGGCGGAGATCGACCGCCTCAATGCCGACGATGCCGTCGACGGCATCCTCGTGCAACTTCCCTTGCCGAAACAGATCGACGCGCGAAAAGTGATCGACGCGATCGCTCCCTCGAAAGACGTCGACGGATTCCATCCGATCAACGCCGGCATGCTGCATCTCGGACGTCCGGCGCTCGTTCCGTGCACGCCCGCGGGCGTCATGCGGCTGATCGATTCCACCGGCGAGGCCATCGAAGGGAAACACGCGGTCGTGATCGGCCGCAGCGACATCGTCGGTAAACCGATGGCGGCGCTCCTGCTGCAGCGCAATGCCACGGTGACGATCTGCCACTCGCGTACGCGCGACCTGGCCTCCATCGCGCGTCAGGCGGAAATCCTCGTGGCCGCGATCGGCCGCCCGATCTTCGTCACCGCGGACTTCGTGAAGCCGGGAGCGATCGTGATCGACGTCGGCATGAACCGCGTCGACTCCGCGTTTGCGTCGCATCTCGCACACGACGCCGAAAAGAGCCGGCTGCTCGCGAAGAACGGCAGCGTGCTCCTCGGCGACGTCGACTATGCGCGCGTTCGCGAGCTCGCCTCGTGGATCACGCCCGTGCCTGGCGGCGTCGGGCCGATGACCATCGCCATGCTGATGCAGAACACGGTCACGGCCGCGATGCGGAGACGCGCGTGATTCTGAAGGTGGGGCTGACCGGTGGCATTGCCAGCGGCAAGTCCACGATCGTGCGCATGCTGGCGGGCCTCGGCTGCATCACCGTCGACGCCGACGCCATCGTCGCGCGCCTCTATCGTCCCGGCGAACTCGGACACGAAGCGATCGTTCGCACGTACGGCCAGGAGATCCTGCTGCCCGACGGCGAGATCGATCGCAAGAAGCTCGCGGACATCGCTTTCTCCAAACCGGAAGAAGCGCGGAAGCTCAACGCGCTCATTCATCCGATCGTCATCGCCGAACAGGCCCGGTTGTTCCGCGAGGCGGAGGAGCGCGGCGAGGACGCGATCTTCATCGTCGAGGCAACGCTGCTGCTCGAATCGGGCGGCAGGCAGCGCTTCGATCGCATCGTGGTCGTCGACGTCGATCCCGAGGTGCAGATCGCGCGGGCGATCGGCCGCGGCATGACGATCGAAGAAGCGAAACGGCGCATCGCGCATCAGATGCCTCGCGAAGAACGACTGCGCCAGGCCGATTACGTGATCGACAACAGCGGCGACGAAGGCGCGGCGCTCGCGGAAGCGACACGCGTGTACGAGTTGCTGCAGGCCGATCTCGAGGCGAAAAAGAAAAGCCCCGAGCTCGCGCCCGGGGCTGAACCGCATCAGACCAACGACCGTTAGCTGGTCGTGGTCGACATCGTGCCGCTGGTGCCGGTCGTGCTGCTGGTGCCCGACGTGTCGGTCATGCCGGTATCGGTGCCCGTCATCGTGCCGCTCGTATCGGTCGACATCGTGTCGGTGCTGGTGTAGTCGGTCAGGCCGGTCTCGGTGGTGCCGGCGGTCATGGACGTGTCGGTTGCGACCGTGTCCGTGGTGTCGATGGTGGTGGTCTCTTCTCTCTTGCACGCGACGAACGTCACGAGCGTCAACACTGCCAGAAGTACCAGGAGTTTCTTAGCCATATTCTTCATGCTCCTCATGTTCAAGTTCGGTTGGTGACTCGATGGTTTCAGTCGTGTGGGTGCCGAGCTCACCTCCTCTTGCGTCGCATTCGACAGTCGAACATCTCAACCGTGGGGGTCAACCGTGTTCGGGATGGATGCAGGCTTTCCCTGTTCGGGAGAACCGGCCGTCGTCGAGGGAGCAACTCGGGTGCCAGAAACGAAAAAAGCCCCGCCGAAGCGGGGCTTTTCAACAGCTGGAATCTGGTGAGAACTAGGTGGTGGTCGTCGAAACCGTGCCGGTGGCCGCGGTGTCGGTCGTGCCGGTGGCCGAGGTGTCGGTCGACATCGTGTCGGTGGCCATCGTGTCCGTGGCCATCGTGTCGGTCGCCATCGTGTCGGTCATGCCGGTGTCGCCCATCGTCATCGACGTGTCGGTGGCGGCGGTGTCGGTCACGGCCTCTTCCTTTTTGCAGCCGATGGCGAGCATCGAAACGACGAGCAGCGCGATCAGGGTCAGTACGAGGGACTTCTTCATTTGCGTGATTCTCCTTAATTCATTTCAGACCGTGTCCCGGCCTGAATGTCTGGTGAACTTGGAACTCGAAGGGGATTACCGAAGAAACAACCGGGAGCACGGAAGGCGCACACCCCGCCTGCCGTTCGGTCGTTATGATAAGAACAGGCTCGGCAATGTCAAGCGCTCATCTCGAATCGCCCGATCCCCGGATCGCGCCGCACCACGCCACGGTGCCGTCGTTCGACGGCACGATCATCCATTACGACATCTACGACACGCCCGCCCCATCGCCGTCAGCGATCCTGGTCATTCCCGGCTTCTGGCGCGACCGCCGGCATCCGTCGATGGTGCGGCTCGCGCGGTTCCTGAACGCGGAAGGCTTTCGCGCGGTGATCGTCGATCCACGCGGTCACGGCGAGACCGGCGGCACGTACGGATTCAACCTGCACGAGCACCACGACGTGGCGGCGGTGACGCAGGATCTGCTGCGCAACAACGGCACGATCTCCTCGGTGACGCTGATCGGCTTTTCCTATGGCGGCGCAGTGGCGATATCGACTGCCGCCCGGCACGAGTTGCCGATCACGTCGCTGCTGCTGGTTTCCGCGGTCGCCGATTTCGACATGATCGTGCCGCGCATCAATCCGTTCACGATCCATCGTCACATCGCGTTCTCGCAGGCGCTGAAGCGGCCGCGCTTCGCGTGGACCGCACGCAAGTCGCCGAAGCTCCGCGCGGTCGACGACATCGCGAACGTGCACGTGCCGGTCTGCCTGATTCACGTGAAAAACGATTGGCTGATCGGGCACCGCCACTCGGTCGCCTTGTACGACGCGTGCGCCGAGCCGAAGGAACTGCACGTCCTCGACATCGAAGGGAACTATCACGCGGACCGCATCTTCAGCGTCGCGTCCGACACGATCGAGCCGATCGTGCGGGAGTTTCTGCGCCGCTACACGCCCCGCTGAAGCCGGCGCTGAACGCAGAAAGGGGACCGTCTCCGGTCCCCTTTCCGCATCGCTGGATCTGTCTGTGATTACGGCATCGGGAGCGGCGGAACGTCGGTGTTCCTGCGCACGACGGGCACGATCTCGATCACCTGCAGCTCCGGTGAAAGCTCGTCATATCGCGGGCGGGGGGTGACCGGCGTGCCTTTCGGCTCGATGCTGCCGTCGTCCTGCGTCCACTCTTCTCCGTCGAAAACCCACATGGCGTTGTCCTTTCGTCACGGGCATGAACTTCAAGGGGCCTGCCACTGGTGCGAACGCTCGCGTACGTCGTCAACGACCTTATATACGAGACATTTACGTCCGAAGTTGGGAAACCGCCGTCACGGAACCGAAACAGCGGCTGTCCGGTTTCCGTCGCGATCTGTCCGGGCGAATAGACGGGAGGGCTACTCTGCCTCGAGGACTTCGCGCAGTTTTCGATAGGCGCGGCCGCGATGGGAGATCGCGTCCTTCTCGGCGTCGGTCATCTCGCCGAACGTCTTCGGCTGGCCTGCGGGCTGGAACCAGGCGTCCCATCCGAAATGCCGCTCGCCGCGTGGCTGCACCAGAATCTCGCCGGCGGTTTCGCCGAGGAACGTCTTCACCTGGCGGCCATCCCAATAGCCGACACAGCATTGCGCGCGCGCCGAGCGATTGTTGAGCGCGTAGGCGATGGCGGCCAGACCGGCACCGCCGGCCGCTTCGAGCAACCAGCGCACGTAGGGACCGGGAAAGTTGCCGAGCTCGTCGAATCCGAGGGATACGTCCTCGACGATGAGCCGCGCGTATCCCTTCGTCTTTGCGATGTCGAGCTTGTAGCGAGTGATCTCTTCGACGGTGGCCGCCTGGATCTCCGGGAGCGAGAGCGAAACGCGCAGCACCGGCATGCCGAGGATGCGCTCGGCTTCGATCCCCTTGCCGGGATTGGAGGAGACCAGGATCAGCGGCTCGTCTGCCACGTCATCGATCGGCAGGCATCGAGCGGAGCGATTGCGTCAGGCGTACGCGCAGTGTCTCGGGGGCGGACACCGGCGTGAGACGCCGCCGGAAAAACGATCGCAGCTTTTTGTGAATGTGGATGCGGATTTCGCAGTCGGGGCAATTGCTCAGATGAACTTCGAATGCGCGCTGCTTCTGATGGCCGAGACTACCGTCGAGAAAGAAGTAAACCACGCGTTTCACATCATCACAGAGCATCCCGTTTCCTTCCGTGGGCATGAGGTGATCTCGTACGTCAGGCGCAACTCCGTTGCAGTTTGGTGAATTCCGTAGGAGACCTGCTGAACGTTCCAATCGTGCGGGGCTTCTGCAACCGGGTGGCCAAGATCGCAGACAAAAAAAGGCGGCCTGGCGGCCGCCTTTTTACGTCGCGCGAGCTTGCGCCCGCTATTCGATCTCGAACTGCTCTTCCTCTTCTTCTTCG
>CAMPKJ010000064.1 GCA_946887105.1 uncultured Acidobacteriota bacterium | reverse complement strand
GGAGGGTGGTAACGAGGCTCCGGCGGTAAAGCGGGGGTCACACCTTTGTTGCTTTGTGGAAGTCGGGCTGCTATCGTGCGCGGCCGGTCCGCAATTTACAATTTAAGGAGTCCCTCGTGGCCACTCGGTCTTCGTCCGGGCGCGCGAGTCGGGTGGAGATGGCTGCAGGCTTCGTCCTGTGGGCCATGGTGCTCCTCGCTCCCGCGTTCGCGCCGAGCGCGGCGGAGCGTGTCCTCTTTCCGGAAGCGCTGCACATCACGCGCGAGCTCTCCGATCCCGTATCCGGGAAAGTCACCGTCATCGACGAGTACTGTCACGGCAGCCGCGTCGTCTCGGTGAGCGGCCGGCGCACGGCCATCGCTGACTATTCAAAGGGCGAGCTCACCGAGATCGACTTCGCGGCCGGCACGTACAGCGTCACGAAGTTCGAGCAGATCGCACGCGCCCAGGCGAAGACTGCACCGCATGCCGATCGCAGTGAATGGCGCGTGAAATCGGACGGCGACGGTGTCGAGGCCATCACCCACGGTCGTGTCGTTCGCGTGTCGTTCGATGCGCGCCAGAAGTTGAGCCGCGATGCGGTCGAAGCGCTGATGGGTATCGGATATCCGCATCGTGCCGATCCCGGTGCCGCCGCGGTGCTCGACTCCTTGCGGCCGGCCGATCGCCGCATTTCCACAAACGCCGTAGCGGAGTACCGCTTGCCGCTCGAGCACGTCGTGCGCGTCGAGGTGGATGGAGAAACGATCGAAACGCGAAACCTCGTCAAACGCGTCGGCAACGAACTGCCGCCGCTGGATCTCCTGACCATTCCTCCGGGAGCAAAACTCGTCGAGTCGAAGGCCGTGGCCATGCAACGGCTGCTCGACGAGCTGGATCGGCCGCAGTGACCGCATGAAGCTGCGCTGTCTCCTGATTCTGGCGATGTTCGTTGGCACCGCGACGGCGCGCGCGAACATCACCAGCACGACCCTGCGGATCCAGGGCGCGGGGCTGCGCGTCGTGACCACGTCCGTCACGACCTCGGTCGACCTCCCAGTCACCGTGCAGACCGAATTCGCCGGCAAACAGAATTTCGAAGGTGTGACCCCGGAGGGGCTGATCGCGGTCGGCGATCTGTCCGGGCCGGGGATCGAGGTGCCAATCCAGCTCACGACGGCGCCGGGGCACAAGTTTCAGATTCCGGGACTGCCGCAGCTCGGCGTTTATTACCTTCAGAACGTGCGTCTGATGAAGGACGGGGCGTTCCTGCAGTCCGCCAGTCCCTCGACCGCGGTGATCACCGTCGCCGACCTGCTCGAGACCAAAGTCACCGTGAAGCAGCTCTCCGCCGACGAGCTGCGCAAGCGCGGGATCACGGTCGACGCGCGCAACTACGACGTCTACGAATACTCCTTCACGTTCATCATCGACGGCCAGACCATCGTCATCCCGTTTCCGGTGATCATCGACCCGCGCACGCACGAAGTGCAGCCGGTGAAGAGCGAGACGCCGTATTCGCTGCCGCCGCCCGGACTGCTCGAGCCGCCGCGCTGGTCGCCGCCGCAGATCATCGCCATGGAGTTCGGCGAGGAAGGAACGCTGCCGGAGCCGGGACAGGAGGCGAAGGAGCGCAACCCGGCCGCGACGCGGGCCAGCATTCCCGCCGCGATCGTCATCCCGAACAGCCTGGCCGTGCTCCATCAATTTTTCGCCGTTGCGGTGATGGTCACCAACGGTGCGCCGGAAGGCAGCGCGGCGCGGCTGGAAGACCTCAAAGCGACGATCAAGATCCCGACCGCCCTGCGCACGGTGAAAACCGAGCCGCAGGTTTCCTTCGGCCAGGCGGTGCCGATCGTCGAGCCGACCACCGGCGTCTCGTTCCTGGTCGCGCAGGCGCGCGGCGAAGCGGAATGGACGCTCGAAGGACTCGAGCCGGGCACGCACCGCATCGACTTCGACCTGCGCGCGGTGCTGCGCCAGGAGGGTCAGGTCGACACGCCGATGCGCGCCACGCCCAGCGCGGCGGTGGTCGTGCACGACCCGCGCTTCAACATCAACTTCTCGCATCCCGACACGGTGCGCAAGGGGATCGAGTACTCGACGTACTCCTTCATCACCAACATGAGCGCGACCGACCAGACGGTCACGATCACTTCCGGCGTCGAGTCGTGCGATGTGAACCCGGGCGCGAACGTCTGCCGCCTCAACGGCGCGGTCAGCGATGCACTGACCATCCCCGCCGGCGACATGCGCCTCATCGAGTACCGCCTGCGCTCCGGCGCCACCGGACGCGTGTTCGCGACCGCCGGAACGATTGGCAGCACCGACAACCTCAGCGCGTCGGTGCGCCTGCACATGGGCGTGAGCGAGAGCGGCATTCCGCTGTCGCCGGCGACGTTGATCCTGCCGCACTACGCGCAATACGTCGCTCCCGACGTCGTTTCCGCCAACCTCCAGCTCCTCGGACTCGGCTACAGCCTCGCCACAGCGCCGCTCAACGCGATGACCGCGAAGTTCCCGCGCGTGATCCGCACGGACGTCTTCCAGCGCGCGGTCGACCTGGCCCGTGCCGGCCAGCGCATCTTCATCACCGACAGCAAGCCGGAAGAGAAGCGCGATTCGATCGCCCACCTGGCCCTCGACCTCCTCGGGAACGGCGGCTACGAGCTGAGCGAGTGGGACGAACTGCGCCGCCAGGAGCCCTCGGGACGCAGCGCCGGCGCCGCGGTGATCCGCGAGCTCGAAGCCAACGCTCTCATTGATGGGGTCACACCTTCCCTTTTCCTAGACGCCTTCGCGAGAGCCACCGCCCATCGCGGTGGATTCGTGGCCGCCCTGACCGAGGGCGGCGCCACGATCGCGCTCCGAGGCCACGCTAGCGGACGGCGCACCGAACACCCGAACGAAGCGACGGCGTGGCTGCGCGAGATTCCGTTTTCCGACATTTCCCGCTTCGGCGATGGGGAGCTCGCCCTGATCGGCCGCTGGACCGAAGACATCGACGTGAGGGTCACACCTTCGCTCAGCGGTGCCTACCAGCTCGACCTCCTCTATCCCGACGTCACCGACGGCCGCCTCAAACGCGCCCATTTCCAGCTCGACACCGCCGTCACCATCACCCTGACGCGCGGCGCGACGTCCCTCGATGCCATCCGCGAGGACGGCAGCATCGCCGCGACCGGCTCCGTCACCACCGTCGAGCCCGCGCCGTTGCGCATCGCCGGCGCGCGCCAGGACCTGCACCTCGACGAAGACGGCCACAAGGTTTCCGTGCTCTTCAATCGTCCGATCGACGTCCAGCCGGGAGTCGATCTGCGCACGCAGTTCACCGGCAGCATCGACTTCAATCGCGATGGCGTGGTCTACGACGGCCCGCGGCCGATCTCCGCCGCCGCCTTGCAGGACGACCGGCGCACCGTCAACACCACCTTCGATCACACGCTCTCGCAGAACGCGACCTACCGCATCGACGTCGCTTTCGCCGGAACCGTCACGCCGACGATCGACAACGACGCGCCCGCGGGCATCGTGGCCGGCAAGGTGGTCAAGGGCGACAACACACCGATCGCCGGCGTCGACGTGACCCTTCGTCAATATCTGCCCAACGTCCTCAGCATCGATCCGGGCGGCACACCGCAATACGACGTCTCGCGGTCCGACGGCGCGTTCCTGTTCGAGTTCGTGCGCCGCCAGATCGATGCCGGCTGGACCGGCGCGTATCGCGTCGAAGGCTTCTCCAGCGTCCACGGCAAGACGTCAGCGGAAGGCGCCGTGCGTCTGCCCGGCGAGGTCCGTTTCGTCAGCCTGCAGTACCTCGGCCGCGGCGCCGCGCAGGGAACGGTGCGTTACGACGACGGCAGCATTGCCGCGAACGTCACCGTGACCATCGGCAGCACGATGTTCTCGCAACTGCGCACGTCGAAGTCGGACGCGCAGGGCTTCTATCGCATCGAAGACCTGCCGGTCGGACCGCTCACGTTCAGCGCGCAGGACGACGCCGGCAACGTCACGTACGCCGCGAACGAGATCGCCACGCCCGGCCAGCTGGTCACGCAGAACCTGAGCATCTTCCGCCAGCCGTTCCCCGGACTGGGGAAAGTGCACGGCGTGGTGCGCCGCTCGGATACGAACGCGCCGATGGGCGGTGTCCACGTCGGCGTGTACAGCCAGGGCTACGGCCTGACCGACGGCTTCACCGATGTGAACGGCCGTTTCGAGTTCGACAAAGTGCCCGCCGGATTCGTGTCCGTGCTCGCGGAGGAGTGGGCGGTGGCGCGGCAATCGGTCGCGGTCGATCTCGATCTCAAAGCGAACGAAGTCCGCGAAGCGAACCTGCTCTTCCTCATCCAGCCGGCGCTGCAGTTCACCACGCTCACCGGCGAAGTGTGGCGCGAGAACCCGCTGCAGCCGGGCGTGAACGAGCGTGTGCCGGGCGCGCTGGTGAAGATCGACGGGTACCGCGTCGTCACCGCCGACGCCGAAGGGCGGTTCACGTACGAAGAGCTGCCGCTGGTCTTCAGCAACCGCAACATCACCGCCTACGACCCGGCCACGCAGCGCGTGAAGACCACCGTCGTCCCGACGCTCACCGAAGCGGGTCCGAATCACGTCGCGTTCTTCATCAACGCATTCGACCGCGGACACGGCAAGATCCGCGTGCATCTGCTCAGCGCGGGCGGCGCGCCGGTGGTTGGCTATCGCGTGATCCGTCCCGGATTTCCGGCCGACGTGCTGCAGCCGGTGGGCGTGGGCGTCTATGAGCTCGCGAACGTGTCGGTCGGATCGACGCACGAGATCCTGGCGGTGCCGAGCGGATTGCGTCCCACCGATGGCTCGCCCGATCCGCGCCCGTATGGCGATCAGATGGCCGGCGGACGCATCGGCGTCGCGTTCAACGGACACATCGCCGCGCTCACGTTGCGGCTGCCGGGCGAAGGGACGGTGCGCGTCAAAGTCCGCTCGCAGCTCGACCTCATCACGCCGGTGTCGATCACGTATCCGGTCTGGTACGAAGGCGAGCAGTCGACGGTGCCGCTCACGCTCGAGCAGTCGACCGAGAAAAACGGCGAAGCCGATCGCGCGGTCTTCACGAAGATCCCCGCGCTGACGCCGTACCAGGCCGCGAGCGCGCATCCGCAGTATGGCTACGCGGCCGCGCATTCGCAGCTCGCTTATGACGGTGCGCTGAACGATCACACGCTGCAGCTCAACACGCTCGCCACCGTGCGCGGAACCGTGTACGCGATCGACGGCGTCACGCCGGTGGCCGGTGCCACGGTGACCATCGCGAACGGCCGCAGCGATCCGGGCTCGCGCGTCACCGGACCCGACGGGCGCTTCGAATTCACCGACCAGCCGAGCAACACCAACGTCACCGTCACCGCTCAGGTCACGCAGAGCGAGATCTATCGCACCGGTTTCTCGAGTGCGCGCACGCCGGTGAACGGCGGCGTCGTCGAGAACATGGCCGTCGTGCTGCGCAAGCGGGGCCTCGTCGACGGGCAGGTGGTCTACAAGGACTACAAACAGTTCGATCCCGACAACGCTGCGAACAACATCGCCGACGACACGCCGAACGACTACAGCGACAACGCGCCGGTCCCGCTGGCGAAGTTCTATCTGCGCGAGCTCGATTTCCCGAACCGCACCTTCGGCGCGCCGGCCGCGCCGCTCCGCACCGACATCAGCGGGCGCTTCGTGATCAACAACGTCTTCGTCGGCTCGCTGCGCGCGAGCGGCTGGGACGCGGGCAACGAAGAGCTGCGCGGAGACTGGACCGGCCGCATCGACGAGGAAGGTCAGGAAGCCGCACCGAAGGCGTACATCGCCGTCACCGGCGGCCTCGGCGGCGTCGGCTCCGCGAAGATCACCGTCGTCGATCCGAACCAGTCGTACGCGCAGGTGCAGAACGCGGAGGTCAGCCTCTACGCCGGCGGCGGCCGCGCGTTCGACTTCGGCAGCACCGACGCCACCGGCTCCGTGCAGTTCGACGAGCTGCCGGTCGGGACGTATACGGACTCGGCGAATTCGAAGGCGCTCGGCAAGACCAGCAGGAGCGAGTCGATCTCGGTGCCGCGCGACGCGATCGGCACCGCGCGGCTCGAGCTCGAGTTCAGCGGCACCGTCGACGGCACGCTCAAAGATCCGGAGAACGGCAACGCGCCGGTGCCCGGATCGCACGTACGGCTCACGGCGTCGAACTATCAGACGCAATCATCGACGGACGTGAACGGCGCGTTCCTCTTCCTGGGCGTGCGCGAAGGTTCGTTCGCGCTCGACGCGAAGGACACGCTCACCAATCGCCGCGCGCACGAAGAGCGTTCGCTGACCGTGCTCGATCCGCACCGCACCGTGCACATGCTGCTCGAGCCGACCGAGACGCTGCACTTCGCCGCGTATCTTCCGGACGATTTCGGCAATCGGTCCGAGGTGCTCGCGCCGCCGTTGCGCGCGGAGGCGGTCCAGCGCTGCTATCGCGATCTCGCCGGCGCGCGGCATTGCGAATACGAGCGGCAGGCGCAGGGGAATCCGATCGCGTTCGAGAACGCGTTCGAGCAGGCCGGCTACGGGGTGAATCTCTGGCAGCCCGGCGACAGCAGCCCCTCCATCAGTCTCGGCGGCAGTTTCCCGAAAGGCTCCGCATCCGATCCATTGATCTACGTCTATCCCGCGTACGGCGAAGTACGCGTGAACGTCACGCAGGGCGGCGCGCCCGCGAACGGCGCGAAGGTGGTGTTGCACGGCGCCGGCAAGAGCTTCACCGTCTACACCGACCTCACCGGCCAAGTGATCGTGCGCGGCGTGCGCCTCGGCGGCGTGTACGTGCAGGCCGAATCGATCGACGGCAAGTTCACCGGCACCGCATCCGTCACGCTGCAACGCCAGTCCGTTCCCGTGACCGCCAGCATCGCGCTCGGAACCTATGCAGGCGTGACCGGCACCGTCGAAGCGGAAGCAGGCGGTCCGTCGATCGGCACGCGTGTCGTGGCGACGTTCGCGAATCAGACCGCGGAAGCTCGCACCGACGGCGACGGCCGCTACACGTTCCTCGGCATCCCGACGCAAGGCAGCGGTGCAACGATCGTGAACCTGGTCTTCATCGGACCGGACGACGCGACGGTCGGAGGCAGCACGTCGCGATCGCTGCAGGCCGGCGACGGCGTCGTGCAAGCGCCGCATGTGAAGCTCGACGCCACCGCGCCGCAGATCGCCGGCATCCTTCCCGCGGACGGAGCGATCGACGTCTCGCCCGACGCGAGCATCACCATCACGTTCAGCGAGCCGGTCCGCGCCGCGACCATTCTGCCGCAGCACTTCCAGCTCATCGATACCGACGGCGGCGCCGTTTCCTGCGCGCTCGCCTCGAGCGGATCGACCGTCACGATGACGCCGCTCGGCGGATTGCTGCGCAGCAACACGCTTTATCGCGTCATCGTCTCGAACAACGTCACCGACATCTCCGGACATCGCCTGCCGTCGACGCGCGGCTTCACGTTCACGACCTCCGACTACGCGGAGCCGCGCGTGCAGAAAGTGCTGCCCGCCAGCCCGATTCCCGCGGCCACGACGTTCGAGTTCCGCTTCAACGAGCCGATCGCCGAGTCGCCGTGGCTGATCCGCGTCGACAAGCTCGTCGCGCCCGGCGGATCGAATGCCGCGGTCGAACGCCAACTCCCCGCGCACGCGTTCCTCGATCCGACGCACATGACGCTCTTCATCGCGCCGAACGAAGCGATCGTGGCCGAGTCGTTCTATCGCGTGACGTTCAGCGGCGTGCGCGATCCGCAGGGCAACACGCTCGGCGAGCAGAGGTTCCACTTCTTCTCCTTCGATGAAGTCGCGCCGCATGTCGTCTTCCTCGCGCCGCCGTCGAGCGAGCAACTCGTCTCCGGATCGGAATACGAGATCCGCATCGAGCTTCGCAACGGCAGCGCGACTGGCGCGATCGCCAGCGACGTGAAAAAGGTCGAGTACTTCACCGTCGCCGCCGACGGGACGGAGACGCCGTTCGCGATCGTCCAGCAGACGCCGTTCTTCGCGAAGATCCTCGGACCCGAGGCGCCGCCGAGCGGTGCCACGCTGACCGTGGGCGCGCAGGCGTACGACGCATCGGGCAATCGCGGACCGAAGTCGACCATCACCTGGACCGTCAAGCCGAACGCGGCGCCGGCGAACGTGCTCGTCACCCCGCGGCAGCCGTCCGCGTATCCGTCGAGCACGATCGGCGCGCTGGTGACATTCGAAGACGAAGGCTCCTTCGCGAGCGTCACCCTGACGTTCTCGATTCCGAAGAACAACGGTACGATCGAGACCGCGAACGTCACGCAGTCGTACACGCGGCTCGCGAACGGCTCCTGGCCCGAGGTGTCGTTCAGCCGCGCGCTGCCGAACGATGCGAAGGCAGGCGAGCGTGTGACGCTCACCGCGACCGTCACCGACGTGCGCGGCCTGGCCTCGGCGCCCGCGGCCGCGACGATCGACATCGCGGCGGATCTCGTGCCGCCGGAGATCCTCTCGATCGCGCCCGCGGCGGACACGATCTTCCTGAACGCGGACGTGTTCGTGATCGAGGCGGTCGTCAGCGACGCGGAGACGGGCGTCGAGACGGTGGCGTTCTTCGTCGACGGCGTGTCGTACGCGATGGCGTCGCGTGTCGGGACGACGTTCCGGTCGGTGCCGGTCGAAGCGCGCGCGAAGGCCGAGGATGCGCTCGTGCCGATCGTGGTCACGGCGAAAGACTTCAATGGAAACACGCGCTCGAAGACGCACGACGTGCTGTATCGCGGCGTGAACGATCCCGACGCGCCGAAGGTGGCGTGGATCTGCCCGATGGACAAGGCCGCGCTGCCGGCGCTGGCGAATGGATTCGCGCTGAAGCTGCGCGTGAACGTCGTCGATGAAGACGTGCGCGCGGTGACGTTCCGGGTTGGCAGCCAGACCGTGACGGGCGCGCTCATCTCGGGCACGCAGTACGGCGCGACGTACACGTTCGCGCAGACGCCGCCGGCGGGACCGCTGACGATCACCGCGATCGTCGAAGACACGGTCGCCGCGCACACGATCGAGCTGCCGATCACGCTCCAGCTCGTGAACGCCGACTTCACGTTCACCGATCCGAAAGCCATCACCGCGGCGGAGGCGGCCAGCTTCCACGACACCACCATCGTCCTGATCGGCAGCGGCGCCGTGCTCGCGCCGCAGGTGCCGCTCACGCTCCAGAACCTGCTCGTGCTGAACGGCGCGCGCGTGGAAACGCTGCCCACGACCATCGCCCGCGAGTTCCGCCTCGACATCACCACCAGCGGCGTGACGTACGTCGATTGCGACTCGAGCGTCAACGTCAGTGAGAAGGGTTACGTCGGCGGCTGGGTGACCACGAGCGACGGCGTGAACGCGGACGTGCGCGGCCGCACGGTTGGAAATACGAACGTCGGTGGCGCGGACGACACGTCGTCAGGCTCTCATGCGGGAGTCGGCGGCATCGGCGCGACCTACGGCTCGATCTTCGCGCCTACGGAACTCGGAGCGGGCGGCGGCGGACAGAGTAACGGGGTGCGTCGCGGTGCATCGGGCGGCGGCGCGGTGTCGCTCGTTGCCGGCACCGCCGTCTTCAGCGGCGCCGTGCGCGCAGACGGCGGAAACACGGTCGGAGTCTATTGGTGGGCGGGTGCGGGCGGCAGCGTGCGCATTGCGGCGGACTACGCCGCGTTCGGCCCCGCTGCCATCGTCTCCGCGAACGGCGGTGACAACGCCGCCGGCGGCGGGCGCATCGCCATCTCCGCGACCACGAAGCTCGACCTCGGCACGAGCACGATCGAAGCGCGCGGTGGCCGTCCTCCGACCTCACTCGACGGCGGCGCGGGGACGATCTTCATTCGCAGGCCGGGACAGGAACAGGGCGAGCTCATCGTCGCCGGCTGGCTCCGTCCCACGCGTCCGACGCCGCTCGGCCGCATCGGCAGCGGCACGTCGACGTCGATTGCGGCGAACCAGCTCACCGATCTCTCGCGCACCTTCGATCGCTGGATGATCGGCGAGGAGCTCGTCATTGGTGCGCGCGCGTACACGGTCACCGGCATCTCGGCCGACGCGAAGAGCCTGCACACCGATCCGGCGGACGGCAGCCTGCTCGATGTCGCGACGTCGCAGGCGATGCCGTACGCCGGCATGCTGGCGTTCGACAAAGTGACCGCCGGCCGGTATGCACTGCTCGCGTTCGACGAGCACGTGTCTGCAGGCGGCGTCGTCGACGACAAGTCGGCGATGACCATCGACCCAACCTCGGCGGTCGTGCTGCACGACGAACAGGCGCAGCTCGACATCAGCAGCACGCCGGCGGCCGGCGGGAACGTCATTCGCGAGACCACGGTCGGGGTGACGTACACCGCCACCGCGGCCGCCGGTGTCGGCGAGGTGAAGCTGACCTGGTCGCCGGAGAGCACGCCGCGCATCGCGACGTTCGCCAGTTACCCGATCACCACGCCGGCCACGAACGCCACGCTCACGGTTCCGTCCACGACGCCGCTCGGGCCGGCCACGTTGCAGATCGCCATCACCGATCGCGCCGGACGCATGTACGCGATGCCGTCGCGGACGTTCAACATCACCGAGAACGCCGCGCCGGTCATCAGCAGCTTCACCATCGCGCCGGACACGTCGATTCACGCCGGCCGCGACGTCACCGCCACCGTCGTGACCAGCGACGACATCGCGGTGAAGACGGTTGCGTTCGACGCGAAGCTCAACGGCACGTCGATCAAGACGCAGACGTTCACGCCGAATGCGCCGGGCGCGACCTCGATCTTCACCGTCACCGTCGCGCCCGAAGTCGCGGCGGGCTCGCTGACGATCGACGTGACGGTCGGCGACAACTTCCCGGGGCGGACGCCGACCATCGCGCAGCAGACCGTGACGATCCGCGCCGACACCGTCGCGCCACAGGTGACGATCGACTCCCCGGCGGCCGGCACGGCGTACGCCGAGGGCATCGACAAGGTGCCGGTGCGCGTCACCGTCACCGACGCCGAAGTGCGGGTCAAGGAAGTGTCCGCGCAATTCGAAGGTCTGACCCCGGTGGCATTGACGCCGGTGGCCGGTTCGAACGAGTGGCGCGCGGACATCACCGCGCCGCCGGTCGACGGCGAACAGGACACGCCCCGCCAGCTCACCATCAGCGCGAAGGACTATGCGGGCAACACCACCGTCGCGCCGCCGGTGACGCTGACGATCAAGCCGATCATCGACGCGAACGCTCCGCTGCTGACGCTGAACTGCGCGTCGTCCGGCGCGATGTTCCCGGCGGGTCATGCGGTGAAGATCCGCGTCACCGCGAAACCGGCCAACGCACAGAATCCGCTGCAGAGCGTGACCATGTCCGACGAGGACACGCAGACGGCGCTCGCCGTCACATCGCTCGGCAACGACCTCTTCGAAGGGACGTTCGTCATTCCCGCGAATGCGACCGACGGACAGCTCTTCCGCGTGCGCGTCACGGCCACGAGCTCCGGCGGCGCGGCGAAGGACGTGCTGACGTCGTTCACCGCGGTGCTCCCGACGGTTGCACCGATCGTCGCGAACCTCACCATCGACGCCTCGAACACGAGCTACGACAACAAGACCGTGATCGTGCAGAGCGGAACGGTCACCATTCGCGGTGCGCACACCTTCGATCGCCTGATCGTCCTCGGCGGCAGGATCGAACATCTCGCCGGCGAGAAACTCGACATCAGGACCACGCGCGAGCTGTACGTCGCGTGCGATGCATCGATCGATGCGAGCGGGCGCGGCTACGCGGCAGGTCAGACCTACCCGGGCGCAATCGGGTCCGTTGGATTCGCGGGCGGAAGCCACATCGGCCGCGGCGGCACGTGCTGCAACAACGCCTCGGGAACGACATTCGGCAGCGTCTATCGCCCCGCGGAAGCAGGCGGCGGCGGATACGTCGGTACCGGCGGCGGAGTGGTGCGCCTCCAGGCCGCGACGCTGCACGTCGATGGAAGGATCGCCGCTGCCGGCTCGACCAATCCCGCGGGCGCGGGCGGATCCATCTGGATCACTGCCGCCAGAGTCGGAGGCGGCGGCTCGATCGACGTGCGTGGTGGACCTGGATCGAGCAGTCCGAGCGGCGGCGGCGGCGCGCTCGCCATCGAATACACCGATGCGGCGAGCGTCCTGCCGTCCTGGCTGCACGCCAGCGGCGCGAGCTCGGCATCCAACCGCGGCGGCGCGGGGTCGGCGTTCATCCGCGGTCCGCAGTCAACGTTCGGCGATCTCATCGTCGACAACGGAACGGCGAGCAATCAAGGCACGTTCACCGAGCTGCCGTCGCTCGGCAACGGAACGGCGCAGAGCGGAACGGCCGGCGCGATGCTCGTCACCGATCGCACGGCCGACGTCCCGGCGTACTTCGCCGGTCACTGGGTCGAGATCACGCGCGGCGGAACGCTGATCGGCACATGGCGCATTGAAAGCGCCAGCGGCAAGATCGTGACGCTCGACGCGTCCGCGCTCGTGCAGCCCGGCGACACGTGGCAAGGCGTCTATCGCTTCGATACCGTGCGCGTCCTGAACGCATCGCGCGTCGACAGCGTCGATCCCATCCGCGTGACCGGCGACGTCGTCTTCGCCGCCGGAACGACCGACGAACAGGTGCTGCGCGCGGCGATCACGGCCTCGAACGCGGTGGTGAGCGGTCGCGTGGCGCTGAAGACGCTCGCCGCCGACTCCATGACCGTGAACGCCGGCGCGGTGCTGACGCACGAGACCATCGGATCGGGCATCGGCGCCGGTCTGACGCTCGATGTGACGAACGCGCTGATCGTCAAAGGCGCGATCGATGCGACGGCGCGCGGATACACCCTCAATCAGACGTATCCGGGTGCGACCGGATCGGTTGGATTCGCCGGCGGCAGCCACATCGGCCGCGGTGGCGTGTGCTGCAATCACACGTCGGGAACCACGTTCGGCAGCGTCTACCGTCCCGCGGAAGCGGGCGGCGGGCAGTTCGATGCCACAGGCGGCGGGGTTCTCCGCATCCGCGCCGGAACGCTGCAGGTGGACGGCGCGATCGCCGCGACCGGCGGGTCGACCGCGCGCGCCGGCGCGGGCGGATCGATCTGGATCACCGTCGACAAGATCGAAGGCAGCGGCACGATCGACGCGCGTGGCGGCGTTCCGGGCGATGGCGGAACCGGCGGCGGCGGCGCAATCGCCATCGAGTACGACGATCCGGACAGCAACGTGCCGTCCTGGCAGCACGCCACGGGCGCGGGATCGACGTCGCTGCGCGGTGGCGCGGGATCGACGTACATCCGCGGTCCACAGTCGACGTTCGGCGATCTCACCATCGACAACGGAACGGCCAGCACTCCGGGCACGACCGAGCTTCCGTCGCTCGGCAGCGGCATTGCGCAGAACGGTACGAGCGGCGCAACGCTGGTCACCAATCGCGCCGCCGACGTGCCGGCGTACTTCATCGGTCACTGGATCGAGATCACGCGCGGCGGAACGCTCATCGGCACGTGGCGCATCGAGACCGTCAGCGGCAAGAGCGTGACGCTCGAATCGTCGGCGGCCCTCCAGCCGGGCGACGCGTGGCAGGGCGTGTATCGCTTCGACAACGTGCGCGTGATGAACGCGTCGCGCATGGACAGCGTCGATCCGATCCGCGTGACCGGCGATGTGGTCCTGAACGGCGGGACGACCGAAGAGCTGCCGATGCGCGCGACGATCACCGGCGGGAACGTAATCGTCAACGGCCGCGTCGTAGCGAAGTCTGTCGTCGCCGACTCCATGACCGTGAACGCGGGCGCCGTGCTGACGCACGAGAAGATCAACTCCGGAACCGGCGGCGGTCTCACCATCGACGTGAAGAACGCGCTGATCGTCAAGGGGACCATCGACGCCTCGGCGCGCGGATACGCGGCGGGGCAGACCTATCCCGGCGCGACGGCGTCCGGCACGGCGGCGGGCGGCAGCCATCTCGGGCGCGGCGGCGTCAGCACCTCCGGCAGCACGTTCGGCAGCATCGTTCGTCCCGCGGAAGCAGGCGGCGGAGGTCAGTCCAACGGTATCGGCGGCGGCGTGCTCCGCATCAACGCCGGCATGTTGCAGGTCGACGGCACTGTCGCGGCAACCGGCGAATCGACGGCGCGCGGCGGCGCCGGCGGCTCGATCCGCATCACCGCGAACAGGATCACCGGCAGCGGCACCATCGACGCGCGCGGCGGAGCCGCAACGCAGGGCACGAACGGCAGCGGCGGCGGCGGCGCGATCTCGATCGCGTACACCGATCCGGCCAGCGTGCTGCCGCTCACGCGCGCCAGCGCGGGAACTGCCAACAGCGCCACGCGCGCCGGTGCGGCGGGCACGATCTTCGTCTTCAACCCGCAGTCGACGTACGGCGACGTCACCGTCGACAACGGCACCCTAGCGCGCAATCACGTCACGCAGCTTCCGTCTCTCGGCGACGGCAACGCCATCGCGGGAACGAGCGGTGCGACCGTCGTGACCGATCGCACCACCGACGTCCCCGCGTACTTCGCCGGTCACTGGGTGGACATCTTCGCGCCCGGCGGCGCGCTGAAGGGCACGTGGCGCATCGCCTCGGTGAACGGGAAGTCGTTCACGTTCGAAGGGACCAACGTCGATGTCGCGGCCGGCGATCGCTGGCGGGGCGTCTATCTCTTCGACAACTGGAAGCAGCGCAACGCCATCGTGGAATCGCTCGACGACCTGCGCGCGGTGCGCGACCTCGATTTCAATTCGAGCATCACCATCAATGACGCACCGGTGCTGAACGAGTCGCTGATCGCCACGCGCAGCGGCAGCGCCGATCTCGTCCACGGCACCGCCGGCGCGGTCACCGATCTGCACAAGCCGATCGTGCTCACCGCCACGAACGTGCGCACCGGCACGACTGCGACGGCGACTGCCGCCAGCGACGGCTCGTTCGCGATTCAGGTCGTCGGTCAGGTCGGTGACACGTTCACGCTGTACGCCATCGACTCGTACGCGCTGCAGGCGCGGTCGGCGACCATCACCGTCAGCGGCACGCTGCAGGCGGTCGACGATCTCGCTTCGATCGCCGTGCAGTCTTCGATCGTTCCCGGCGGTACGAACGTGACCGGCACCGTGCGCATGCTGTATCCGGTCAAGGTCGCCGGCGCCGGAGTGATCGCGCTCGGCAGCTCCGATCCGGATGTCGCCGCCGTCCCTGCAACGGTCACCATTCCGGTCGGCGCAACCTCCGCGACATTCAACGTTGCCACGAACAACGTCGCCGCCGATACGACCATCACGCTCACCGCGACCTCGTCGACGGTCTCGCGCGCGACATCGCTCACGCTGCTCGCCGCCACGAGCACACTCGCGGAGCTGGCACTCGATGCCGCGAGCGTCGAAGGTGGCACGAGCATCAACGGCACGGTCACGCTCGGCGCGCCCGCACCTCCCGGTGGTGCATCCGTTTCGCTCTCGACCTCGGACGTGCAACTCGCGACCGTGCCGCCGTCCGTGATCGTGCCCGAAGGCGCGACCTCCGCGGCATTCACGATCGGCACGTACCCACAGAACGCGACTGCCATCGTTGCGATCACCGCCGCGTACGGCGTCACGCTGACGCGCAACGCGACCGTCACGCACTGCAACGCGCTGGCAACGGTCGCGCCGCCTGCGTCGATCGCACTCGATGCAACGTGGCTCGATGACTCGCTCCCGTCCGGTGCGGCGCAGACAGGCGACGGCGCATTCGACACGGCGCAGGCGGCGCGCGGCACATCCTCGATTCGTCTCGCCGGCGCGGGCGTACACACGTTCGCAGTCACCGGCGCGACCGGGTTGACGGCCGGTCCCAACGATCGCCTCGCGCTGTACGCGCTCGTGAATCCGTGCAACCGGCCGCGCCAGATCGTGGTGAGCTGGAAGGGCGGAACCACGCAGTACCGCGCGTCGTGGGGCGAGAGCCGCATCGAGCCCACCATCGCGCACACCATCGCCGGCGCGCTGCCCCGAGGAGGGGAGTGGGTGCGCCTCGAAATCCTTGGGAATTCGCTCGGCATCACCGGCAGCATGAGCATCACCGAGCTCTCCATCGCGACGCAGGACGGCGAGGCATGGTTCGATGCCATCGGCACCAGCGCGTGCGCGATCGATACCGCGCCGCCGCCCGCCTTCAATCCGCACGAGATCGTCTGGTTCGACGACGCGCTGCCGCTTGGCGCCGCCGGCGATCCGCCCTTCGAGCAATGGGACACCACGCAGTCCGCGAGCGGGTCGGCGTCGCATCGCGAGCCGCTGGCCACCGGCTGGCACGAGCACCTCTTCGAGAATGCGATCGAGAAGATGCCGGTCGCGCGCGGCGATCTCCTCTTCGGCTACGTCTATCTCGATCCGTGCAATCCGCCGAAGGAAGTGATGCTGCAGTGGTACGACGGCTCGTCGTGGGAGCACCGCGCGTACTGGGGCGACAACAGGATCACCGCCGGCAGCGACGGCTCGTCGGGCCGCATGCGCGTCGGACCGCTTCCCGAGCTCGGGAAATGGGTGCGCCTGGAGGTGCCGGCCGAGCAGGTATTCATGGAAGGGCGTTCGGCCGCCGGCGCCGCGTTCGCGCTCTTCGACGGGCAGGCGTGGTTCGATCGCTCCGGTCGCATTCCGCGCATCAACATCGCGCGCGGCAAGGCCGCGCTTCAGTCGTCGGGCACCGACGCGGCACTGGCCGTCGACGGAGTCTTGACGACCTCCAACAGCACGTCCTTCACGCCGCAGCCGTTCTGGGAAGTGGACCTCGGCACGCGTCAGGCCATCGAGTCACTGCAGATCCACGATCCGCTTTCGAATCTCGCGCCGTTCTGGCTGCTCATCTCCGACTCGGCGCTGCCGGACGATCTGGCCGGCGCGAAGGCGCAGGCTCCGATCGCCATCCGCCTGAAGTCCGAGTTCTCGTTCTTCAATCTTCATGCTGCCGGGCGTTACGTGCGCATCCAGCCCGAAGGCACGACGACGATCCAATTGCAAGAGGTGGAGATCTGGGCGCCCGCCAGCGCGGCGCACGCGAATCTCGCCATCGGCCGCGCGGCGGCGCAGTCGTCGACGTCGACGAACGCCAATGGCGCCGAGGCCAGTGTCGACGGCTCGCTGTCCAACAACCCGCTCACGAACTTCGAGCCGCGCCCGTGGTGGCAGGTGGACCTCGGCGCGTTGCGCGAGATCTCCACGATCTCGGTCTTCAAGTCCTGCTGCACGTCGCCGCTGACCAATTACTACGTGCTCGTGTCCGACGACCCGATGATCGGCACGCTCGAGGAAATCCTGCTCCAGCCGACCGTGCGCGCGTACTTCTCCGCGACAGCGCCGACGATCTTCGGCTATCCGGTCGGCCAGCGCGGCCGCTACGTCCGCGTGCACGTCACCGGAAGCACCGGACTCGGACTGGCCGAAGTGCAGGTGTGGAGTCAGCAGCCGTCGCTGCTGCCGCTGAGCAGAACCGGAGTGCCGGAGCGATGATGAAGAAAGCGTTCGTTCTGCTCGCGTTGCTGTTGCCGTCGTATCTGGCGGCGCAGCCGGTGGTGCGCGAGCTCGTACCATCCAGCGCACCCGCGGGCGCGCGCGTGCTGGTCACGGGACGCGGACTCGCCGATCCGAGTCTCGCCGTCGCATTCGACGCGATCTCCGCGACCGTGCTGCAGCGCAGCGATCGCTTCATCGAAGTGTCCGTGCCCGCGTTGGCGACGAGCGGCAACGTGCGCATCACCCTCGGCGCGACGCTGGTGCGCGAGCTGCCGTTCACCGTCTCGAGCGCCCCGCGCTACGTCGTTTCGACGCTCGCCGGCGGCAAGCAAACGCAGAACGAGGTCTTCAAACATCCGAATGGTGCGGCGGTCATTCTTCCGGACGGCACGGTCGCCGTCGCCGACGAACAGCACGACCAGATCAAGCTCGTCACGCCCGCCCGCGTCGTCTCGGTGCTCGCGGGCGGATTCAAGCGCCCGCGCAACCTCGCGTTCGACGCGGTGCGGCGCGTGCTGTACGTCTCCGACACCGGCAATCACACCATCCGCCGCG
The DNA here is from genome assembly GCA_946887105.1 of uncultured Acidobacteriota bacterium. Next base: position 2,771 of record CAMPKJ010000064.1, on the reverse strand, counting down.
TCGCGCTCGATGGCACGGTCACGACGCTCGCGGGCAGCGGCAAGTCGGGTTTCGCGGATGGCGTCGGAACCGCGGCGGAGTTCAACGCGCCCGAGGGGATCACGGTGGCCAGCGACGGCGCGATCTACATCGCCGATCGCAAGAACGATCGCATTCGCAAACTGCTCGTCGACGGCACGGTCACGACCATCGCAGGCACGTTCAACGCACCGCGCGGCATCGTTGCCGATGGACTCACGCTCTACGTCGCCGACACCAAAAACAACGCCATCAAGAAGATCAGCAACGGCCAGCTCACGACCGTGCTGGCGTTCCCGCTCACCGGCGATGACGAAGATCCGGACGACGGTGCCGATGTCAATGCGAACGTCCTGACTCGCCCCAGCGGCATCGGCGTCGATGAAGCGGGCCACCTGATCGTCTCCGATTCCGAGAACGACTTCATCCGCCGGATCGACCTGAGCACCACGCCGCCCACGATGACCACCATCGCCGGCACGGGGAAGAACGGCGAGGTCGATGGCGACGGGGCCATCGCACAGTTCAAGGACCCGATCGGTCTCGCGGTAGCGGGCGCGATCTACGTCGCCGACGAAGACAACGACGCCATTCGCCGGCTCTGTCCGGAAGTGCGCGTGACCGGCGTGTTCAGTCCGTCCGGCGCGGTTGCGGCGGGCTCGGAGATGCGCGTGTTCGGCACCGGCTTCGTTCCGGGCGGCACGACGGTGCGCTTCGACTCCGTTGCGGCGACCGAGGTCACGTGGATCAGCGCGAGCGAGCTGTCGGTGAAGTTACCGCAAACGCTCACCGGCGGCCGCGTCTCGGTCATCGTCAGCGCATGCGGCGGAACGACGGCGCCCGTGACGTTCGTGATCGACAACACCGCGCCGGCGCTCACGATCTCGATCGCGGACGGCGCGATGTTCAAGGTGCCGGTCACGCCGGTGCTCACCGCGAGCGATGACACCGATCCCGCGCCAGGCGTCACCGCGACGTTGAACGGAGTGGCATTCGTTTCCGGCACCACCATCAGCGCCGATGGCATCTACACGCTGATTGCGGTCGCCGAAGACGCGGCCGGCAATCGCACGGAGCAGACGGTGCACTTCACGCTCGACGCGACTGCGCCGGTCGTGCAGGTTCTCGAAAGCGCGGCGCCGTTCGTCGCCGGAACGCATTTCGCGCGGCCGGTCGTGTTCGACGCCGCCGTCACCGATCTCACGTCGCTGACGAAATCCGCGACCATCGACGGCGCCGCATACGACCTCGGGCAGCCGTACGCGATCGACGGCGCTCACACCATCACCATCAGAGTGACCGACGCCCTCGGCAACGAGAGCATCGCCGGCCCGCTCGCGTTCACGATCGACACGACCGGTCCTCTGCTCGCGATCACATCGCACACCGCCGGACAGCTGCTGACGTCGCGCGACGTCACGCTCAGCGGCGGCAGCGATGACGCCGTGACGGTGACGGTGAACGGTGCGAGTGCAATCGTCGATGGCGCGGCGCACACGTTCTCGATCGCGCTCACGCTGCTGGAAGGGGAGAACGCGATCGCGGTCGCCGGCATCGATCGCGCCGGCAATCAGTCCTCGCTGCCGTTCACGCTCGTGCTCGACACGCGCGCGCCCGATGTGACGCTGCAATCCGTGCCGTCGTGTACGCGTGCGCACTCGCTCGAACTGCGCGGCACGGTCTTCGATCCGCGCGTGCAGAGCGTCGTCGTGCGCATCGGCGACACGAGCGCAAGCGCGACCATCTCCAGTCTCGAATGGACGGCGAGCATCGCCCTCGGCGCCGAGGGGCGGAAGACGATTCTCGTCGAAGCAACCGACGCCGTTGGGCATGTCGCAACGGAGCAGGCCGCGATCACAGTCGATCGCACCTCGCCCTCGATCGAATTCAGCGAGAGCGCCGACGTCTTTGGACGCGCGCTCACGCTCTTCACGCGTGCGAACGAAGGCGAGCTGACCGCCACACTGGACGGCGAGCCGTGGACCAGCGGCAGCGCGATTGCGGCCGAGGGATCGCATACGGTGGTGGTGACTGCGACGGATTGCGCGGGGAACGAAGCCACGCGCTCGTATACGTTCGCGATCGATCTCACGCCGCCGCGCTTCCTCACGTTTGCGCCTGCAAGCGGCGCGAAGGTGACCGAGGTTCCGGTGTCGCTCAGCGGTACGGTCGACAGCGACGCGCTCGAAGTGCGTCTCGGCGACCGCATCGTGCCGGTTGCGAATGGCGCGTTCACGATCCCGAACGTTTTCGCCGAAGGCGTGAACGAGCTCGCGCTGGAAGTCATCGATCGCGCCGGCCACACCGGCCGCGCGTCATACCTCCTCGGCATCAAGACCGCGAAACCGCTGGTCGAGATCGTCGAAGGCGGCGAGGCGATAATCGAGGGCGCGGTTTTCACGCGCGCGATTGCACCGCAGATCCGCCTCTTCGAACAGGGCGTCACCGCCGCGGCCACGCTCGACGGTGCGCCGTTCACCTCCGGCAGCAGCGTCTCGCAGGACGGCGCGCACACCATCATCGCGACGGCGACCGATTCCGCGTATGGCCAGACGAACACGGTCACGCGCCATTTCACGATCGATCGCTCCGGTCCGCAGCTGTCGATCGTCGCGCCTGCGAACGGCACCACCATCGATGGCGACCGCGTCGATGTGCGCGTCCTCGCCGCCGATGCGGTGAGCGTCTCTGTGAACGGCATCGCCGCGGCGAAGCAGTCCGATGCCTGGATCGCGAACGTCTTGCTCGACGTC